>NZ_PNDT01000011.1:0-323511 GCF_005886375.1 Pseudoalteromonas sp. S1727
AAAGATTAAAGGTGAAAGATGAAAGATGGAAGATGAAAGGTGAGTGCTCTGACTCCATAAAAGTAGGCACTTCTTTAGGTGTCAGGTGCTATGAAAGTTAGAAGTGAAATTAATAGAGTCTCGTTCATTACTCACGGTAATGAACGAGTGAGGTGATCAGGGGTTAGAATTGATATTTAACGCCGACTGTAGCTGTGGTACCAAGTCCTTTAATATTGTAACCGCCGTATGTATAAGACTGTGCACGTGCTGGGAAGTAGTCTGCGTTAAATAGGTTTTCAATACCTACAAAGCTTTGCCAATTATTAGCAAATTGGTATTGGCCGCTTAAGTTAAAGATATTGTAGCTATCGACAGGACCTTGGTCACCCACATACTTGCCATCATCGTTTGCACCAAAGCGCTTTCTATCGCCAACATACAGGTAACTTAAAGTGAATGACATTTCATCGCTCGGTTGCCAGTTTAGGTTTGCAGTTGCCTTTGGCGGGCTGATCTGTTTTGAGCCTAAGTAAATATCTGCTTCGGTGTTTTTGCCTTCAACATAACTATACGTGGCTAGTAATTTAAGGTTCGCGGCAATAGTATAATCTACCAGTGCTTCGTAACCCCAAATTTCTTGTGGGGCACGTACAGGTTCGTAAACGCCGGTTACTTCATTAAATTGATTGCTAGTACCAAGCTCTGAAGTGCTGCGGTAGGCTGCGACCTCAATACGAAGAGTGTCAAATTGTGAGTTAAAACCAATTTCGTAGTTGTCTATAATTGAGGCTTGCGTTTGAATAAGGCCAATATCGCTCACTGTGGCTGCGCGAAGTAGTAGGCCAACATCTGATATATCAGAGCCTTGTGAGTAACTTATAAATGGGCTGAATTTTTCATTCAGATTGTATTTAATGCCAAAATTATAGGTAGTGGCGTCGTAATCAATGGTATCTCCTTTGACGTTAATTGGCACAGAGCACTGGGTTGGTGTTTTACATAGTTTAAGTGTGCGGTAATCATCTACGCTTAAGTCGATGCTTTCTTGACGCACACCAGCTTTGACTATGAGATCATCCGCAATTACCCATTTAGTTTGTAAAAAGCCAGCGACACTTTGCATATCCATTTCAGGTACCCAGACTCGTCCATCGACCAATGGCTGTGAAGTTACATCGTTTAGTGCATCAATACCATAAATGAAGGTAGCTGCTACAGACTCAAAATCAATTTGTGTGTTAAATGTTGCTCGCGCGCCTTTTTTATCGGAGCTGATAACAGACTGACCACCGTCATAGTTCTCGTCAGGATTGGCAAGGCTTGGTGAATAAAAGAATACATTCTCAATATCTTGCATGTAGAGATCTAAGGTCATTTGGGTATTTTCAAACAGCGCGTAGTCGGTGTATTTTAAGGTGATATTTTCGTTGCCTTCAGGACCTTGTGGTTTACCTTGTTTTTGTAATTCTACTGGTACATGAATTGCGTAGGTTTTTTCCCCAACACTCATGTCGCCGGTGATATCACCAAGATCAGTTTTTTGTTGTGAGCTGAAGTAGTTATAACTAAATTGTAATTGCTTATCATCATTAAAATCGTAACCTAACTTAGTAAAATAGTTTTGCGTGACAGCGTCTGATAAACCGTATTGCAAACCGAGAATATCACCCTCTGCATCGCGTTGTACGCCATTTTCTTCATAGCTTGCGGTGACTAAATAGCTAAACTTATTTGCACGGCCATTAATTGCAGCAGAAACTCTAGCACCCGCACTCTCTTCAAGTTTTACCGCACTAAAGCGACTCGATAAGCTTATTTCACCTGCTGTTTTATCATCACTTTTAGCCTGTTTAGTGATGTAATTAATAATACCGCCCGATGCACCGTTACCATAAATCGAGGTTGCTCCTTTGATCACTTCAATACGAGCAATGGCACTTGGATCGAGGGTTTTAATGCCTAACGAGCCATTACGCAGCGGTGTTGATTGCGGTACTCCGTCAATCATCACCAACGGGGCGCGACCGCGCAGTGTTTGTCCGGTATTACTTGAACTGCCGGTATCTGGAGCGAGGCCCGGCACCATTTGCGCAAGTAAGCTTTGTAGCTCAGGATTTACCTTTAAATGCTCTTCAATTTGTTTTTGATTGATTACGGTAATTGATGCAGGGACTTCATCAATGCTTTCAAAAACACGGCTACCAGAAACAATAATTCGTTCCATTTGCTCGTCGGTTAGTTGGTTTTTATTAATTGTGTCATCAGCGAAAGTGGTAGTGCTTATAGCGAGGGCTAATAAGCTTAAAGAGGTTTTTAACATGAAGATCCCTAAGGTAATTAACGAGAAAATATTGCTATTTTTATTGGCGCAATAATAAGTGTAAAGAAGTGTAAAGGCAAGGTAATTGATAGTTATTATCAATTGTCTTTTTGCTATTGAGATCGGTACACCAGAGAGACCCAGTCAATTTACCATGCATGGAGTATTCGTTGAACTGAAATATTTACCGTATTATGTAAGTTTTACGTGGTGGTGATGCCACTTATAAACTACAAATCTTGAAAGCCTGCTTTGTGTTTTACTCTTGAACTATGACAATATTTATTTTAAATATTGTCAATCAATAGCTTAATTGCTTTTTATATAAATCGTATTAGGAAACATGCTACTCGCATAATGTGTAAAGCAAACGGTACTTATTTTGCAGCATACGCTATGTTGATTTTATTGGTGTAATTCTCTATTAAATTCGCCCGGAGGTGAAAGATGACAACCACGATAAATAACGAAGAACATGCAACTAAAGTAGCGGCTATTTTTGATAGTGAAGAGCAAGTAAATAAAGCATTTGAAACTTTGAGCCAACACACTCAGTTTGAGCAAAGTAACATAAATCTCATTTCTCCTTACGACCAAGCTTTTGATGAAAAAGTAGAGCCTGAAGATAAGAACATAGGAAAAACGTTACTAAAAACGCACCTATTCTATGCAGTGATAGGGCTTGTTGTAGGCATACTTATAAGCAGTGTTTTTCTTTTTGTTGACGTAGAATTCATGCAAAATTTTGTATTTGAAACGTACGCTGGAATTTGTACTATCAGTGTGTTTATTGCCTTGCTGGTCGCAGGCTTTATTTCAATCCGCCCCGATCATGATCCACTGATAAGTGATGTACGGAGGGCAACAAGTACAGGAAAGTGGGTGTTAATCGTTCATACAGATACAAGCAATAAAGCCGACCAAGCGCAGCAGTTGATGGAGCCATTTGCTACATCTACCACAGCTACGCTTTAACCAGTAGCGTTAACTGTTTTAGAGACAACCTTAACGATAATGTCGCTTATACCAAAAGTAACCGCCACTAACAGTAAATAGTACAGGGGTGAGGGCGATGAATAACCACAGTATTTGCACTAATACCCCTGCAAAGTCGCCAATATGAAACTTATATCGAAAATTCCATGCTTGGGTTGTGAAATTAGCACGTGAGGCATCATAAGATTGCACTACAGTGCCAGTATATTGATTTGCCCATACCCAGCTATAAGCGTGACTCTCACCTGGGTTTTTGACTCTTAAAGCAAGTGGTTCATTAGCTGTTTTTGGCATGTAAATACGAAACAGTTCTGCATCAGGAAAGGCGCGTAAAGCATTATGTAATGCGACAGCTAAGTTATCTCGATCGATGTTGTCTGGCACATCAATGCGTGGGGCAGGAGGGCGAGGCTCAACTTGATTTTGAGTTACAAACTCTAGTACTGCTTGGGTTTGTGTCTTCCAATTAAAGGCCATACCAGTGAAAGCAATTAATATCAATGGGATAAATAGATACATACCAATGACAGTGTGCAATTGATATAACAAAATACGGAGTTTTGCTTTTGGTTTGATCACCAAACGTTTTAAGCGGTTTTTGGGTTTTAGCCAAATATAGACGCCAACAAGCATATTAATAATAAAAATCAGCGCACAAACCGATACCCAGTTTCGCAATGGCCGATCACCGTTGCCGTCTTCGTAAAGTAACCAGCGATGCAGTGCCATTGTAAAACCATAAATCGTACTGTAATAATCATACTGATGAATAACTGCACCAGTATACGGATCCACACTGACGTATTGTTTGTTGGCAAGCTGCGCTTGCCATGCATAAGCAGGATTTTGCTCTGGCATTAGTAAAGTGATGGGTTGTTGTGTGTGTAACGCGAGGGTGTTGATTAAAACAGGGTAGGCAATCACACTATTATTGGTGGGGTTATCTACTGTCCACAGCTGTGGCTGTACAAGGCGTTGAATGTCTTTGGCGTACACAAGTAGTGCACCAGTAATACTTAAACAAATTAAAAATAAGCCACTCACCAATGTTAGTATTAAATGAGTACGACGTAGCCATAATTTTAACAACTCACACACCTTGAACGTATTATAAAATACGATGATAAATGAGAACGCGAGCTGTTTTCAATAAAATTCGATTAAATGCAACGATTATCCACAACACTGTCGTTATTCGCGACGCTCGATAATGCAATGCTCAATAGCAAACTCATCATGCAAATAGTTTTTAACGTCAGCAAGTACCAGTTCAGCAAATGGGGTTAGCACTAGTTCGCAGCAAGTTTGGTTATCATCTAATTGCCAAGCTTTAAGGCTGTGTACTTGCTTAATCGCAAACTGTTTACACAGCGCAGCGCTTACCTCGTTGCGGTCAAAGTCGTCAGGGGCGGCTTGCATTAAAATTTTACAGCTTTCAATGAGTAACAACACACCGTGATAAATTACATAAGCGGAAATTAAAATTGTCGCTATTAAATCAACAATGTACCACTGATAAAGAATGATCAATGATCCCGCTACAATCACCACAATAGACGCCATCGCATCTGATATATTATGAATGAATGCGGCGCGAATATTCATGCTGTTTTTAGCGCCAGCGTGGAAGGTGAGTATCGCCGTACCAATATCAATCACAAGTGCCAATGCGGCCACCCAAACAACAATCCAACCATCAATTGGGGTTGGGTTAAAGTAACTTTCGATCGCCTCGATAATTAAAAAGCCACCGATGATTATAAGCGTAGTGCTATTTAAAAGTGTGGCTAAAATTTCTGCTCGTTTATAGCCAAAGTGATAACGTTCATCTGCGGGTTTACCGCCAATCTTACGAGCGATGAGGGCAATAAAAATAGCCGCTGCATCACTTAAGTTATGCAGCGCGTCGGCAATTAAAGACAAGCTACCCGATACCACACCGCCGACAACTTGGGCTACAGTTAGTAACACGTTGATAAATACAGCTAAGCCTAACTGGCGGTCACTTTGGTTGTCAGTGTCATGACTGTGGGAATGCTGGTGGCCCATATTTAGTGCTTCTCTGTATTTTTATTATGCTGATTTCACAATATTAAATGACGGTTGCTAAATTAGCCAGCGTTAGAAATTAACAAAAGTTGCTAAATTCTTTGCAGGGCGATTAATATCTGTTAAGGTTATTGACAATATCGTTTTAATGGGTTTATTGCTTGAAGCAATCAGTGTTGTTAATTTTAGCCTTTTTACTACTTCAGCCTGTGCTGGACAGTTTTGACGTGGCTGATCATAACACTGCTATTAATACCACCTCGCAATTATTACACCAGCAAAGCGAACTCGATCAACACTGCATGATTAATAATGATCATGATACTCATCAGCTGCAACACCAGCAATTAAGCCAAGCACTGGCTGATAACGCTGATGATGCCCATTGCCATGTCTGCCATATTTCTGTTTTATTTACTGAACCATGGCAACACCCTGCAAATTTACCTAGTTACGATATTATTAGTTTGAACGATCCTGCGTTCAACTCTCGTTTACTCATTCCTGATTTACGCCCTCCTATTGCTACCTTACTAAGTTAACTTTTTAGCTGGCCATTATTTTGGTCACCGATTTATTTAGTAAGAGTATACGTTATGAATTTAAACAAACCGTTTCGGTTTGCTTGCCTTTGTGTGGCTGTATTAGCAGCTTCGAAAACATTGGCTGCGCCAACGTCTAATGCTAGCGATTTAAACTGGTTGTTGACGCAATTAAAACAACATCCAAATTTACAAGCTGATTATCAGCAGTTACAAAGTGCCGCGGCGGCTGTTCGTGCTGCAGGGCAATCGTTGTATAACCCAAGCCTTGAGTCGAGCTTGGAAAGAGAGGGCGATGCAAATAACTTTAGCCTCGGGGTGAGTCAAACATTTGATATTAATGATCAACAAGGTGCGCAATTAACTGCGGCGCAGCTAATGCTAATGGCGCAGCAACAGCAGTTGCAGCTTAGCTATTTACAACTTGTTGAACAAACCATGATTGCGCTTATCAATTGGCGTAGCAGCAAAGCGGCTTTTCAACTCGCACAAGATCAAGAGCAGCAGCTAGAGCGTTTAGTTAGCGTAATTAAACGCCGTAGAGCAGCTGGGGAAGTAGGGCTGCTTGATGAGCAACTGGCCTTGTACTCATTGTCTGAAATTTTGAATCAAACAGCACAACAAGCCAGTGCCTATGCCGATGCTAAATTAGCAGTACAAGTGTTGTTACCAACATGGCAAGAAGACACCACGCTCACTCCTGAGCAGTTACTTACTGGTATTAAAACCAATATAGACACTGATAATGTGTTGCAACATCCGCAGCTATTATTGGTGAAGTCACAATGGCAATACCAGCGTCAGCAGGTGCAAGTGATTAAAGCTGAGCGCGCTGTGAAACCCACGGTAGGGATTGCTGCGGGTAAAAATGGCGACGATAATATTGTCTCTTTAAACTTCTCTATGCCGCTGAATATCTTCAATAACTTTAGTGATGAATACCAAGCGTCTGAATTACTGGCGATGTCTAAAGAAGCTGAATATCGCGCATTACAGCGCACCATGACATTTCAAGCACAAGCGAGCAAAGAGGTAATGCAAGCGTATGCGCTGCGTGTAAAACGTTGGCAGTCAATAAATCAAGCAAATGCAGACAGCAGCCTTGAATTGATTGAGCAACAATGGCAAAGCGGTGATATCAGTACTGCTGAATACCTAACCATGCGTCAACAACGTATTTCAGGATTACTTGCCGGGGTTGATATTGTTCAGCAAAGCCAATTGGCGAGCGTTGATTGGTTAACCCAAAGTGGCCAACTTAGCAATTATATTACCACCTTTACACGTCCCCTGATTGATGGAGTAGCCTTATGAAGCGCTTAAATATTACTTTTTCTACCCTCGTATTTATGTTTGCCAACGTGTTACAGGCAGCCGCATCTGTGCCGCAAGATGTTGATCATGCTAAAGCCGGGCATGAACACAGCGAAGCACAAGTACAAGCTATGCACGTGCACGAAGCCGATGAAGCACCGCACGACAGCACTCCTGAACAAGCGGTTTCGCCGCAGCAGCCAGAGCACGAGCAAACAGGTGGGGTACGTTTAACTGCGACTCAGATGCGTTTAGCAAATGTGCAGATCAGCACATTAGAAAAACGTAACTACAAGTCACAGTTGTACGCACCTGGCGAAATTAAAGCGAATGGCTATAGCAGTTATGTGTTGTCGCCACGGGTTGATTCAATCGTGGTGAAACGTCATGCAACGCTGGGCCAGCACATTAAAGCAGGCGCGCCATTGGTCAGCTTATTTAGTGCTGAGGTTGCCAGTGCACAAACCACTTATCGATTAGCAAAAGCAGAGTGGCAACGAGTGCAAAAGATGGGTAAAGGCACCGTGAGTGAAAAGCGTTTACTGACAGCTAAGGCTGAATATGAAGTAGCGCAGAGTCAGCTGGTAGCCTTTGGTTTATCAGTTAGAGCGATTGAACAAAGTGCAGATATTGCCGCTGAAAAACTAGGTGAATACACGCTTTACGCGGGCACATCAGGTGCTGTACTCAGTGATAACTTTGCCCAAGGCCAGCGAGTCAATGCAGGCATTGAGCTGATGTTAATTGCCGATGAAAGTTTACTGTGGGTTGAGGCAAAATTATCTGCAAATCAAACAATCGAAATTGCCAAAGGGGCTACAGCGCAAGTGAAAGTAAACCAAGTATTGTACCCAGCTACAGTGATCCAAGAAGCGCATACGATAGATCAAGCCACCCGTTCAAGGGTGGTGCGTTTAAGTGTTAAAAACAGTCAACATACTTTGCACCCGGGTATGTTCAGTGATGTGTATTTTGAATTTGCCACTGCGCAAAAAGTACTTGCAGTGCCTGAGCAAGCATTACTGAGAAACCCTGACGGTGATTGGGCGGTGTTTGTCCAAGATGAAGATGGTGAGCTTATTTCGACAGAAGTTGAACTAGGCCAACGCTTTGCTGGTTTTCGTGAAATAAAAGGCGTGCTAGAGGGCACTAAAGTGGTGACTGAAGGCGCTTTTTTTGTTGCATCAGAGCAAGCGAAAGGCGGCTTTGATCCGCATAACCATTAGGAGCGACGAATATGTTTAATACAATAGTGAATGCTGCTATTAGAAATCGACTACTGGTATTTTTAGCGTTGTGTATAGTAGTTGCGATGAGTGCGGTGGTGATCCCTAAATTAAATTTAGATGCGTTTCCCGATGTAACCAATGTACAAGTAGCGATTAATACCGAAGCACCGGGTTTAGCTGCTGTCGAAGTTGAACAGCTGATCACCTATCCTATAGAAGCGGTGATGTATGCCCTGCCTGATGTCGATCAAGTTAGGTCGATTTCAAAAACCGGTTTATCTGGCGTAACTGTGGTGTTTAAAGAAGGGGTAGATATTTATTTTGCGCGGCAATTGGTATTTGAGCGCCTGCAAGCAGCAAAAGAGTTGATCCCAGAAGGCATTGGTTTGCCAGAAATGGGACCGAATACCTCAGGGCTTGGCCAAGTGTATCAATACTTACTGGCAGCTTCACCTGAGTCTGGTTTAGATTCTATGGCGCTGCGCAGCTTAAACGATTGGATTGTAAAACTGCTTATTTTACCTGTTGATGGGGTAACAGAAGTACTGTCCTTTGGTGGCGATGTGCGTCAATATCAAGTTAATCTGAATCCAAACAAGTTAATTGCCTATCAATTAGATCAGCAACAAGTTGTGAGCGCACTTGAAGAAAACAACACCAATGTCGGTGGCTGGTATATGAACCGTGGTCAAGAGCAATTAGTGATCCGTGGAACTGGCTGGTTTAATGCAGGTAAACAGGGCTTACAAGAAATAGCGCAAACGCCGCTAAAAACCATTAATGGCACGGTTGTAACCATTGCTGATGTGGCTGAGGTGTCATTAGGCAGCGAAATTCGTCAAGGCGCGGCAACGATGAGTACCAAAGATGCACAAGGTAACATTACCTCTCTGGGCGAAGTGGTAACAGGTGTGGTGCTAAAGCGCATTGGCGCCAATACTAAACAAACCATTGACGGCATAACCTCTCGTATTGAACTAATCAATCAAGCGTTGCCTGACGGTGTTACGTTTGAGCCGCTGTATGACCAAGCCGATTTGATCACCAAAGCGGTTGATACTGTGGTTGATGCGCTGCTATTAGCATTTGTGTTTATAGTGGTCGTGCTGGCGTTATTTTTAATGAATTTACGGGCCACACTATTGGTTTTATTATCGATCCCAATTTCAATTGGTCTAGCGCTTTGTGTAATGGCGTGGTTTGGACTCTCTGCTAATTTAATGTCGTTGGGTGGGATTGCCGTTGCGATAGGTATGCTAGTCGATGGCTCAGTGGTTATGGTAGAGAATATTTTCCGACATTTAACACAGCCAACAACTAAATCACTTAACTCTATTCAACGTATTAACTCAGCTGCACAAGAAGTTGCACGTCCGGTGTTTTTTGCGGCGTTGATCATCTTGGTTGTATTTATGCCGTTGTTTAGCTTTGAAGGGGTTGAAGCGAAGTTATTCCAGCCGATGGCGATCAGTATTATGCTGGCAATTATCGCAGCGGTCATTGTGGCACTGGTGATTGTGCCTGCACTTGCCGTGTATCTATTTGCTAATGGCGTGACCTTAAGGCGCAGTATGGTATTGGAACCATTAGATAAAGCCTACAAGTTGTGTTTGGGCTGGGCAATGAATGCGCGTAAAACAGTTATTGCCGTAGCGGGGGCATTGGTGGTCATTGCGGGCGTGTTATTGCCGCAACTTGGCACCGAGTTTGTGCCTGAACTTGAAGAGGGCACCATCAACTTACGAGTGACATTAGCCCCTTCGGCAAGTTTAGATACCGCATTGGCGGTTGCACCAAAACTTGAAGCAATATTGCTTGAGTTTCCTGAGGTTGAGTATGCACTAAGCCGGGTTGGCCGCCCTGAGGTTGGGGGGGATCCAGAGCCGGTAAATAATATTGAAATTTACTTAGGACTAAAACCGGTCAGCGAATGGCAATCGGCTGATAACCGAGCCCAGTTGCAGGTGTTAATGGAAAAGAAGCTAGAGCAATTCCCGGGGTTATTATTTAACTTCTCTCAGCCTATTGCGACCCGTGTCGATGAACTCCTGTCTGGGGTTAAGGCGCAATTGGCAATTAAGCTGTTTGGCGCTGATCTCGATGTATTAGTCAGTAAAGGCCAAGCCATCGAGCAAGCAGTAAAAGGTGTTGCTGGCGCAAAAGATGTAGCAATGGAGCAAATAGCTGGTGAAGCACAATTAGTGATCACGCCAAACCGTTTAGCGCTTTCTCGCTATGGTCTATCTGTTGGCGATTTAATGACTATAGTTCAGCATGGTATTGGCGGCGTTGCGGCAGGGCAAATTATTAATGCCAATGAGCGCTATGATATTTATGTGCGTATTGGTGCTGAGTTTCGAAACAGCCCCGAGGCAATTGCAGATTTGCGTTTATCATCCCCGACAGGTGCCTTAGTACGGGTTGCAGATGTAGCAACAGTGAATATTGAATCTGGTCCGCCGCAAGTACGCCGTGATGATGTTCAGCGCCGGGTGGTGATCCAAGCTAATGTACAAGGACGTGATATGGGATCTGTGGTAGCCGATATTCGTACCGCCATTAGTGAGCAAGTAGATTTACCGCCAGGCTATGGTATCAGTATTGGTGGCCAGTTTGAAAATCAACAACGGGCACAGCAGCGTTTATCAATCGTTGTTCCTATCTCGCTGGCGTTAATAGCACTGCTGTTATACTTTGCATTTGGCTCCGTTGGTCAAGCATTGCTTATTTTAGTGAATGTCCCATTAGCGGTGATAGGTGGTGTGGTTGCGTTGTATGTCTCAGGCCAGTACTTATCGGTGCCCAGTTCTGTAGGGTTTATTACTTTGTTTGGCGTGGCTGTACTCAATGGTGTGGTAATGGTCGAGAGTATTAATAACCGCGTTAAAAGTGGTGATAGTTTAGATACCGCTGCCTTTAATGGCGCATTGTCACGGTTACGACCTGTGTTAATGACGGCGCTAACTTCGGCTCTGGGGTTGATCCCTATGTTAATCTCAACCGGTATTGGTGCTGAAATCCAAAAGCCATTAGCAACGGTGATCGTAGGCGGGTTATTTACTGCCACGTTCTTGACTTTATTTGTATTGCCGGTGCTTTACACAAAATTTAGTCAGCAGTTTTACCGGAAAAATAACATTAGTAAGTAATGACCTAAACACAAGGCGCATAAACTTGCGTCTTGTGTTATTTAGTGCATTAATATGAGTTACTACTTACGTAAGTGTTTAAATATATTGAAAATGGAAATGTGATGGGACTAAATAGTCAGATAAAGAATAAAGGGCAATCCATCCGGACGAAGCTGATTGTCACTTTTATTGTCATTGCGCTTGCGCCATTATTTTTAATGTCCTGGTTTAGCCTTAAACATGTGAGTAACTCCCTTAAACAAAGTGCTGAAATAGAGCTTGGCGAATTAAGTAGTATTGGTAAGCAATTTGCAAATATTTGGTTTGCTGATCATATTAAAGATCTCTATTTATTAAATGATCAACTCAGTCATAGCCAGCTTAACAAACAGCTACTGATAGATGAATTTGTTGCTCGGTATGATTTTGTAAATGAAATTCACATTATTTTTGACCCTTTAAATACCCCAAATCCAGTGAATAACGGTGCGTTTTCTGCCTTACATCGCGATCAATTAATTGCTATGTTAGCGGCCATTGAACAAGGTCAAAAAAGTGTCTTTATATCTTCCGCGGGCGCCAAACCACGTCATTTTGTAGCATTACCGATGGAAGATAACCAACGCGGCTTACATACAATTATACTCGTGGATGTAAATTTCCAAGGCCTACTTAATAATCTAGAACATATTCATAACGATAATGAAGAACTGACTTTTTTTATTGTCAACGGTGGTGAAATAACGGGGGCTCAATTACACCCTAACTCATTACCAGCGGCAGATTTTTTCACTAATTCTGCAAATACTGAGCACGTTTTTACCTATCATAAAACAGATAACACATTGCACTATGCTATTTTAACTGACTTGAACTTTTCAAATGCAAAAGGTTGGCAGTTATTGGTCGAAAAGCCAGCTGCTGTGATGTTGCAAAGCGCCAGTGATTATAAGTTTGTTGCTGTGCTTGCCAATGGCTTGGCATTTTTAGTGATTTTGAGTTTATCGTGGTGGTTTGGGCGACGATTATCGCGGCCATTTATTAGCCTTGCTAATGCCAGTGCTGAAATTACCCGTGGTGAGCGTACCAATATTCCTATTCTTGATGACAGCAGTGAATTACATCAGTTATCGATTGATCTTGAACACTTAGTCAGTAGTAAAGTTCAACAGCAACAACGATTAGAAGAGCAAAGCACTGCACTCAAGCGGGCTTTGAAACAATTAGCGGAGCAAAAAAGTGCACTAGACGAGCATGCCATTGTAGCTGTAACGGATATAAAGGGACAGATCACGTTCGCAAATAAAAAGTTTTGTGAAATTAGTGGTTATAGCCAAAGTGAGTTACTTGGTCAAAATCACCGTTTGTTAAATTCAGGCGTTCATCCAAAAGGCTTTTTTAAAAGTATGTACAAAACCCTTAAACAGGGCAAAATTTGGCATGCGCAAATCTGTAACCGGGCGAAAAATGGCGCTTTTTACTGGGTCGATACTACTGTCGCCCCCTTTTTAGATGAACAAGGGCTGCCGCAAAGCTATATCGCTATTCGTACCGATATCACTGCACTAAAATTACAAGAATTAGAGCTTGAACAGCACAAAACACAATTACAGTTAGTGCTCGATAGCACCGCTGTAGGGATTTGGGATTGGTATGTTGATACCGGTAAAGCGTACTTTAATAACCGTTGGGCGAGTATTATTGGTTATCAACTCGAACAGCTGCAGCCCACTGATTTTAATACATGGGTTAAATATACCCACCCAGACGATTTAGTTATTTCACAGCAGCTGTTAGCACAACATTTTGCTGGAGAAAGTGATTATTACGTTTGTGAAGTTCGCATGTTGCACCGTCTCGGGCATTGGGTATGGGTGCTGACCACTGGACGTATAGTTGAATACAACAGTGATGGCTCGGCAAAAAGAATGATAGGTACACACCTTGATATTACCGAGCGAAAAGAGACCGAAGCACAATTGCAATCAAGTCGCGATCGATTTGTATCTTTGGTCGGGAATATCCCTGGCATTGTATATCGTTGCAAATATGATGAGCGATGGAGCATGCTTTATTTGAGTGAGCAAATAAAGGTCATCACCGGTTATGAACCAACAGATTTAGTTGATAATTATAAATTGAGCTTTGTTGAATTAATTCATCCGGATGATGTTGCAAGTGTTGCTGAGAAAGTGAAAGTCGATATAGATGCCCATCTGCCATGGTCATTAGAGTACCGTTTGGTCGCTTCTGATGGCAGTATCCATTGGGTACATGAAAAAGGTCAAGCTGTGTATGATCACAATGGCAACGTTTTGTATTTAGATGGATTTATTCATGATATTACCGAACGATACCACACTCAACTACAGCTGTACCGTCAACAGAGTTTGCTTGAAGCTATGAGTAAACAAGGCCAAATAGGTGCATGGGAAGTTGATTTAGAAAACAACACTATGTATTGGTCTGACGAGGTAAAAGCAATTCATGAAGTTGCTACTGATTATCAACCTGTGGTGTCCCAAGCACTGGGTTTTTATAAGCAAGGTGAACACAGAGAAAAGATCAGCCAGTTATTTGAAAGCGCAATAGCAACTCAGAGCAGTTGGGAAGTTGAGCTAATTATAGTGACGGCGCTTGGTAATGAACGCTGGGTTAAATCAATTGGTCAAGTTGAATTTAAAGACGGTCGTTGTATTCGTGTGTATGGTTCATTCCAAAATATTGATACCTATAAACGCCTTGAGTTAGAGAGTAAAAAGGCCAACCAGTATAATAAAAATTTAGCGAGTTTAACTGTCTCCGCAGCGGTATTGGCTGGTAATTTTGATGAGGTGAAAAACTTAGTCGCGCAGTCAATGTGTGAAGTATTGGGCGTACAGCGAGCATCGGTGTGGTTATTCGATGAATTAGGCGATGAGATGTACTGCATGAGTTTATTTATTGATAAGCAGGGGTTTGTAGAACATTCTTTAGTGCTTAAGGCCTGCGATTTCCCACTTTATTATCAAGCAATTTTCGAGCACGGTTTAGTGGCAATTAATGATGTGAATACGCATCCTGCCACCGTAGAGCTGGTTGATAACTATATTGCAGATTTAAATATTAACTCGATGCTTGATGCCGTGATCTCCACCGGCGAAGGTATTTTAGGGGTGTTATGCGCTGAAAGTGTTGGCCAGTATCGAACGTGGAGTCAAAACGAAGAAACCTATTTACGCTCGCTGGCAACTTTGGTTGGCAGCGTTTTGATGTCCCAGAGCCGTAAGAAAACAGCCGAGGAGTTAAAAATTGCGTTGAGTAAAGCCAATGCGGCTGCAACTGCAAAAAGTCAATTTTTAGCCACCATGAGCCATGAAATACGTACCCCAATGAATGGCGTTCTAGGGATGTTAGAGCTGATCGAGTTAGAGAAGTTAACAAAACCGGTGCAAACTAAAGTGGCAATCGCTAAAAATAGCGCGCATTCGTTGCTATCGGTGATCAATGATATTTTAGATTTTTCGAAGGTTGAGGCGGGGAAAATCGAGCTTGAAAGTATCAACTTCAATGTTTGTAATTTACTTGGCGAGGTAGCGGAATCTCAAGCTCTTGCGGCGCAGGATAAAGATATCGAAATCATTCTTGATTTAGTCGCTGTAGTACCAACCCATTTTAGAGGCGATCCGGGACGAATTCGTCAAGTACTAACAAACTTACTCAGTAATGCTGTTAAATTTACTCCTCAAGGCGAGATTGTGATCACCGCTGCTATCACTAAAATGACCGACCATTATCAGCTGAGTATTAGCGTTAAAGATTCGGGAATTGGTATTGATAAAGCAAAGCAAAAAGATTTATTCAGCCCATTTTCACAAGTGGATGCGTCAACCACACGTGAATATGGTGGCACTGGGCTTGGATTAGCAATTAGTAAACAATTGTGTGAGTTAATGGGGGGAGCAGTCACTTTAGTCAGTGAAGAGGGTCAAGGCTGTGAGTTTACAGCGACAGTGATGCTAGAAGAAGGAAGAGAAACAGAGCGCAGTATACCGACCATAGATATGACGCAGCTTACTATTTTGGTGGTTGACGATAACGAAACCAATCGGATTGTAATAAGCCAGCAACTTGCACACTGGGGGGCAAAAGTAGAGCTTGCCTGCAATGCTGCGCAGGCTTTGCAGTTGTGCGCAACACGCCTCGCTGAAAAACGCAGTTTGTATGACATAGCGGTATTGGATATGCAAATGCCTGAAATGGATGGTTTAACCTTATGCCGAAAATTAAAAGCGGATGATGATTTTAAAGCAATGCCATTGGTGATGATGACCAGTATTGCCGGTATGGAAGGAGCTCAACGATTTAGTGATGCAGGGTTTCAAGCGTACTTTCCAAAACCTATTACAACGGCCGATTTAATGAGTGCCATGGCTGTGATCACTCATGGTGGTGGTTCAACCGACTTACCCTTAGTTACATCCAGTTATATTTCATCTTTGCGAAGTAGTCATGAGCAAAATCTGCATGTTTTGTTGGTTGAAGATAACCCAATTAATCAACAAGTATCCAAGTTAATGTTAGGAAAATTAAATTATGAGGTAACGTTGGCGGAAAATGGCCAACATGCGCTCGATATTTTACAGGCATCACCCGCAGGGCGTTTTAACTTGATTTTGATGGATTGCCAAATGCCAGTCATGGATGGCTTTGATGCCACTCGGGCTATTCGAGCAGGGCAGGCAGGCAGCAAGCATCAGCATATTACTATTATAGCGTTGACAGCGAATGCAATGGATGAAGACAAGGAGCAATGTTTAGCCAGCGGTATGGATGATTACCTTGCTAAACCAATTCAATTACAAACGCTCAAAGATAAACTCGAGCAGTATTAATAAAGAGAATTTATGACAGACATTATTATAAGAGAGGCGGCGCCTAGCGATGCGGCAACTATTTTACATTTCATTACCGAGCTTGCAGTGTATGAAAAAGAGCCTGATGCAGTCAAAACGAGTGAACAGGCCATTTTAAATACCTTATTTAGCGAAGGCGCCACCGCACATAGCGTAATCTGTCTGGATGGCGATACGCCAATAGGGTTTGCTGTTTATTTTTATAATTATTCTACCTGGCTTGGTAAAAATGGTCTGTATTTAGAAGATCTTTATGTTAGTCCTGATAGTCGTGGAAAAGGCGCGGGAAAATTGATAATGCAACATTTAGCGCGTCAAGCATTGGTGAAAGATTGTGGGCGTTTTGAATGGGTGGTACTTGATTGGAATCAGCCTGCGATAGATTTTTACAACAGCATGGGGGCACTGCCGCAAAACGAGTGGATTATATATCGCTTAACCGGACAAGCATTAATTGACTTTGTGAACAAATAAAAAATAAAAGAAATATAAATAAAAATCATTTGCATTAGGTTGTTTCGGTGTGTAAATTAAACACATCATTAATCTGTGCGGGTGATTTTTTATGACACAGCTTCAGCGTACACCATTTACAGAGCTCCCTTGCGTTGATCAGGCTCTGAGTCCTTGGCAATCGAATATTATGGCGGGTAACTATGCCTTTGAACGGGGGGCGTTACTTGAAGCTCGCGATAAATACACCACAGCACATACCTTAGCCTCTCGGTTATTAAGTCAATTTAGTCAAGCCAAAATATGCCAGCTAGTGCTCACGGCAATAGAGCATTGTTGCCCTGCATTAGTGGTTGCGGCTCATAATTTGGCTGATACCTATAAAGCGATGAATCAAACGGAGCAAGCGTGTCAGTGGTTGTGTGATGTTCATATCACCTTGAGCCATTTATGCCAGCATCCATGTCAAACTGTCCGCACTGTGGTTGTGCATCATCACCATAAGACCTACATCGAGTTGGTGCAGTTTGCAAAGTCTTACAGTCACTATCCGCAATTAATTGCGCAAATTAATAACACATTAAGTTACACCCCAGATCAAAAAGCCACTGTGCATTGATCATTTATCTTAAGTCCACAAGGAGCAATTATGGCGTTTACATTACCCCCATTACCGTATGAATATGATGCATTAGAACCACACCTTGATGCAAAAACGATGGAAATCCATCACACCTTGCATCATCAAACGTATATAAATAAAGCGAATGCTGCACTTGAAAATACCCAGTATGCAAATACTGATGTGCATGAACTATTAACCACAATAACGACGCTACCAACTGAATTACAAAAAGTGGTGCAGGAGCACGGTGGTGGGCATGCGAATCACTCGCTATTTTGGACTGTAATGAGCCCACATGGTGGTGGTCAACCAACTAGTACCTTGTTAGATGTAATTAATGAACAGCTTGGTGGCTTTGACAGTTTTAAAGATGCATTTACCGCCGCAGCGGTGAGCCGCTTTGGCAGCGGCTGGGCGTGGCTCAGTGTAAATAAAGATAACCAACTTGTAGTGGAAAGTAGCTTAAATCAAGATAGTCCTTTGATGCATGGTCATACGCCGATTTTAGGTTTAGATGTGTGGGAACACGCCTATTACTTGAAGTACCAAAATCGTCGCCCTGAATATATTGCCGCTTTTTATAATGTAATAAATTGGGCTGAAGTTGAACGTCGTTATTTGGCTGCTATTGGCAAATAAAAGTTGAGTGCCGAAAATGGCTAGTAAACTGTGTTTTTTCACGTACTCTATTAGCAGATGTACAGTTAAGAGCACCTTATGGATACTAGCCATTGGCAACTTGCCAGACAAAGCCGCGACCATCGTTTTGATGGACTTTTTTTTATCGCTGTAAAAAGCACCGGTATTTATTGTCGGCCAATTTGTCCTGCCCCTACCGCAAAAGAGCAAAATGTAGAATACTTTCAATATGCACACAATGCGGCGCAGGCTGGGTTTCGTCCGTGTATTCGTTGTCGTCCAGATAGTGCCCCTGGCAGTAGCGCATGGCAAGGCACAAAAACCACGGCGCTTCGTGCTAAGCAGTTAATTGATAATGATTTAACAAAGCAGCAAAGCTGTGAACAATTAGCTGAACGACTAGGCGTCAGCAGCCGCTATCTACGGCAGTTATTCCAACAGCATTTTGGTATTTCAGTCACTCAATATCGGTTATTTAATCAGTGCCATTTCGCTAAAAAGTTATTACAAGAAACTAACTTACCCGTATCCCAAGTGGCGTTTGCGGCAGGGTTTAACAGTATTCGTCGGTTTAATGATGCGTTTTTACAGCAATTGCACATTTGCCCTTCAAAAATGCGTGGCAAGCAAAGTACTAAAAGTGCAGTGCTGACCCTTAAATTACCATTTCGGCCGCCGTATAATTGGGCTGCGCTACAGCAATTTTTGCATAGACGGCTTATTTCCCCTATGGAGTGGATAACTGATACAAGTTATGGCCGCAGTTTTAAAAACGATTATTGCCAAGGCCAATTTACGGCTGAATATGTTGAGCATAAACACCATTTTTTAGTTCGCATTGATATTGACCAGCCTCGGTTTTTACAGCCTATTTTAAGTGAGATCCGCAGAGTCCTCGATTTAGATGCCGACACGGCGCAGATTGAGCAGCACTTAGCCGCACAGCTGCACGGTGCAATCGCCTTAGCACCAGGGTTACGCTTACCCGGCATTTGGTCTGTATTCGAAGCGGGTATTCGCGCAGTACTCGGTCAACAGGTGAGTGTGACTGCTGCTCACAATTTAGTCACTCAGTTGGTCAATGAATTAGGGGAGCGAGATACCGAGCGAGTGTATTTTCCCACTCCTGAGGCGGTGACCAACAGTGAATTGGGCTTTTTTAAAATGCCGCAAGCACGTAAAAATGCGCTACGTAATTTAGCGCAGTTTTGTGCCGATAACCCTGACTGTCAGCAGCTGGATCAATGGTTGGCACTCAAAGGAATAGGCCCTTGGACTGTCAATTATGCAAAACTACGTGGGCAAAGTCAGCCGGATATTCTACTCGCGGGAGACTTAGGTGTTAAAAAAGCCCAAGCTGCGGCAGCCCCTTTTAATGATGAATTGTGCGCACCATTTCGTTCTTATTTAACCTTCCATTTATGGCAGCAACTAACATGACACTTATTCAAACACGCATTCCTACTCCGATTGATGAGCTTATTATTCAAGGCAGTGAGTTAGGAATAAGTTATGTGGGCTTTTATCCTATCATGGATCACCCAGAAACCCCGCTTGCTAAGGTTGAGCAACCACATATTTTACATTGTGCAGCACAACTTGATGAGTATTTTGCAGGCAAGCGGACAACCTTTGATGTTACTTTAGCGACGCAAGGGACGGCTTTTCAACAAGCTGTTTGGCAAGCGCTTTGCGCCGTGCCATTTGGTAAGACGCACAGTTACTCTGATATTGCTAATGCCTTAGATAACCCAAAAGCAGTACGCGCAGTGGGGGCTGCCAATGGTAAAAACCCGATCAGTATTATTGTGCCATGTCATCGTATTATTGGCGCAAATGGTAAACTTACAGGCTATGCCGGGGGGTTAGATCGCAAACAATGGTTACTTGAACATGAGGGAATTATTTGACCTGCTTGCAGGTTATTTAAACTTTTTTATAAAGCGGCTAACCAATTTGTTTTTTCGGTCTACACTTTAGCTATTGATGTCTAAGGGTTACAGATAAAATGAAAGAAAACAAATGTGTTAGGGAGAACCGTTGGTGTGTTGTTTTACTCTGTAGTTTTTGTGTGTTGTACTTAACGGCCGTGCAAGCAAAAGCAACTGAGCTAATTTACTGTTATGAAGATACAAGATCCGCATCACACTTTTTAAATGAAGGCAGCGATGTGCCAATAGATGATCCAGATGCTTTATTAGCCGTATTTCAGCGCCTTGATAATAAGCTTGATCAAGTATCCATCCGTTATGTACGACAGCCTTGGCAAGCATGTTTAACTGATTTACGTAGCAATAAAGTCAATGCGGTTATAGCAGCATATCGCAAAGATCGTACTTCGTTTGGTCAATATCCACTGAGCAAAACGCAGCAACCCGACTCAAAACGTGCCGTCAGTGAATTTAGCAGTTGCTTAATTGGTAGTAACAGATTTCATCAACAATGGCAAAGCCGCGAAGTATTTCAAACTAAAGCATTCACGCTAGCGCTCCCTCGTGGCTATAAATTGAATAAAGCCATGACTCAAGAACCTTTTTTTATACAACACACCGCTTCTGTTGAAAAGGCGCTTGAGTTAATTGAGCGAGGAGTGGCTGATGCCAGTATCAAGCTTTGCCAAATAGGGAGCCGTAAAATTGTTAGCAAGAACCAAAATACAGCACTGAAAATGGTTTATCCACCAATTACAAAAGAGCACGGTTACTTAGTGTTTTCAAAAACATTCTACGATGAAAATCAATCTCTTAGTCAGCGTATTTGGCACACCTTAGCCGCTCAAGATAATGCCAAGTTGTATGTTGAGCAGCTCAGTAAAGCGGGTAACACTAATCAATTGGCCAGTACTGATCGATATTAGAAAGTGTCGATTGCTGTTGCTGACACAGTATAATGGTGGCACTCACCAGCTCATGGTCGCTTAATAATTGTTGCAATAGTGCCGTCTCTTGCAGCAGACTTGGATCATCTAATATCAACAGCCCAGGTTGCTTGATCAACGCACGAATAAGTAAAGTACGTATCCTCAAACCCGATGGTAAATGCCGGCCCAGCTCGTTTACAGGTTGCATCAGTTCGCTGTTGTTAATACCCAATTGTGCAGCCAGTGCCGTTATTGTTGTCAGTGGTATACGTTGATTTGCATAACGAATATTACTTAATAATGTGCCTTTAAAGAGTTGGGAGTGTTGGCTGATTAACTGAACACATAGTTGTAAGCGCCGTGGTTGTAACCAATCAATACGTCTGCCGGCAAGGACAATTTGTCCACTACTTGGACTGAGTTGCTTATTAAATAAAGCACACAATAATGATTTACCACTGCCCGAGGCGCCATAGATATTGATTCGCTGACCCGCAGTAGCGCTATAATTGAGGTTCTCAAATACCCCAGTGTAGCTAAGCTGTTTTAATTTTACCGCCAAGGGCACATAGCGGGTTAACTTATTGGTTTTCTGTATGGGCATTTTATCTGCCTTCGCTAGTGCAATATTTAGCCGTTGCTTTGCTACAGCAAAAACAAAGTAATCAAAGCTGGCGCGATTTAAACTACTTAAGGTCGCAAAAAACAGCCCGAATAATAGTAAAATAGGCAGTAATTGGTTTTTATCTAGTTGCCCATCTGAGTTAAAAATTGCCAAAATGAATGCTAATTGGCTCAACACTAAGCTGTGGTACTTTAGGCAGCTACCGGGCACCGTGAGGGCAACCATAGCATCACCGAGGCGTTGCGAATTTTTGCTTACATGGCGTGTTTCTTTCCCTAGTTGAGCGATATTAAGTACCGTATGTGGAGCAAAGCTACGTTCGCATAAATGACCACTTAAACGCCCACGTAGTTGACGAATAGCCAAAGTTAAGGTGGTTATTTTTATGCGACACATTAATGTGATGATGATACTTAGTGCCGTCATTAAACATAAAATAAATAGCATTTTGGGCCAGTAAATTGCGCACACTACTAAGTACGCAAGCAATGCGCAGGTTTGACAAATTGCACTTGCTATACCTCTGCCTACCCAATTTTTTAAACTATTACTGTCGGTGATCAGACGATTCATGGCCACTCCAAGGCGGGCGGGGAGACGATCATTTGATGCTGACATTAAATGGCTATATAACACCTCTCTTGCATCAACTAAATAATGCTGAGCAACTTGCTCGGCAATACGGTGCTGACCTAGCTGTAAAAAAAACAGCGCCACAGTTAATGTTAATAGCAACAGTAATGGCTGTGTAAGCAAAGGATTATCCCATAAGCTTTGCAATAGCCAGATACTGGCAATGGCAAGGCCTGCTTGGCATAACCCTAGTGTGACTAAAACTACCAGCCATACTCGTCGCGATGCGACGAAAATGGCTGGTAAACGTTGTGAATGCAGCGTCATGATTAACCTTTATTTGTATTAAGCAAGCTGTTTACGGGGGCTCGGGCTTAATAAAGTACGCGCGATATGAGGGTTTCGCAGTGCAACTAAATCAAACACTGGGAGCTGTAATATATTGGCCGCTTCACGTAGGGCAAGTGGTGAGGCGCAAATTTGTCCACTGATCCCTTGCACGTTATAGCCTTGTTCTTGTAACCAGGTTGCGCCACTTTGCGCTCCCATCGCTTCACGGGCTGCAAATAAGACATGATTAAATTGACGTTTAAATTCGCTATTTTCCAAAATAAAACGCGTTTCTTGTTGATATAAACCATCGGCAATTTCGACGACGAGTGCCGTACAACCTTGCGACACTAAGTATTGCCCTAAACGATGATATACATCCAAGATATTATCAAAGCCAATATTAAAACTGGTGGGGAATCCAGCATCGGTGAAATCAACTACTTGATGAGCCCCTGAGTCTTGCATCAACCATAAATCGCCGCCAGCACCAGTACCGGTAATTTTCATGCCTCCGACTTTGTAGCCTGCGCTGTTAAGGCCATGAATTAAATTAGCTGCCGTGGTTGTTTTACCTGCATTCATCGAGGTACCGACCACAATAGTGCTGGGGATATGGGCGATATTACTGGGTGTTGGCTCAACACGATACTGTGCAAGGTTAAGTACTTTGCCATCCTTATTGGCTATCAAACCAATAGGCTCTATACAGGTAGGGCCTGAAATACGTTTATGCCAGCATAATGCCTGACTAGCAATACCACCGGCTGCAACCATATGACAGGGTGATAAATCTTCTGGAATGCGCGACTCAAATTGGTCTGGTGCATAACGGTCACCGTACGCCAGGATGATTTCATCGCCTTCATAGATAGTTGCGCGACGTCCATCGACACGTTCTGAGCGTTTATGATGACCCAGCTCAGTGACCTTAACTAATACTAAATCACCTAGTTGCGGTTTTACATCACCACAGACAAGCGTTTGCATATCAGCAGTTGCCACTCTACGTGTTACAAAAGATTGTTTAGCGTTAATGATGCGTGTGTGTTGGTTTGTAGTATTCATAGTAAGTTTCCTTTTATTAAATGGGTGTGTGTTTTCGTTGAGGTGCATAGTAGAGCGGGTGCCATGACACAAAGCTGATAGATTATGTAAGCTTGTTGTAAGGTTGTATCAAAATGGGGTAAAATAAATTCAAGTCGATGTATTTAAAGATAAAAAATAATTTAAAAAAATTTAAAATATTTTTTAGCACAAAAAGTGGCTTTTTAGGCCACTTTGTAGCTTGTAAGCTTGTTGTAAGGTACTGCTAGTTATACTTTGCAATTTGGAAATAGAGCTTGTTTTCAAGCAATTACAGATGGCGAGTGATTTTTCTCATAAGCGAATATAAGGCTTACTGTGTTTATACTTTTATCTAAGCAGCGACAAATCGTAAATCTTACCTGCACCGCAGCATTGGTATTTTTATGCCATAGCAGTGGCGTGGTGGCTCAATGCGATGAAAAACCTTCAGCAAATGCATTCTTTGCATTTATGAAAGAAGTTAAAACAAAACGCCTTGGCGAAGATGAAACCCTACTACGTGCCCAAGCAGATAACCTGCAATGCAAACCTGTATTTAAGTTAAAAGTGCTGGATAGACGTGGCCAGGTATTAGTGCGTTTTTATGATCCGGTCAGTTTTGCAGAAATTACCCCGATTGAAAAAAATCAGCAGTGGGGGCTAGATAACGCAATTGACGTGCTTAATTCGCTAAACCCACTTACAACACCGACACAAGGAGAACAACCTGTGCTGAACAAAGATAACCAAGGAGAGCAACCATGAGAGCATTAGTCGTTGAGGATGATCAACAAGCAGCACAGCAGATCAGCGATGCATTAAATAAGCATGGATTTGCCGTAGATGTATCTCATGATGGTAATGATGCGTGGTTTATTGGTGATACTGAAGAGTATGATATTGCTATTTTGGACTTGGGCTTGCCTGGCCGTGATGGCTTAAGTGTCTTAACGGATTGGCGAAGAGGCGGTAATAAAATGCCTGTTTTGGTTTTAACTGCCCGTGATACATGGCGTGAAAAAGTCAATGGGCTGCGGGCAGGCGCAGATGATTACTTGATCAAGCCATTCGAAATGGAAGAGTTACTTGCAAGGGTTGAAGCTCTGGTCAGACGCGCTCACGGGCATGCCAGCAGTGTTATCGCGTGTGGTAGTTTAGAGCTTGATACGGCAAGTCAACGAGCTACGTTATATGGTCGCCATTTAGACTTAAGTGCGCTTGAATACCGTTTGTTGGCGTATATGATTAATCGAGTTGGGCAGGTGGTGTCAAAAGCAACGTTAACAGAGCATTTATATCAAATGGATTTTGAACATAACTCCAATGTGATAGAAGTGCTTGTTAATCGCGTTAGAAAAAAACTGGGTACAGAGCATATCCAAACACGCCGTGGCCAAGGGTATGTAATTAATGACGCAGAGTAAACCGGTCGGCTCGTTAAAAAAGCAGTTGCTACTTACGACATTTGCCTGCAGCAGTGTGACGTTAGTGGTGGTAGCACTGATACTTATTGGCTTGTTTAATGCGCATATAGTGAAGCGTTTTGATGAAGTACTAATTGATCAAATGCATGATTTGGTTGCAGCAGCAGAATTTGATGACAAGCAACAATTACTATTAGCGTGGCGCTCATCAACCCCTAAATTTAATGAGCCGTTTTCGGGGTGGTATTGGCAAATTTATGATGAACAAGAAGTAATGTATCAATCGGATTCTTTGTATTCGGGCGATCCGATTCGATTAACTCAAATCCAAGATGATGAAACCCTTAAATACATTGAGTTTACGGGACCTGCTGGCCAAGCTTTGCGTGCGATTGTACAAAAAATCTCATTCCCAGCGCTTGATAGTCACTTTCATGTGCTGGTAAGTGGTCCAGTTGCCAATATCACTAATGACGTTTGGCAATTTACTTGGCAATTGGCCTGCGCTTTAACGCTTGTAGCGTTTGGTTTTTTAATAGCGATATTTGTGCAGTTAAAAGTAGCAATGCAACCTTTAAGTCGATTTAGTACTGCAATTAAAGCGATCAGAGATGGCCAAGCGAATAATATAAACATCGACGTGCCTAGTGAATTGTATGATATTCGCGGTGAAATAAATAATTTACTGCTGCACAATAGTGCTATTTTAGAGCGTTCGAGGTTGCAAGCGGCAAACCTAGCGCACGCATTGAAAAACCCTATTTCAGTGCTGCAGAACCAATTGCCCACATTACCCGCAGACCAAGCGCAGTTACTAGATGAACAGCTACAAAAGCTTAAGCAGTGCACCCACACTCACCTTGCAAGAGCGCGATTGGCGGGCTCTGTCAATCAATTAGCCGCGCTGTGCAATGTTAGCGATACGCTTAGTGAGTTATTGTTTTCAATGGAATTATTATATAAATCAAGGAATCTAACGCTCCGTTTTTCATCAGCACCGCAGAATGGCTTTCGGGGGGATCAACATGATCTTGATGAATTACTCGGTAATATTATTGATAACGCATGTAAATGGGCCCGTAACCAAGTTTTGATCAACGTTGTTTTAAATGAACATACTTTAACAATTAACATTGAGGACGACGGGCCAGGGATCGCGCAACAGAGCCGACAAAAAGCCTTTAAAGCAGGTCAACGCTTAGATGAAACAACGCAAGGTACTGGCCTAGGTTTAAATATTGTGCAAGATATTGTTACCTTATATAACGGCTCGATTAATTTATACCGCTCATCACTAGGTGGTCTTGGCGTTGTTTTGACACTACCAGGCTCAACAGTGACAACCATGGACACAGGGGAATAACATGAAACTCATCTCATTGGCCGTATTCAGTATTGTTTTATCGGGTTGCCAACTTACACAGTTAATAGACGACCCCGGTAGCATGACTCGCCAAGTACAAAATAATCATCGCGATGCAATAGATCAGCTTAGTAATAAACTTGATAACTGGTTTACTAGTTCCTCGCAGCAGCAACTATTAACTGACGCGAAACGCTCACTGAATGATGGATCGGGTACTGTATACCAAGGGGTTGATAAATATACTGCGAGCCGTTGGCAGTTACACAGTGATGAATTGCAATGGCAAGCGTTACAAATAAAACGCCCAGGGGATCCGCGGTTAGATTTTGCTGAGCCGTTACAATTTATTGGTTTAGCTTACTATACAGTAGAGGATGTAACCTTACACAGTGCGGCTGCAAATGATGCAATCGTTGTTACGACACTCAAAGCTAAATCAACATTTATAGCATTGGGTAAAGACAGTACACAGCAATGGTTATTAGTACAACAAGACAATCAAGTACTCGGCTATATGCGAGCCTCAGCGGCAAAAGCCAGTGTTAGTGATAAAACGATTTTAGCGGCACGACCGTTGCCGTTAAAAGCGGATACCGCCAATGATTTATCACGTAATGATACAGTATTACCTATGCACAGTATTTTAGGTTTTTATGGGTGTAAAAATTTAACCTTAAATTTAGCAAAGGCTGAAAAACAGCTAGAGAGAATCTTTACTTTATGTCAAAAATCGCCGCAGATCTGGTTTTTAGACCCTTTAGCGGATAGTTAGTGCACAAGCTTACGTTAAGCTTACCAAGGTGCTAATAAATCGGTAAGTAGGCTGCGTGTAAAGTTGCTTCAATTAAACAAGGAGCAACTTATGCGCACTAATAATGTATTAAAATCAATTGACCTTTCACAATCTAAACTATCATCATTCGCCCTTTTCAGCAGTTTACTATTTTCGACTACGTATACAGGCGAAGCTTCAGCGACCACGCTATTAAAAAATGAAGATACAACCGTATCATTGTATGCTCGACTGCGAGTGTTGCTGCAATATGATAATAAAGAGGCTAAGTCAAGCACAGCAAATACACCGTCGCCTTGGCAGTTACGCGATAATGGGAGTCGTGTGGGTGTAAAGGGGCATTACAAACTTGATAAAACGCAGGTATACGGGCGTATAGAACTTGGTACTAACATAGATAAAGATAATGAACCTCTTATTTTTGCCCGCAAAGCGTACATTGGTGTAAAAGGACGCTTTGGTAAATTACAGTACGGCAAACAAAATGCGCTGATCAAAGATGCAGATGATTTTGATCGTAGTCACCGCATTGGTTCAACAGTGCATTACACACGTAATGAGTTAAATACTAAACGCCCAGAGCATACAATTGAGTATCAATACCAGTGGCAGGATTTAGCGATCACTTCACAACTTAATTTACCGCGAGAGCTTGACGAACAGCCGTCATTTCGGGTTGGCTCAAAGCGACTAAAACTTGCCAGTAAAGACATGGATATTGGTTTTGGAATGAGCGCTGACTATGCACCAATTAAAGGGATCTCTTTGCAGTTAGCCACACAAACGGCAGAGTATGACTTAGAAGGCGAATACCAAATTAATTTAGCATCGGTGCAATGGCAATTATCCAAGCAGTTATCGGCAGGTGGTTATATTGCCAGACACCAAATGAGTGATGAGCTGCAACACGGCACAAGTTATAACATGGCTTTAGGTGGGCGTTATAAATGGCATTCTAAACATCGTTTATATGCCAGTGTTGAATATGCCCAAGGTGCTGATGATCTAGAAGGAGGTAAAGAGTTGACCTATGTAATCGGTAATGACTTTAAAATTAATAAAGATTTACGTATTTTTGCTGAAATGCGGCAACGAACCTTTGATGTTGATAAAGACAGTGAATTCAGGGCCGCTTTAGGTTTCACTTATCGCTTTTAATTAAAACTTAAAAACGGGTGCCGAAAGAGCGAATATGCGCTAGCATACTCGCTCTTTTTTATGGTGATCAGTTCAAGGTAAATAGATGGCACAGCTGTACTTTTATTATTCTGCAATGAATGCAGGTAAATCTACCACGTTATTACAATCGGCATTTAATTATCGCGAGCGCGGCATGGAGCCGGTTATTTTAACTGCCGCGATAGATGACCGAGCGGGCGTTGGCAAAGTGTCATCGCGAATTGGCTTACAAGCTGATGCGCACATCTTTGATGCAGAAAAAGATGTTTTTGAGCTGATCAAACAACTTAACGGTGAGCAAAAGCGTCACTGCGTGCTGGTGGACGAGTGCCAGTTTCTATCTCGCGAGCAAGTAATGCAATTAACCGATGTGGTTGATGAGTTAGGTATTCCCGTATTGTGTTATGGATTACGTAATGATTTTAGAGGCGAGTTATTTAGTGGCTCTCAATATTTACTGGCTTGGGCAGACAAGCTCATTGAGTTAAAAACCGTTTGTCACTGTGGCCGTAAAGCGAATCACGTATTACGTACTGATGAAAACGGTGCTGCGATTGCCGACGGTAATCAAGTAGAAATTGGCGGCAACGATCGCTATGTATCAGTATGCCGCAAACATTATAAAGCGGCGTTAAACATGCAGCGCAGCAGTTAATTTAGCTATAAATAGCTCAATATCAGCGCGAGTAATACCTAAATGAGTCACTAACCGTAAGGTTTTATTTGGGCTGAATAAAATGCCTTGCGCTTTTAGCTGCTGTGCTAGGGCGTGAATATCGAGATTACCGGCAACATGGGCATACACCATATTAGTGGTATCTTTTGCTAGATCGACGTGAAACCCTTCAATTTCATTGAGCCGCTGCGCTAAATAGCGAGCATTGACGTGATCATCTGTTAGGCGACTAACATTGTGTTCAAGCGCAAAGTGCCCTGCAGCAGCGAGCATTCCCGCTTGGCGCATGCCGCCACCTAGTACTTTACGCCAGCGTTTTGCTTTATTGATAAGCGCAACAGAGCCAAGTAATAATGAACCAACCGGCGCGCCTAACCCTTTTGACAAACAAATAGACACTGAATCAAAATGACGGGTGATTTCAGTAATATCTACTTGCAGTGCAACTGCTGCGTTATAAACCCGCGCACCGTCTAAATGGAGCGCTAATTTATTCGCTTGGGTAAATTCACGTGCTTTAGCTAAGTAGCTAATTGGTAACACTTTACCACCTATGGTGTTTTCTAAACTGAGCAGCCGAGTATTCGCAAAATGAAAGTCATCGGGTTTAATAGCAGCGCGAAGTTTGTCAAAGCATAGGCTGCCATCACTTTCATTCTCAACTGGCTGCGGTTGAATAGAGCCAAGGACTGCTGCTCCACCACCTTCAAATTTATAGTTGTGTGCATTTTGCCCGCAAATATATTCATCACCTCGTTCACAGTGGCCCATTAGCGCCAGTAAATTAGCTTGCGTGCCTGAGCTGCAAAATAGCGCGCTGGCGAAACCGTGGCGCTGTGCAGCAAATGCTTCAAGTGTATTTACACTGGGATCATCACCATATACATCGTCACCTAACGGCGCTGTGTGCATAACATCACGCATGGCTTTACATGGCAGGGTTACGGTATCAGAACGAAAATCAATCATAGTGCCTCCTAGGCTGTAAATTGTTGGCATATTTCTGCGCGGGTGGCTTGATCAAAGTAACTCCAAGCAATAAAGCGACTCACTTTTTGCCCTTGTGCCATCTCTATTATTTTTACTTCAGCAACAGGCAGCTTTTGTAACTGTGCGTGTAAGGCCGGTAACGTGTCTTTTTTAGATACCAGTGAGGTAAACCACATACATTGCTCTGCGAATTGCTCACTTTCAATAATCATATTAACTATGAATTGCTGCTCGCCACCTTCACACCATAATTCATTCTGTTGGCCACCAAAATTAAGTGCGCTACTTGGGCTTTTACCTAAGTTTTTCCATTTACGCTCACTGCCTTTATTGGCCTCTTCTGCACTTGCGTGAAATGGGGGGTTACACAGGGTCAGATGGAATAGATCTTTACTATTAATCACACCATTAAAAATCTGCTGCGGGTTTTTTTGCTGTTTGATGGTGATTTTACGTTGATTAAATTGTACCAGTTGCTTAGCTAGTTTAATTGCCACAGGGTCGATATCACTGCCGGTAAAATGCCAGTTGTATTCATGGCTGCCGATAAGCGGGTAAACAAGGTTGGCACCGGTACCAATATCCAATACCTTTACATGTTTGCCGGTGGGAATTTGTCCGTTATTGTCAGCGGCTAATAAATCAGCAAGGTAGTGAATGTAATCTACACGTCCTGGAATTGGCGGGCACAAATAACCTGCTGGAAGATCCCAAAACTCAACATTGTAATAAGCTTTTAACAGTGCTTGATTGAGTGTTTTGACGGCTTGCTCATCACTAAAATCAATACTCTCAGTGCCATTTGGGGTGATCACTATATAGGGCTTTAACGCCGCCACTTGGCACGTTAGATACGCTAAGTCATAACCTTGGTTATGGCGATTGCGAGGATGGAGTTTTGATTTTAATGGCGTTGATTTCATAACAGGTAATTAGCTTAGCAAACAAAAATGTTATTTTACCAGAGAAATACATTAGCGTGTGATCTTGTTTAAAATACTGGTAGGATGAGTTACGGTTCAAAACAATGACAACAAGGAACTGAAATGGCGATTGTACAAGAGTCGGTGTTTATTAAACTTACCGAGCAACAAACATTACATTTGCGCAGAATTGCAGATAACAGTAAAAAATCAGGCCCTGCTGTATTTTTTATGCATGGAGCAGTGGAAAATGGCAAAATATTTTACACCCGCTCAAATAAGGGCTTAGCGCCTTTTTTGGCTGAGCAAGGCTATGTGTGCTATGTGGCTGATTTAAGAGGGCGAGGTGAAAGTAAACCGGCTATTTCAAAATATGCTGATTATGGGCAGACAGAGGCCATAATTGAAGATATCCCCGCTTTCATTGCGAGTATTACCGAGCGCGAGGGGAAACCACCGGCGTATTGGGTTGCTCATTCTTGGGGCGGCGTACTGATGAACAGTGTGTTTGCGCGTTTCCCTCAATACATTAATGATGTAAAAGCCTGTGCGTATTTTGGCACGAAACGTTCGTTATACAATCATCATCCGCAAAAGTACTTGCAAGGCAATCTGATCTGGTATTTTTTAGCGCCAATACTGGCAAAAAAGCATGGTTATTTACCGGCTAGAAAGCTCAAATGGGGCAGTGATGACGAAACCAAAAAATCTCATTATCAAAGTATGCAATGGGCGAAGCGTAAACCGTGGGTTGATTCTGATGATGGTTTCGATTATGCGCAGATAGTCGCTGGCTTAACATTACCGCCTACTTTACATATTGGTGGCGTGAAAGATAAAGCGCTGGCGCAGCAAATTGATATTGAAAAATTTATTGAAGAGTCAGGGCTTGGTGTTCAGACGTTGCAAATGTACGGCAAACAACACGGCCACCAGTTTGATTATGATCATATTAATATGCTGACTCACCCGAGTGCTAAACTAGACCAATTTAAGGATTTGCTTGTGTGGTTTGAGCAGCATTCAATAGCGCCTTAAGGGGCGCTTCAAAGCGTTTCCAGCGTTCTACGGCGTTTGCATTGAGTGGTTGACGAACGGACGCTTTACTCAGTGTAGTAACAGCACTTTTGGATTTATAAAATTCCAAACATTGCGATTCAAACTCGGCACCTAAAAATGAAAATACGCGCTTTAAATTGTCGATAGGTTGCTCAACTAACTGCTCATATTGAACATCCAATATGGCATTGGGTATCACGTTTTGCCAGTGCGTCATTAAGGTTTGGTATAACTCAAAGTAGTGTTTAAATTCTGATAGCGAGCAGAAATACGGCTCGTTTTCTGCAAAGTAATTACTGTATACTGACCACGCTGTGGCATTAAAATCGCGCTGTAAGTTGATAAATTTAGCATTAGGGAATAATAAATAAATAAGCCCTAGTGATTGATAATTCGAGGGTAATTTGTTGATCATAAATGCCCGAATAGGCTTAGCGTGTTTTAACCGCGTAATATAAATGGCACGTGCTTGCTCAATGAGCTGCGGGGTTAATGCGCTGATGCATTCTGGATAGGGGAGTTTGGTTTGTTGTTCAATAAATGGCACTACCTGTGAACTAATACAACGGTCTTCGCCAATACTGGCACATTCACTATGCGACGCCAAAATTTGTTCTAATAATGTTGAACCGCTGCGCGGCATGCCAATTATAAATACCGGGGTCACTGTACCTTTGAACCCTGGCTTAACTTTTGGAAACAAGTGCTCGGGGTGATGGCGCATAATATTTTGGTAAAACGGCGTTAATTGTTCAGTATTGAAGTCGCTTAATTTTAGCTGTAGCTTATTTGCCAATTCATAATAATTTGCAGCTTGTTCTAGATCATCGAGTTGATCATAACTTTTCGCTAAGGCGTAATAACAGACCATTTTTAAACGCAGATTATTGGTTTGTGTTAGTAAATGATGCAAATTACTGATGTAGTTATGTTGTTTGTCAAAACGCCCTAGTTGTACTAACTCAAACAAGATATATGCAGTCACTGGGTACAGCCCGATACTCAGGGCTTGAGCAAAAGTGGTGTGTGCTTTGTCTATTTCACCATGGGTTAAATAATGCTGTGCTAGGTAATAATGTGGCTCTGGGTTATGGCTGGCAATATTTTTTGCATACTCAAGTACCGTTAATGCATCGTTTGGCGAATTAACGCCATTAAATGCATCTGCTAAAGCATGCAGTGGCTCCAACATATTAGGCAGGCGTTCACAGCTTTTTTGTAGTAAATACACCGCGGCGTCATAGCGCTCTAATCTTAGGGCGATACGGCCTAAACCAAACAGTGCTTCACCATTTTGCGGGTCGGTGCTTAACAGGGTTTTAAAGTGAAACTCTGCCTCTTGCAGTTTATTTTCGGCAAGTAATTGATTGGCTTTTTCTAGTAGCATGCGTCACTGCTGTTTGTTTTTATCTAACTATAAAACGAAAAAGGCGAAATGTCTTGAGCATTTCGCCTTGGTTTTTTTTGTTTAGCTACGCTTAAAAAGTATACGTTGCTTTCACATAGTAGAAACCACCATTAATACCGTATGGTGAGGTTTCGTAGTATTTTCCGCCCCAGTTATTATTTGGAATGAATTCATCAGCACCACTAAAGTCAAGTTTCTCAGCGTCTTGATCAAGCAGGTTTTGTGCACCTACCGAGAAGCTAATTGAGTCATTGAAAAAGTAAGTGATTTCAGCATCAAGTGTAACCGCTGCATCGGCCATTTTTGCTGTCTGATCATAATCTACGTGCACACCTTGGTATTCACCAAAATAATTTGCACGCGTAAACATCGAGAAACTTTCCCATTGTTGTGACCAACTTAAAGTTGCTCGATGATTAGGTAAGTCATTTTCAAGACGGCTTACTTTAAATGGGCCTGTAATGTCACTCGAGCGAGTCACCTCTGTTTCATTCCAGTTGTACGCTAAACTAAATGTAGAGCTTCCACCGAGTAAATCTGTGGCGTAGTTTGCAACAAAATCAACACCTTGGGTGGTTGTGTCAAAGTCATTAGTAAAGAAGCTTACTTGCGCTAAGCTTTGTACATTTGGCACGCCAGCTTCTTCTAGCGTATCTTTATCTGCTTGGCTTAGTTCAATTTTTTCAGATTGGCTGATGCGATCTTCAACTTGAATGTTGTAGTAATCAAGGGTTAAGAATACTTCACCTAATGTATAAACTGCACCAAAAGTATAGCTTTGTGACTCTTCAGGGGTAAGCTCGGTTCCACCTAACTGCACGGCAATAGGGTTGGTCGGTGGTAATAAGGCGGAGTCAACTAATACACCACTACTTAGGTTTGTTTGCACATTACTCACATTGGCTTGACCAACGGTGGGAGCACGAAAACCAGTGCTGATTGAACCGCGAATATTTAAATCTTCAGTTAAGTGGTATTGACCCATTAATTTATAATTAACGGTAGAGCCAAAAGTGTCGTAGTCTTCATAGCGCAGCGCTAAGCCCATTAGGAAGTCTTCAGTAAATGGTGCTTCTACATCGACGTATGCGGCATAGTTACGACGCGTATACTCACCGGCATCCGATGGTTTAAAACCAGGAAAGCCGTTTGAGCCAATACCAAACCCTTGATCAGTCAGTGGACCTGCTGTAAAAGATGCTTCATCACCCGAGGTTACTGTAAAGGTTTCTTCGTGCCATTCAAGACCACCGGCGACATTTACATCATACGCTAGACCAAAATCAAACCCTTTTGATAAATCAAAATTAAAGTTTTTCTCTAACTGTGAATATTTACCAGGGCTGAAATCTCTTGGGCTATCTGGGCCTAACGATGCATTAATTGTGTCATAAATAAAGTAACGTGATTCATTAAAACCAACGGTACCACTTAAATCATAATAGGCGCCTTCTAACATCCCGCCAGTAAACTCACCTTTAGTCCCCATCGTGAGTGAAGTGTCAGTAATATTGCCACCAAAGTTTGGGGTAAAGCCGCCAGGGAGAATTTCATTAAACGCAAAACAATCAGGGTTATTTGCAACTTGATTTATATAATCTGGGTTGTCGAGGACATTATCATCAATCATGATATTGGTAGGGCAATTACCACTCATATCACCCGTTAAGTCGCCAACTAAAAGAGTCTGACCTTCGTCGTTTGAATAAGCTCCTGGGCGAGTATGCGGGTTACGATAGTAAAAACCGCCACGTACATCACGCTCTGAGTAGTTACCAAACATATAAAACTCAGAGTTATTAGTCAGCTCTAAGCCAACGTTACCAAAAATTGATATATCGTCATCAACTTTTGGTGCCCCCCATACTTGAGTAAGTGGTGCAATATCTGGAACGCCTGCATCAGCTAAATTTGCAGCATCGTAACGCTGTACTGAGCGGCTGGTGGCATCCGCTGTTTTGTATTGAAAGCTTAAGTTAGCAAAACCATTGTCAGTGAATGGTAGGCCTATATTACCTGAGATTTGTGTTGTATCGCCGTCGCCTTCATAGTATTCACCTTGGCGAACTTCAAATGTCCCGCCTTCTGAGGCATCTTTAAGTACAAAGTTCATTACCCCAGCAATTGCATCAGAACCATATTGTGCAGCTGCGCCATCGCGTAATACTTCGACTTGTTTTAAAGCAATGCTTGGGATCACTGAAATATCAGCGCCTTGAGCACCATCGTTAATACCGCCGCCTAAAAAGGCAATAACAGATGCACGATGACGTCGCTTACCATTGAGTAGAACTAATGTGCTGTCAGATGGTAGACCACGTAAGTTGGCAGGACGTACTAAAGATGCCGCATCACTAATTGGCATTGAATGTACGTTTAATGATGGAATGGCACCTTTTAATAACTCCAGCATATCAGTATTACCTGATTTACCTAGTTCTTCACCACCGATGATATCAATAGGTACGGGTGAATCCCCAATCGAGCGTGGTGCAGAGCGGGTGCCCACTACAGCAATTTTTTCGACGTTTTTATTGACCTTAGTGGTTTCAGTTTGTTCATCTGCTGCAAGTGCAGTTCCTGAAATAAAGAGACTCGCGGTAGTCGCGGTTAGAGCTAGTTTAACTGCATGAGTTAACGCTTTATTTTTCAATTGCATTCTAATTTCCCCAGTTAGAATTGTAATAGTTATGTGACCAGCTGACTTTTATCAAGGCAAATGGCTCGTTAAACTTATACAGATTGTTAAATAGTTGTGCAAGATGTTAAAAAATATTGATATTTTTTATATTTTTGATGGAGGAAAATTGAAAGTGACCTACCCATATGAAAAGCAACGATATTTTCTATGGGAAAATAGTAAGTAGTGCAGAAATGGTTGTTTTTACGCTGAAATTAATAAAAAAATAAATAAATATTTTTTAAAAGTGACCTGTTGGGGTTAAAAATTGTTCAATGCGGTTTTGAGACGGTTGCTATTCGTTATCGTTATTATCTGCGTTTTGTAACCGCCATACCTTTAATTTTTCTTTGTATTCATCCCAAACACATGGACAACAACTGCCGCCGCCACAGCATTCATCCGAAGCAGGTCTAATAGGCTTCTTTGAACAACCTACGGTGGTAATAGTTTGTGCATTTTGTTGCGTTTTCATCATTATTTACAGTTATCAAATAGTGGGGCGTGCCTAATCGTATTATACTTGATAATGCTTACTTTGGTAGTCAAGGTACGGCGTGGAACTAATTAAACTTATTCGAGCAAATTATGCTTTGTGAAGTATTAAGGCTATGTGAGAATAGCGACTATGCGACTATATAAAGTTATCCATCGTGCCCCAATTAGAGTGGCAAAAATTAGTAAAAAGCGCCAACAGCTGCGTTTCAAGCGGGCTATGGTGGCACTTAAACTAGCACTGGCACAAGAAAAGCAAGAAACCAAAGAAATGCTCACCATTTATCGTCGCTACACCCAAGGCGAAGTTAGTAAAGAAGATTTACAAAAAGCTAATGCGCAGTTTGTAGATATTCTTAAAGGGTTAGGATTAGGGATTTTTGCGATTCTACCGTTTGCGCCGATTACAATTCCGTTAGTCGTGAAACTCGGCCACTGGGTGGGGGTGGATGTATTACCGAGTTCATTTAACATCAATAAGCCACTCAAAGACATTGATCGATTAATTGCCCAAGAGCAACAACAGCAAGAAATCGCGAATGGCAAAGCTGCAAAGCCCGTTGTAAAACCAACTGTAAAAAAATAATGTCATACACTAAAAAGGATAGCCACTATGCTATACCTTTTACGCTGTGTTATTGATATGCTTGATCATCCTATTATTTTAAACGAGTCATTTAATGAGTACATTAATTCGTCATAGTACATCGGGTATTCCACTGTCTTTTGTTGTTAGAAATGACTTAGCTGCATGGCAACAGCAGCAATCTACTTTTTTACAAAACTGGTTAAATAGCTGCGATTTCGCTAAGCAAGGAATTGCCTTGGTGGTTGATCCACAAACTGCTGCGCTAAGTCAGGTGTATTGTTTAGTCAATAGCCTTGACGATTTTTGGTTAGCTGGTGATTTGGCGAGCAAGTTGCCTGCGGATCTTTATCAAGTGCAAGGGTGCGAACAACAATTAGAACAGATTGCACTGGGCTTTATGTTAGGCGGTTATGAGTTTAGTGAATATAAAGCGAAGGGCGCTGCTAAAGCGCAATTGGCGATAGCTGATGCGGCACTATTTACACGTCTTGAGCAGCAAGCAGATGCTATCAACTTGGTCCGAGATTTAGTGAACACACCTGCAGCAGACATGATGCCACAGCATTTATCGCAAGTGATGGCTGATCTTGCACATACTTACAATGGCCGATTCAATGAGTGGGTTGGTGATGAGCTACTCGAGCAAAATTATCCCACTATCCACATGGTGGGTCGTGCCAGTGAGAACAAACCACGTTTATTAGACTTACGTTGGGGCGCGGATGATGCTCCGCTTGTCACGTTAGTGGGTAAAGGTGTGTGCTTTGACTCTGGTGGTTTAGATTTAAAACCAAGCTCGGGCATGCGTAACATGAAAAAAGACATGGGTGGTGCAGCACATGTTATTGGTTTAGCACAGTTAATTATGGCTGCAAAGTTACCTATTCAGTTACGTGTATTGGTTCCTGCCGTTGAAAATGCGGTATCACGCAACGCTTTTCGCCCGGGTGATGTGATTAAAACGCGTAAAGGCATTATGGTTGAAATTGATAATACTGACGCTGAAGGCCGACTCGTATTGTGTGATGCTTTAAGCGAAGCACAAAACGATAAACCTCAATTGTTGATTGATTTTGCAACGTTAACGGGCGCATGCCGTATTGCATTAGGAACTGAATTACCAGGGTTTTTCTCAACTCATCGTGATGTTGCTAATGGTATTATTGATGCAGGTATTGCAGTAAGCGATCCGGTTTGGCAGCTACCACTTTTCGAACAGTACAGAAGTTTGTTAAAAAGTGATGTGGCTGATATGGCTAACTGCGCGAGTAGCCCATTTGGTGGTGCGATCACTGCGGCTTTATACTTAAAAGAATTTGTCGAGCCAACGACTCCATGGGTGCATTTTGATGTTATGGCATGGAACTTACGGCCATTACCGGGTCGCCCTGTCGGTGGTGAAGCTTTAGGTGTTCGCGCCGTATTTAATTATCTAGAAAGTCGCTTTCACTAAGCTTCATAAAGTTCTAGCGGTAAATCATCGGGGTCAGCGAAAAATGTAAAACGCTTCCCGGTGATTTCATCAACTCTTATTTCTTCTACTGCTACTGCATGTTTTTCTAAGTAAGTCTTTGCATGATTTATATCAGCCACTGCAAAAGCAAGGTGCCTTAACCCTTGTGCTTCAGGGTAACTGGGCCTCTTTGGCGCCCCTGCAAAGGAAAACAACTCTATTTGACTCCCATCAGGAAGTGCTAAATCTAACTTATAAGAGTCTCGTTGTGCGCGATATTGTTCATGAATTATAGGGAGTTTGAGGATTTGGGTATAAAAATGTTTAGCACGTTGATAGTCACTGCAAATGATAGCAACGTGATGAATAGCGAGTAGTTTCATATTATTCCAATAAAAAAGCGCGAAAGTCGCGCTTTAATCGATAATGTATGTGATTAATCTGTGCCCTTGCACGCAGCTACTGCTGGTGCGACTAATTCTAAACCCGTTTTATCACAAGGCGGTAGTGTGGCGTCACTGGTGCTGATCGGCGTGACACGTTCACCCCATTTAATGTAACTGGCAGCCCAAGTTAAGCCAGCCCCAAATGCAGCAGACATAATATTGGCATGGGGCTTTATTAATCCTTGTTCAACAGCTTCACATAATGCGATTGCAATGGTTGCCGCTGAGGTATTACCGTATTCACCAATATTAACCATTACTTTTTCATCAGGCACGTTTAAGCGATGTTGAATGGCTTGAATAATTCGTAAATTTGCTTGGTGTGGCACCAATACATCTATGTCATCAAGCTTTAAGCTCGCTTGTGTGAGTACATCATCACAAGCTTCACTCATGCCTTTTACTGCGCGTTTAAAAATTTCGCGCCCTTCAAACAATAAATCAGACGGTCCAACGGGTTGGTATTTATCTAAGTCACTGCCAAAATTAGTGATGTGTAAGATATCACGGTCTTCACTGTCGCAGCCTGTTTTTGTGGCGAGTAAACCCGCAGGCGTGTCTGCTGCTTCAAGTACCACTGCACCGGCGCCATCACCAAATAGCACGGCACTGTCGCGACGATCCCAGTTTACGTACCAGGTCATACGTTCAGCTGCGATCACCACTGCTTTTTTAATCATACCGGCTTGAATTTGTGCCGTTGCTGCTTGCAGAGCATATAAAAACCCAGAGCAAGCTGCATTGGTGTCCATAGCGGCTGCGCCGACGGCACCAATATTTTTTTGTACTAATGAAGCGGTGTTTGCCACCATTGTTGACGGTGTACACGTTGCTAATAACACAAGATCGATGTCTTTAGCTTCAATGCCTGCACAGGCAATAGCATGTTGAGCTGCCACAGTGGCAAGCTCTGCAGTACTTACATGGCTTACTCTGCGGGCTTTAATGCCAGTACGTGAGGTGATCCATTCATCATTGGTATCAACTAATTGGCTGATTTCGTCATTGCTAATACGCGCAGGTGGAATACATTTACCCCAACCGGTAATGTGTGCGTAAGTCATAGTGTGCTCTCTTTAAGTGGTCAGACATGTGTCATCTATGTTTGATTTATACCAAAAATCCACATCTAAGACTAGTTTATCGCTGCGTTTATGTCGTAAATAGTGGTAATCAAACGTAATTTAGGCTAATGGTAGTAGAAAAATGAGGTAAACATGAAACAAAAATTAATCACTACTTTAGCTTCTCTTGGCGCAATGCTTTGCTCTGCGTCAAGCTTTGCAGCACAAACACAGGTTATTTACGCAGGTTCAATGTTATCTGGCGCTGAACAAACGTTAGAAAAACAACAAACCATAGTAATAGAAAATGCCATGATCAGCCGCATTGAAGAAGGTTATGTTAGTATCAGTGAACTTGGTTTGTCGGATGCGACAATCATTGATTTAAAAGATCAGTTTGTTATGCCCGGCCTAATTGATATGCATGTACATGTGACTTTTGAACGCGATGCAAACGTGAATCCTCATCGGTGGCTTACTGAATATGAAGCAGACTATGCACTGCGATCAATTAAGTATTTGCAACGTAGTCTTGATGCGGGTTTTACCTCAGTACGTGATCTAGGTAGCAGTTATAAAGTGATTTTCCCGCTGAAAAGAGCGGTTGAACGCGGTGATATTAGTGGGCCACGAATATTTGCAGCAGGCGATACCATTACGCCAACCGGGGGCCATGCTGATTTACATGGCTACCGTAAAGATATTAGCGATGTGATTAGTGACGGCCTTGGAGTATGTGATGGCGCCGATGATTGTCGCCGTGCTGTACGTGAAGTGATAAAGTCAGGGGCTGATGTTATTAAAATCACCGCAACGGGCGGCGTATTAAGTAATACTGCTGCAGGTGTGAGTCAGCAATTTACAGATCAAGAGCTTGTGGCAATTGTTGATACCGCACATAATTTAGGGCGTAGCGTCACTGCGCACGCTCATGGCATATCCGGCATAAAAGCAGCCTTGCGAGCAGGTGTTGATTCAATTGAGCATGGCTCTTACTTGGATCAACAGAGCATTAAACTGTTTAAAAAACATAATGCTTACTTAGTACCTACATTACTAGCAGGGCAAACGGTGAGCCAAGAAGTGCTCAGTAACCCTCATATGCCAGTGGCGATTGCCAATAAAGTCCGTGCTGTGGTGCCACAAGTCGAAGCGTCGTTTAAATTGGCGTTAAAAAACAACATTAACATCGCTTTTGGCACAGACTCCGGCGTGTCGCGTCACGGTAATAACGCCGATGAATTTCAATGGTTAGTAAAATACGGCATGACTGAAAAGCAAGCCATTAGGTCGGCGACGATTGATGCCGCCAAGTTACTTGGCCAACAAGATAAGCTAGGGCAGTTGAGTGTTGGTAAACAAGCAGATATTATCAGTGTCAATGGATCCCCGCTTGATGACATAAGTACATTGAAAAATGTACAGTTTGTGATGAAAGCAGGGCAAGTATATAAACAATTGTAGGAACTCCCATGGGCAGCAAAATTAAGGCGTCATTGTTTAATCATTTGATTGATGCTGAGCGGCAATTATTAGATCCAGAGGTTCGTCAATCTGAACAGGCTCTTGATGCATTGCTTGATGATGATTTTATTGAAATCGCAGCCAATGGCACGGTGTTTAATAAATATCAAGTATTAACGCGACTACCCACAGAAGTAGTACCGCAGTTTTATAATCAACATTTTAAAGGCCGCATGCTCAGTGATGACATTGCCCAACTAAGCTATCAAGCAGCGTTTCGACGCTCTGCACGGGCGGAATTTAATTATTCACTACGTATGTCGCTTTGGCGCTTAAGTGATGGTCAATGGAAAATGGTGTTTCATCAAGGCACACCGTGCGCGGTATTTAGCATTTCTATGGATGATGATTAGTTTAACCCGCTTATATTAGGCATATTTTTAGGTAGTTATGTATGGCGTTTTTAATGCGCACCGATCCGGCCATCAGTCGTTTACTGATGTTACGCAGTGGCGCAATTGCTATTCAGCTTATCGCGGTCATTAGTGTCTATTTTCTATTAGAGCACCAAATTCCCTTATTGCCTTTGCTGGTGGTTATTGCTCTTGAAGCGGTATTTCAAATCTTAAGTGTGATTGCTTATCGTAATGTCAGTAAAGCCAAAGAACTTGGTATGTTGATGCAATTGACAGCCGATGTGTTGTTTTTAGCTGTTCTGTTATCTTTGAGTGGCGGCGCAACAAACGCCTTTGTATCATTACTTTTATTACCAATCATGATTGCCGCTGTGAGTGTTAGCGCTAGAGGGTTAGCCTACATTGCAATATTAGCGATTGCCGCATACAGTATATTGTTATTTAAAATGCCGCAGCACAGCATGCATCATATGCAAATGACCAGTCACTTTGTAGGTATGTGGGTGAATTTTGTGATCAGTGCCAGCGTAATTGCATTGGTTATTGGCACCATGAACCGTGCTTTACACTCTCGAGAGCGAACCATTGCCAGTGTTCGCGAAAAACAGCTGCGCGCAGAGCAATTAGTGATGCTTGATGGTGCTGCAGCGCAAATTACCCACCAATTAGCCAGCCCTATTGCCAATTTACAATTACTCTATGAAGAACTGATTGAAGAGCAACCGGATAATGAGATTGTTAAAGACATGCAGCAACCGCTATTGCAATGCGCACTGCAATTAGAGCAGTTTCGTGTGTTGTCATCTCAATTGCGTACACAAAGTGTGGCAGCCACGGTGTCCTTACACGAGTTGACGCAACAAATTACAGATACCATGTTGTTACAATACCCAGATCAACAGCTTAATTGGCTAAATCAGGCGCCTAATTGCTCAATCGCTAATGACGTAATGTTACTGCCAGCAATCTTAAACTTGTTACAAAATGCCGCGTTTGCTAATCAGCAAGCTAAGCAACAATGCTTAGAAATAAACTGGCAATACAACACTGACAGCCCTGAATCAGTGAGTTTAATCATCCGCGACTTTGGTAAGGGCTTTAGCGCGACACAATTAGCGGAACTAGGGGGCCAGCTAATGCCCAGTGAAACAGGTATGGGACTGGCGGTTATGCTGTCGAATGTAACGTTTGAGCGCTTACAGGGCTCGCTAACATTATTTAATCACCCGCAAGGTGGTGCGGTTGCTAAAGTGCAATTAACAGTCAGCAATCAAGTCAGTGAGAATGCATGAAATTATTAATTATTGAAGATGATATTAATCTTGCCAATACTTTAGCACGGCGCTTAACCAAGCAAGGGTTTCAATGTCAGCTTGCTCACAATAAAGAGCAGGCAATTCGTGTTGCAACTGAGTATACCCCGAGCCATATTTTACTCGATATGAAATTAGCCGATGATAATGGCCTGACGCTCATAACACCGCTGCGTACATTATTGGCTGAGGCACATATTGTGTTACTGACTGGGTTTGCTAGTATCGCTACCGCTGTAGAGGCGATGCGACTAGGGGCAAATGATTACTTAACGAAACCTGTAGATATGTTGACCTTAGTTCGTGCACTTGCTGGCAAAACCGAGCCCGTTAACGAACTCGTTGCTGCAGATGCGCACACTATGTCAGCAGAGCGACTGGAGTGGGAGCATATTCAGCAAGTGCTGCACGCTAACCAAGGTAATATTTCCGCAACGGCTCGCCAGCTTAATATGCACAGGCGTACTTTACAGCGAAAATTACAAAAAAAACCAGTGCAGCAATAAGTTAGATTACCCCGCAAGAGCAATTAAAGCGCTAATACCCTCGGCGCTTTTAATCGTCTTAACCCTTTTATACCTAGTAAGGCCTTGCAGTATTCATTGCTAGATAGTTGCTGCAATGGCGTTCATTAACTACAGTGAAATTATCGATGTATTTTTTGCATAAGTAGTCGTTATGGATTTATCTCAACTAGATTTTGCTGCGGTATTTTTAGCAGGTATGTCCTCTTTTATGTTAGGAGGCATTTGGTATTCACCTTGGCTATTTCAAAGAGCATGGCTAGAAGGGTGTGGTTTAACTGAGCTGGATTTAAAAGCAACCGATCCGAAATGGGTTTTTGGAGGTGGTTTTGTTTTATCGTTGTTTATTGCATTTGGCTTATCACTGTTTTTAGGCCCTAACCCGCATTTAGGGGTGGCTGTGGGTGTTGGCTTTGCTATTGGCGTATGTTGGATCAGTAGCGCTTTGGGAATGAGTTATATTTATGAACAGCGGCCATTAAAACTATTTTTGATCAATAGCGGTTATCATATTTTGCAATTTACCTTAATGGGCTTGATTTTGGGTCTATGGCCATAAACTGTTATCCTACTGGCTAGCGTGTTTGTAGTAGAAGTAACTAAATAATGGCAAAACCGAATAAAAAAGGCCCCAGCAAAACCGTCGATATTTTTTGCAGTCAATGTAAAGCCCAGTTATTCAAATACCGTAAAGGTGGCAAGGGGGCTTTAGTTAAATGTTTTATCGAACGCATCAGTCAAGACTTAACCTCAACCCCTTGTATTTGCCCACAATGCGAACGCCCCTTCGCTCGTGAAACAATCATCCACGGCGCCCCTGCGTATAAAATGATCGGCGGCAAAGTTACATTTAAATGATCCCCTAATAGCGGACATTTATCCTGTGGCTATTTTTATACCCTGCTAAACTTACTCGGTTTGCTGTTTCAATGATTGAAAACAACCCTCCCCATGGAATGGGCCAGTGTTTTGGGTATGATTAAAAAGGATAGGGGACACCCGTGATTGCACTTTTATTTGATATTGTTGGTATGACTGGTACGTTTTTAGTGGTTGGCGCGTTTTTTATGCTGCAACTAGGTAAGGCCACACCAACAGGGCTAGTATATAATATGATGAACTTGTCAGGTGCTATTCTATTGCTTATAAGTCTTTGTTATAACTTTAATTTAGCAAGTTTTGTGATTGAAATATTTTGGATTGCAGCTTCGTTAATTGGTTTATATAAATATTTAAAAGCGAAGCAAGCGACTGCAACAGCTTAAATTTATAAAATTATTAGAAAAAGCTCGCGCCGTCTCACATTTGTATTAATATTGTAAATGCTACGTTATTTAAAATGTAGCTTTAATAATAAAAAATATAGGTGTAAAACGGCGTAATGACTTTAAAGCAAACGGTATGTCTTTTTTTGTGTATTTACACAACCCCCATACTGGCAACGGAAACCCAAGCGGATGACTTGTTTACATTGAGCTTTGAAGACTTACTTGAGGTTCACGTCGATATCGCCTCAAAAACCTTAGAAACACTCGCCTCAGCCCCTTCAACAATCACTGTATTTAATCGTAAAAAAATAGCGCTGCTTGGCGTTAATAATGCCTTTGAACTGATGAATTTTGTGCCTGGGATGCAATCCACTCGTGGTGATTGGGTTGGTGCAGTGCCAAAAGATCATGCCCGTGGTGTCTACCTTGATAGCGGTAATATCTTAGTGATGATCAATGGTGAGCGCTTGAATGAATCTTCATTTGGGAAAGCGTCTGTTTATATGCCGTTTATTCCTGTTGAAGTGATTGATAAGGTAGAGTTTATTCGTGGTCCTGGTTCTGCGCTCTACGGCAGTAATGCATTTTTAGGGGTGATGAACATTATCACTAAAAGCCAAGACAATGAACTATCTGTGGCGGTGGGTAATGTAGGCCAAGCAAGTACTGCATTTTCGCTTAGTCATCAAGTTAATGAGCAAACACATCTTTTTGCTAATGGTGCTTATAATAGTAAAAGCGGCGAGCGCTACCCGCAAGGGGTCAAAGATCCACTGCAATCCATTTATCTAGAAGCTGGGCTTGATATTGAAAAGCTTGCTGTGAGAGGGCGCTATAATCAAGTTGAGTTGAATGATTTTTTAAACCTAGGTGGCTACTCTGAGGATAACCAGCACAAAAGTGAAAATGCATTTATCTCCCTAAGCTATGATTGGCTTGCTACTGATACAAGTATGTTTTCAAGTAAAGTTGCTTATACCCAGCATCAAATACAAAGTGCAGGGTTAATTGCGCCAGTAGAGAGTCTGCCACAGGCAAGTTATGACTCATTTATTGGCCCTGCATGGCAGACCAGTGACTTGACGATTAATCTCGACGCCAGTCATGAGTTTGATAATGGTTGGTTATTTAATTCGGGGTTGGAATATAGCCATGCAAAGCAGCAGCAAGCCGATGTCCGTACTAATTATTATGATGCCAACAGCGGGGCAATAATAGCAGCCGATCCATTTTACCAAGGTGGTATTGTTACTATTAAAGAGTATGCACCATTTCAGCAATTACAGTCGACTTTTGAAACCCGCAGTATTTATGGGCAAGTGAAAGTACCTTACTCCGAGCAATTTAGCTTGTTTTTAGGGGCACGTTTTGATGACGTTAAAGACATCGACAGTAACTTATCCCCCCGTATCGCTGCAATCTACAAACCCGCTTTAGCACATACGTTAAAATTGCAATATGGCGAGTCATTTCGCACGCCTGTAACGAATGAGTTGTATTCTAATGATGATGTGACACTTGGTAATCCAAACTTAAAATCAGAATATGTAAAAACCACGGAGTTGGTGTGGCGTTACGAGCACCAAGATTGGCATATTAATTCAGTGCTGTTTTACAACCAATTAAACGAGTTTATAAATCTTGTGCCGTTGACTGCAGACAATACTCAATTTACCTTTGCAAATCAGCTTGATGACACAAACCGGGGACTTGAGCTCGATAGTATGCTGCGCTTAAACGGCGATTTTTCATTAGAAGCGACTTACACCCAGTATTTTGACACCCCTATGCAGCCCACCTTTAAACGTTTTGCCAGTATTATCGCTAATTATCAATATGAGCAATGGTTGTTAAGTGTTAATGGTGTTTGGCGTGACGAGGTGAATGTACAAGCTACCCCGAATACTCTTAGTTTTAAGCAGCCAGCGTATTTGCTGCTTGGCACAGTTCTCAGTTGGCAATTTTCAACGAGTAGCCAACTTAGCTTTAAAGCTCATAACGTATTAAATAAACACTATAATGTATTTGATCCCAGAATGGCCGATGGTGCTGTTGCTGGTGTCGGCAGTGAATACTCGGTACACTACCAAGTCAAATTTTAAATTATTAAGGCGTAGCAATACGCCTTTTGGTGGCTCATGCTGCATGTTCCTCGAAAAATAGTATTGGCCGTTGCCATTTTAATCGTGTTGTTATTAGTCAGTTTTTTATTTGGCAGACACTATGATTTAACACAAGCACAACAACAAGCACAGCGCCAGGTTAACCAACTAAGCCACTACCTTGAGACAGAGCTTACTCGCTTTGCTGCGATCCCCCATTTAGTGACTGATAACCAGTTACTCACAGCGTTTATTAGTGACATGAATTTAGATGCTGATAATCAAGCTGTACAACCGATTAATAATTACTTGGCTGATATTCAACAAGCCAGTGGCGCGTCAGATGTTTATGTGCTCAACAATGCAGGAGATGTAGTCGCCTCTAGCAACTGGCAGTTGGATTACACTTATATTGGCAATAACTTTGCATTTCGACCGTACTTTTATCAAGCCTTGGCAGGTAAGAAAGTCGCGTATTTTGCTTTGGGACTTCGCTCAAACGAACGAGGAATTTATTTTTCAGAGCCAATTCATCATGGCAATAAGGTAATTGGTGTGGTGGTGTTAAAAGTAAATGTGTCGAAGTTTGAGAGTGATCGACAATTACTGAATAACTCACAGTCGAGCCATTTTTATTTAAGTTTAGCCGATAATGTTATTGCAATGTCAGACATTCAATCATGGCGGCTAAATACAATGCAGCCAATTGATGCAGCCCAACAGCAGTACTTCACTCGCAGCCGCCATTATTTAGATTACATGCCTAAGGTGATCGATGCACAGCAACGCAATAGTCAGGGGGTTCCTGTACTACAGATAAGTGAAGCTAATAAGCGAAGTAAATATGTGCCTGCAACGGCTGCAATTCATCGCCTTAAAGCACAGATGACGGTGCTGGTGGATATGTCTTTAGTGAATATTGCACAATTCCCGCGGCTTGTTTGGATAACCGTGATCTATGTTTCTGTATTATTGGGTTTTTATGCTCTAATGGCTCGTTTTGCTGGTTACAAAAAGCTACTTTATTCGCGCCATAGCCTTGAGCAAGAAGTTATTGAACGCACACAAGCACTTGAGAAAGCGCAAACTGCGTTAGTTCAATCTGCAAAGCTGGCAACCATAGGTCAGTTGAGCGCCGGTATTAATCATGAAATAAATCAGCCATTGAGTGCCATGAGCACCTATTTAGTTAGTGCAAAGCGCTTAATTATAAAAGGTGATGTAACACAAGCTGCTGAAAATATAGTAATTGTGCAATCACTGATCGAACGCGTGCATAAAATCGTTGGCCAATTAAAACACTTTAGTAAGCCTGCGCAAACCCAACTAAGGGAGCAAATTCTTGCACAGCTTTTAAAAAATGCCATGGTGATTGCCTCACCCCAGCTTAAACACGATGATGTTAGCGTTAAAGATGCGCAGATTGCAGACTCAATAAAGGTGTGGGTTGATGGGGTTAAGTTTGAGCAAGTACTAGTCAACTTGATCACTAATGCCAGTCATGCAATGGCACAAAGCCCTGAGCGTGAGCTTAGTTTTGAAATAGAACAATTTGAGGGGCGTGTAAAGCTTTCGATTCTAGATACAGGTCCTGGCATTGAACAGCATGCCTTAGGGACAATTTTTGAGCCTTTTTATAGTACTAAGTCAAGCAATGGTCTGGGTTTGGGTTTATCTATTTCAAAGCAAATAATTAATTCTTTTAATGGTTGTTTAACTGCACACAATCGCCCACATGGTGGCGCGCAATTTATTATCACATTAGCCAATACCAAAGGAGCGTTATGAATACCCTAGCAATTGACTGTAAACAGGTTTTTGTCATTGACGATGAGCAGATGATCCGTGATTCACTTAACCAATTGCTGACGTTAGAAGGCTATCAGGTACAGTGTTTTAGTGATCCACTCAGTGCTTTATCAAAACTTAATCGTCGTTTTAATGGCGTGGTACTCAGTGATATTAATATGCCAAAAATGGATGGGCTAACCTTTTTAGAGCAAGTCAAAGCCTTTGATAGTGAGCTGCCGGTGATTTTTTTAACCGGCTTTGCTGATGTCACCGTTGCTGTTAAAGCGATGCAGTTAGGCGCTTATGATTTATTTGAAAAACCGCTTAATGAGCAGTTGCTCGATTGCATTGCAAGGGCATGTGAAAAGCGAGCTTTAGTCATGGAGAACCGGGCGTTAAAACTTGCAGTTGAAAAAACCTCGGCACCGGGTGTACGTATTCTTGGGGAAACCGTGCAAATGCAGCAAATGATGCATTTGCTCAATGCGGTGATCGATACCCCCGCGGATGTGATGATTGAAGGTGAAACTGGCACAGGTAAAGAGTTAGTGGCGCGTTTTTTACACGATCAAAGTAGTCGCTCAAATTGTAACTTTGTGGCAATTAACTGCGGCGCGGTGCCCGAGCAACTAATAGAAAGCGAGCTGTTCGGCGCAGCAAGTGGAGCGTACACGGGGGCTACGCAAAGTCGCCAAGGTAAATTTGAGTTTGCGCAAGGTGGCACGGTTTTTTTAGATGAAATAGAAAGCACACCTGCCTCTTTACAAGTTAAATTACTACGCGTGTTAGAAGAGCGCAAAGTCACCCCTGTGGGGGCGAATATTGCCATTGATTTAGATATTCGGATTGTTGCAGCAACGAAAATTGATTTATTGGCGTTGGTTGAAAAAGGCGATTTTCGTGCAGATTTATATTATCGACTCAATTTGGTCAAAGTGAGCATTCCTGCATTGCGCGATAGAAAAGCTGATATTCCATTATTATTCAAACACTTTAGCTCAATTGCGGCAACGCGCTTTCATAAACCCCCTGCGCCATTAAGCAGTGATATATTACAGCGGCTATTAAGCTATCAGTGGCCAGGTAATGTTCGAGAGCTAAGAAACCAAGCAGAGCGTGCTGTGTTACTCGGTGTTGAATTAGCGTTTCCTAGTACCAGCCTAAGTAATGGTAATGATTTATCGCAGGATTTGAGCTTGGCGGAAAAAGTGAGCTTTTATGAGCAATCTTTAATAGAAGAAGCGCTTGAACGTCATCAAGGCAGTATTAAAGATACCATGAATACGTTACAGATAGCGCGTAAAACCTTGTATGACAAAATGAGTAAATATGCACTTAACCGCGATATGTTTATTGATTAGCATGGGTGGAATGAGTGACAAAGCTGGTTTTTAAGTGTGTGGATTTCCGCACACTTTAATCGCCTTTGAAATAGTTTAAAATTTTAATATATTGAATTTAATCAGTTTATATCAAAATTCCAAGTTTGGCAGCAAACTTGCCTTTATTACTAGGAACAACAAACAATCCTAATAATAAGAGCACACAATGATAAAAACAGATAAAAAACTGACCTCTGTATCTGCTGCATGCGCCCTCGCTGTTATAAGCTTTGCGCATACAGCGCACGCCGTTGAATACGATATTTATGGCAAAGCCGAAGTGCAAATAGCAAAAACAGATAATGGCACCATGCGTTTTGCAAAAGAAGGCACACAAATTGATGCGCCTTTTTCGCGGATTGGTATCAAAGGAAAGCATGGCCTGAGTGATTCTCTTAACGTGGTTTTCAAATATGAAGTGCAAGTTAAAGGCTTTGAAAACGATGATTTAGGGGACCCTTTTCGCGCACGAAACACCTACTTAGGTTTAGCGGGTAGTTTTGGTGAAGTGGTGATTGGTCGTAACGATACGCGTTTTAAATACTCAGAAGGGAAAATTGACAACTTTAATGAAACCCAAGCCGATATTGCACAGTTACTGCCAGGCCAAGCGCGAATTGGCGATACTATTACGTATACCTCGAAATCTTTTGCTGGTGCGCAATTATCATTAACTTATGCGCCCAAAGATGACCGCATTAGTGGCAAGGATGGCTTTGCTGCCACAGTTATGTACGGGGATCGTAATTTAAAAAATGAACATTATTACCTTGCACTAAGCCATGTTGACTCACTCAATAACATTACTGCTACTCGTATCGCTGCAGCATGGCTGCTCGACAACGTACAATTAGGCGCAATCATTCAACGTAGTGAAACCGCTGAATTAGGTGATAAATCAGGTAATGGCTATGTACTTAGTGCTAGTTATAAACTAGATAAATGGCTGCCAAAAGTGCAGTTTGTTAGAGATGAGTCGGGAATTCATCATATCGGTACTAAGACCGGCCAACAATGGACTGCAGGTGTTGATTATCTTTTCGATAAACAAACAACGGGCTATTTATTTTATAGTGATCTTGATTTAGACACTAAATCCGATAGCAGTCTGGCACTTGGCCTAAAGTACAAGTTTTAAGAGGTGATATATGAGTAATTCAATAACCGCGAACAACCCAGATAAAAACCCTATACTGCAAGCTGCTATGTTACTGTTGGGCCCTGTAGTGATGTTGCTAACGTGTTTAATTGATCCACCTGCCGGTATGAGTGTTGCTGCACTGCGTACGGCTGGACTCGCGTTTTGGATGGCATCATGGTGGGTTAGTGAAGTGGTGCCAATTCCTGCTACTGCACTATTGCCATTGGTGTTTTCACCCTTGGCTGATATCGCGGCGATAAAAAGTGTCGCTGCGCCTTATGCTCATCCACTGATATTTTTGTTTTTAGGTGGTTTTTTAATTTCCATCGCAATGGAGCGGTGGGGCTTACATAAACGTATTGCGCTGCGCACTATGTTGTATGCAGGCTCTAAACCGAGTTTACAGATTTTGGCGATGATGTTAGTTACCGCATTTTTGTCGATGTGGATGTCAAACACCGCAACGGCAGTCATGATGTTACCGATTGCGTTGTCTATCACGCATTTAGTACAAAAATCTAACCCAAATAATAATGGTTTTGGTAAAGCGTTGCTATTATCGATTGCCTACGGCGCCAGTATCGGTGGTATTGCAACCCTGATAGGCACTCCGCCAAATGCATTAATGGCAGCCTATCTGTCTGATAGCTATCAAATTGAAATTGGCTTTGCCCAGTGGATGATGGTGGGTGTGCCGTTGTCACTGACTATGTTGCTCATTTGTTGGATATGGCTGACTAAGTTTGCCTATAAAGTGGATGAGCAAGCCAAGAATGCAAAAAAAGTGGATACTAAATCACTGTTTAGCTCGCAGCTCAAGGAGTTGGGTATTATGCAGCGCGCAGAAAAAGGCGTGTTGTGGGTGTTTTTATTCGCAGCAATTTGTTGGATTTTCAGACCATTGATCGCTGATTTTACTGGGTTGAAAATATCAGATACCGGTATTGCTATTGCTGCTGCGTTATTGTTATTTGTACTACCCGCTAATAAAGGCAGCGATGAACGTATTTTAGATTGGCAAAGCGCTGCTGGTGTACCTTGGGGCGTATTATTATTATTTGGTGGCGGTTTAACACTGGCTGCACAAATTAAATCTTCGGGCTTGGCTGAGTACATCGCCCACTTGATTGAAGGGGCTAGTGCTATTCCATTAGTACTGAGTGTACTTGCGATTGCTACTTTAATTACTTTTTTAACTGAGATCACCAGTAATACGGCTACAGCTGCAGGGTTTTTACCTTTGCTGGGACCTGTTGCTGAATCTGTGACGGGAACACCATTAGTCTGGGTTATTCCCGCAGCGATTGCGTGTAGCTGTGCGTTTATGATGCCTGTTGCTACTCCCCCTAATGCGATTGTATTTGGCTCTGGACAAATACAAATACGCGATATGATCAAAGCAGGCTTTGTACTGAACTTAATAGCCATTGTGTTGATCACCTTAGTGACGATGACCTTGGCAGCATTGGTATTTAATTTTTAGCTTTAGCTAAATTATTGGAGTTTACCCAGCCAGAGCGCTATTGTTCTGTAAATAGCGCTCTTTATCACCCAGCCAATATTTGCCCCTTTTAAGAAACACAGTTATAGTGCGTATACATTGACTTAGTTTATGAGTATGCGTTTGTCTGACACTGTTACAGCCTCCACGAGCGAGTTAAAAACGCAGTTTGATGAAATGCAGCGGCATTTTGATGAGCAGCCTTATTTAACAATCGCAAAGCGTATCCAGTTATTAAAATCCCTAAAACGGGCGTTATTGACACTAGAAGCCGAATTTGTTGCTGCAAGCTCAAAAGACTTTGGCTATCGTACTGCTTTTGATACTGTGTTGGGCGACATTTTACCCACTACCAAAACAATCAGCCATACAATTACACACTTGCCTAAATGGGCGAAAGAGTCGCCTCGTAAAGCCGGACTGAGTTTAGCCCCTTCAAAAGTTGCAGTTAGCTACCAACCTAAAGGTGTGGTTGGAATTATTTCGCCATGGAATTATCCTATTCAACTAGCGGTTGTACCAGTGAGCACCGCGATTGCTGCAGGCAATCGGGTATTGTTAAAAGTCAGTGAATTTACACCGCATACTAATCAAGTGCTTAAAAAGTTATTTAGTGGTGAACTCAGTGACTACTGTGCTGTAATCGAAGGGGAAGCACAATTAAGCCAGCAGTTTAGTCATTTACCTTTTGCGCACCTATTTTTTACTGGTTCAACAGCTGTCGGTCGACACATTATGGCAGCTGCAAGTAACAATCTTACACCTGTAACGCTTGAATTAGGCGGAAAATCCCCAGTTGTTATTACTGATCAAGTCGATATAGATAAAGCGGCTAAAGCAATTCTCTTTGGTAAAATGACCAATGCAGGGCAAATTTGTGTTGCACCAGATTATGTTTTAGTGCCTGAGAAGTTACAGCATCAATTAGTGAAAAGCCTGTGTGGTTTATATAAAAAGCATTATAAATTAGGCGTGGAAGGTAAAAACTTAACGTCAGTTATTAATGACCATCATTTCGCACGTTTAACAGATTTATTAGCGGATGCGCAGCAGCACGGGGCACAAATAATCAAACCATTGGAAGAAAATCAAAGCGATGCGCACAAACATAGGTTAGGCCTACACATTGTTACGGACGTTAACGACCAGATGAAGTTAATGCAGGAGGAGTTGTTCGGGCCCATTCTTGCGATTGTTACTTACCAGCAATTAAGCCACGCAATTGATTATATAAATCAACGCCCTCAACCACTTGCTTTATATATAATGGGGCAAAATAGGCAAATCAATGCACATATTCAGCAACACACTCAAAGTGGTACATTCGCAATTAATGATACATTAATGCAAGTGACCGCTGACGATGCGCCATTTGGTGGTTTGGGTCCATCAGGGATGGGGAACTATCATGGTAGAGAAGGCTTTTTAACTTTTAGTCATGCCCGTAATACTTTAAAAACGGGTGGATTTAACCCTAAATTAAATTTACTGCTGTCGCAGAATAAACTGTTGATGAAAGCTTTAAAATGGCTGTACTTACGCCCGTGAAGGGCTAAGTACAGCTTGGAAGCTTCATTATCTGTTGTTAAAACATCCTGCCTTCGCCAGCATAGAGGCCAGCAAGAATTTTTTCATACAAGACATCGGCTTTTTCTTTGGCCGCAGTGATTTGCGCTGGCATCAGTTTACGTTCATCTAACTTGCGACTATGGCTTGCATCTAAATTACCGTTGTATTCAGCAACCGTATTCCATATATATGACTTTTCTATATTTTTTTCGACCCCATGACCTTCAAAATACATTAGCGCCATATTAAATTGTGCCAGAGTATAATTATTACCAGCGGCTTTTTCATACCAGCGCATAGCTTCTTTATAATCCTGGGCAACGCCATCACCATTGGCATACATAACACCTAAATTAAACTGTGCCGCAGGCATATTTTTTTCAGCGGCTTGTTTAAAGAGCTTAACTGACATTTGTTTATCAAGTTTTACGCCTTTACCTTCTTGATACAGCACTGCTAATGCAAACATAGAATCAACATGCTGTTTTTTAACGCCTTGTTGGTAAAGCTCAGCGGCCTTATGATAGTCACGGGTTACCCCAAAACCACCTTCATAGAGTTGGCCAAGTTCATATATACCCGGTGCATAGCCTTTATCTGCCAGATAACGAAACTCCTTTAGAGCCTCTTCAAATTGCCCTTCATTGGCGGCGAGGATCCCTTCTTCAAGCCCTGCATGAGCAATACCACTGATGCTAAGTGCACCGACCATCAACAATATATTTAACTTAGGCTGCCACATGACAATACCTCCAATCAGTTTGTTACTGTTTAATTTTAGTTCTTACAACCACAATTGCCCAGCTTCGCACTATAAATGATAAAGAATGCACATAAGATACAGATTTTATAGAAAATTTAAAGGAATAAAAAAAGCCCCAGCGGGGCTTTTTGGGTTCATATCAACCGTCACCGATATGAGCAATGTAGCAAGTAAGTGTGTTTGTTATAAAGCACTTTGGGTCGAGTAAAGTGTTTCATTGAAGCAGCACAGGCTTCATCAACAACGTTAATACACCCAAGCCAAGATATGAATTCTGCATCTTGGGTATAAGGGTCCAGCATCCTTGCTGGTGATCTTCCCTAGGGCACTGAGGTCGGTACGTTCCCATGCCTTACAATAAGCGAAGGCTTAAAGAGTTGGGTTATTCTGTGTTGATGCGAACGATTATTACTTTGATTTAACCGGGTGTCAACAACTAAATGATAATTATTTCTATTTGTTTAGTTTTATTTCTAGTCATTTATTTACAGCGACGAATAAGTTGATTAACGTAGGGCTATTAATTGTATAAGAAAATAAAAAATGTCTAGAGCAACTATTATTTTAAAATGCAGAGTAGCAGTAGTTGGCGCGCTGTTAATAATCTTATCAGGTTGCTCTGCAACCTTTACCTACAATAATATAGGTTGGCTCTCGGCGTTTTGGATTGATGATTATGTCGATTTATCAAAACAGCAAAGTAAACAGGCTAAAGCAATAATTAAACAAAGCCGAGATTGGCATCGTAAAACTCAACTGCCACTTTATCGTCAGGATTTAATGTCATTACAAAAATTACTAACCGATACCCCATCAGAGCAGGCATTGCTATCCCATTTTCAAGGCGCTAAGCAGCATTGGCAAACATTGGTCTTGTACGTTAAAGATGATTTGATCGAGCTTGCCCTCACTTTATCACTGCAACAGCGACAGGAATTTGTTGATGCTATAGCACAAGATATGGCAGATGATATTGCAGAGTTCAATGAACAAACAGCCTCAGAACGTGCCCAAGATCGCCTTGAACGTCAGTTAGATACCTACAAAGATTGGCTAGGCTCTATTGATGATCAGCAAGAGGCTTTGATCAGCAAAGCAAACAGTGAATTCCAGAGTACATTTTTGTTATGGCATAGTTATAAGCAAACCCGATTGGATAAGCTTAAGCAGGTATTTTTTGATCCGCAACTGAGTCGTGAGCAGTTTATTAGCCAATTAGCTGAAGTGATCACTGAGCGTGAAGCGTTTATGAGCGACGAGCTGATACAATTAGACACCAACAACTCAAAGCGCTATGTGCAACTTTTAATTAATTTAAGAGCGACGATGACAGCGCAACAGCTTAAGCATGCTAACGATGAATTTGCCGATATGCTAAAAGATATTGATCAATTAATTGCCGATGATTAGCGCCTGCTTTATTAAACATAAATAGTGCTTGTACTCTGTAAATTAACCGTTAGACTAACTTTTTTGTTACCTATTAAATTTAAGTTTTTCGAATGGATATCGCAGCGATTGATAGCGTTAAAGTACTACGTGAAAACCTACTAAAGTGGGTATGCTTTTGTTTTGGAATTTTAGCGAGTATTTTTACCTATTTTAACCTTTTTGTGAATGACTTCTATCCATTAGGAGTTTTAGAAGGAATTTTTGCTGTTTATTGTTTTTACACTTTTCATTATGCTCGTACACGCAAAATCCATACATGGCAACCGTTAGTGTTATGTTTATGCATTACGCTGTTAGTCACATTGGGCACCTATTTAGCCGCGATGAAGAATGGTTTATTCGTTTGGTCCTTCACGTTACCAGTTCTTTACTACTTATTATTAGGCTGCAAGCATGGTTTTTATTTATCGCTTTTATTAGCATGTGTGCAAACTAGCGTATTTATAAGTAAACCCTCCCTCGCGCCATTTTCAGATCTTAACTTAAGTTTAAATATGAGTTTTAGCTATGTTGGGATCTGGGTTATTGCACACATTTTTGAAGCCAGTCGCGCGCAATTTGCACAACGCTTAGAAAACCTTGCTTTGTATGATCCGTTGACAAAAACCGGTAATCGCTTAGCAATGAATCACTACTTTGAAGTGGAGCTAGAAAATAAAACCAACTTGTTTACTATGCTGCTTGATCTTGACTACTTTAAAAAAGTGAATGATCAGTTTGGTCATGATGTAGGTGACCAAGTGTTAGTTAAGGTGGCGAGTATTCTCAAGGAGGTAGTCAATAAAGGACGAGTTTTCAGAGTTGGGGGAGAGGAGTTTGCGCTGTTTATTCCCAATTCTAGTCAACAAGAAAGTTATCAACTTGCTGAAAAGATAAGAGTGACCTTACAAGACTGCGTGATTAATGTTGGTGACCGAGAGATCCGTTTAACCGCTAGTATTGGCTTAGCGGCGTATCGCAATAACGATACGTTAAAACAGCAGCTCAAAGCAACAGACAAGCAACTTTACCAAGCTAAAAAAGGTGGCAGAAATAACGTATCTGCTGAGCAAATACACTATTCAACAAATTTAGAGCAAGTTTCTTAATTACCTTGATACATCTGTGCAAATTCTGGAATATTATTTTCCCACAGTGGAGTGTCTTTACCCAAGTGCTCTCGGATAGCATCAAAGAATAACCGTGTTCTTACTGGTAAATCACGGTGAGGGTAAACCGCATACATAGCACTGTACTCTTGTAGTTTGATGTCGGTTAACAACGGCACTAAACGCCCCTGTTTTATTTCATCACCAATAATAAATGCCGGTGCCAGCACGTAGGTCGTGCCGGAAAGGGTTTTGTCGAGCAGTACTTCTGCATCATTGGCTCTAAATACACTTTTAATTTTTTGCTCTTGCGGCAGCCCATATTGATCCACATAACGAATTCCTTCAACGCGTAACGCGGTGCTTGAATAACTTGCTGCGGGTAAATCAGCTAAATCTGTTATTTTAGATGGTAGCCCATACGTGTTAATAAACTCCGGAGCAGCTAATAACAGCAACCTATTGCGGGCAATTTTACGTGCGATCAGTGATGAGTCTTTTGGTTCACCGACCCGAAACGCTAAATCAAACCCTTCAGACACCAAATCAACTAACTTATCATCAAGCCGTAACTCGACTTCCACTTGCGGGAAGCGTTTTTGAAAATCATTAATAACGGGCTGCAGGTAGCGTCTGCCAATGATTGTTGAAGAGGTTATTTTTAATACGCCTCGTGGCTCTTGGTGATAATTCTCTGCTAAACGAACGGTTTCGCCAAGTAATTGCCGCAGTTCAGCGGCTTTTTTCACCATTTCAGCGCCTGCGGCGGTCAATGAAAAAGAGCGGGTGGTGCGATTAAGTAAGCGTACGCCTAGATCATCTTCAAGGCGGCTTATTTGTTTTGAGATCACGGAGCGATCAATATTGCGGGTTTCTGCTGCTTTGGCAAATGAACCGCGCTCGACCACTTCTAACAACATTAATAAACGACTCGTGGTGTCCATTGGCTACTCACTAAAATTTAATTGATGCCATATTGGCATTAATGAATTTAAAAATCTACGGTTTTTGTCCACATGTTTGTTCCGTAATATGAAAAAACATATAAAAAGGAGCGTCGTCATGAACAAACACTTAATAGCCATAGCCGTTTTAGGGGCATCACTTGCTCTTAGTGGCTGTGCTGAAGAACCAGCCCAGCAAAGTAACCAACAACATCTTCAGCCAATTGATGTTGCTGAAGTTTTAGTGAAGCCAGTGCAAAACTGGCATACCTATACCACGCGTTTAGAAGCGCCCGAAGAAGTGTCTCTTATGCCACGTGTGGCAGGTGTTATTGAGCAAATTGCGTTTAATGAAGGTGATACTGTAAAGCAAGGTGATTTATTGTTTAAACTGGATGCTCGTCCTTATGCGGCAGTAGTGGCAAGTTTAGAAGCACAAGTAGTCAGTGCAGAGGCCGCATTATCACAAGCGCAAAGTGAAGCTAAAAGAGCTGTACGATTAACCGAGCGTAAAGCGATTTCGACAGAGCAAGCCGAATCACGTACTTCAATGTTACAGCAACGAGAAGCACAGCTTGCGGCCTTAAAAGCACAGCTTATTGCGGCTAATTTAGATTTAGAGTTTACAGATATCCGTTCACCAATTGATGGTGTGATCTCCCGCGCTAACATTACCAAAGGTAATAACGTGTTGGCGGGACAAAGTGTGCTGACTTCAATTGTCTCAAACCAGACTATGTACGCTTACTTTGATGTTGATGAGCGTACTTGGAATCACTCATTTTCACAGGTAGCTGCAGCAGATCATCAACAAGTGGTGATGCAGAAAGTGGGGCAAAGTACATTTGCGCACACCGGTTATATCGATTTCATTGATAACCAAATTAATGCAGCAACAGGCACGCTTCGTGTCCGAGCTCGATTTGATGAAAATACAGGATTACGAGCAGGGTCATTTGCGCGGATCAAATTAGCAGCAAATGATATTACCGAACAAGTGATCGTGCCTGATAAAGCCATTGGGACTGATCTAAAAAACCGCTTTGTACTGACTGTCGGTGAAGGCAATATCCTTGAATATAAGCTTGTTACAACTGGCGAGAGATATGGCAGTTTTCGTGCTGTGACCGCTGGCTTAAAAGCTGGCGATGTCATTGCTGTTAATGGGCCAGCACGCGTGGGTCCTGGCATGCCTATCGCACCAAATACAGTGACTTTAGACACCGAAGGTGTGGCTTTTACATTATCGCCAACCGCGCAGCACACCCTGATGGCTAAGAAGTAGGACGAATAATGAAATTTTCACACTTTTTTATTCAACGACCGATATTTGCAGCCATGCTGTCATTGGTGATTTTAATTGCCGGTGCGATATCGTTATTTCAGTTGCCTGTCAGTGAGTACCCAGAAGTTGTACCACCTACAGTAGTGGTTACCGCTAATTACCCTGGTGCAAACCCGACCGTGATTGCGCAAACCGTTGCAACACCATTAGAGCAAGAGATCAATGGCGCTGAAAACATGTTGTATATGTTTTCACAAGCGACCAGTGACGGCCGTATGACGCTGACAGTGACATTTGCACTTGGTACAGATCTCGATCGTGCTCAAGTACAAGTGCAAAACCGTGTAAATAGTGCTTTGCCGCGTTTACCGCAAGAAGTACAGCGCTTAGGTGTAGTGGCAGAAAAGTCATCACCAGATTTAACCATGGTAGTGCATTTATATTCACCTGAAAAAACGCACGATACCGCGTACTTATCAAACTATGCTGATCTGTATATTAAAGACCAAATTGCGCGCTTAAGTGGTGTGGGTGATGTGCAGTTATTTGGCGGCGGCCAATATTCCATGCGTGTGTGGTTAAACCCAGATGCCTTAGCGGCACGAGAGTTAACGGCAATGGATGTGGTCACGGCTCTTCGCGCGCAAAACCAGCAAGTAGCAGCGGGCAGTTTAGGCGCGCAACCTGCGGCAACGGATAGTCAATTTCAAATACTGTTGAATGTAAAAGGGCGCTTAAATAGCGTTGAAGAGTTTCAGCAGGTGATCATTAAAGTGGGTGAGCAAGGCCAATTAACGCGTTTAAGCGATGTTGCACGTGTTGATCTTGGCCAAAATACCTATTCACTCAGAGCTGAGCTGGATAATCAACCAGCCTTGGCAATGCCGATATTTCAACGTCCCGGTTCTAATGCAATTGAGCTTTCTGATCAAGTACGTGAAACCATGGCGCGTTTATCAAAAGATTTCCCAAGCGGGGTTGAGTACGACATTGTTTATGATCCGACTGTATTTGTGCGAGGTTCAATTGATGCCGTCATCACTACGTTGCTCGAAGCAATTGTGTTGGTCGTTATCGTGGTCGTGCTATTTCTACAAACGTGGCGTGCGTCGATTATTCCTTTGATAGCGGTGCCAGTGTCACTGATTGGTACTTTTGCGGTGATGCAATGGTTAGGTGTATCGATTAATACACTGTCGTTATTTGGTTTAGTATTGGCCATTGGTATTGTGGTTGATGATGCCATCGTGGTGGTCGAAAACGTAGAACGAAATATTGAACAAGGGTTATCACCGTTGGAAGCCACCCGTGTAGCGATGACAGAAGTGACAGGGCCCATTATTGCGATTGCTTTAGTGCTTTGCGCAGTGTTCATTCCTACCGCATTTATTACCGGTCTTTCGGGGCAGTTTTATAAGCAGTTTGCTTTAACGATTACTATTTCAACGGTTATTTCAGCCTGCAATTCATTGACTTTATCACCGGCATTATCGGCACTGTTATTAAAAAGTCATGATGCTAAACCGGATGCACTAACACGCTTATTGAATCGTTTATTTGGCCGTTGGCTATTTGCGCCTTTTAACCGTGTATTTGACCGTGGTGCAAAGGGATACCAAAAGTTGGTGCAAAAATTAATGCGCATGACCGCCATTGTGATGGTGGCTTATGTGGTATTACTTGGCGGCACAATTAAATTGTTTGATGCGGTGCCTGGTGGCTTTATTCCGGCGCAAGATAAACAATACCTCGTCGCTATTGCCCAGTTACCTGATGCGGCCAGTTTAGAGCGTACCCAAGATGTGGTTAAACAAATGCAAGAGATTGCACTGCAAGTACCGGGTGTTGCTAATACTGTTGCTTTTCCTGGTTTATCCGTCAATGGTTTTACCAATAGCCCTAATAGCGGCATTGTGTTTACACCACTGGAAGCATTTAGTGAACGCAGTGATCCAAGTATGTCAGCAATGGCGATTGCGGCACAATTGAATCAACGTTTTAGTGCAATCGATGAAGCATTTGTTGCGGTATTCCCGCCGCCACCAATTCAAGGCTTAGGCACTACGGGTGGTTTTAAACTGCAACTAGAAGACCGCGGAAATAAGGGCTTTGAAACACTATTTAACAGCTTACAAACAGTGATTGGCAAAGCGCAGCAAGATCCCGCGTTAATGGGGCTTTATTCAAGCTTTAGAATACAAGTGCCGCAAATGGATATTGATATCGACCGTGAACAAGCGTTGATCCAAGGTATTCCGTTGGATGAAGTATTTAATGCGCTGCAAGTGTATTTAGGTTCAATGTACGTGAATGATTTCAATTTATTCGGCCGTACTTACCAAGTAAATGCGCAAGCAGATGCGGATTATCGTCTTGATCCAGAGCAAATTTTGAATCTAAAAGTACGTAATAACCAAGGCAATATGGTGCCGTTAGGTTCGGTGTTAACAGCTACACCAAGCACCGGTCCCGATAGAGTGATGCACTACAATGGTTACCCAAGTGCAGAACTCAATGGCAGTCCAGCGCCAGGTTACAGCTCAGATCAAGCACAACAAGCGATTGAACGTATTTTGGCTGATAATTTACCAAGCGGTATTGAGTATGAATGGACTGAAGTAACCTTTCAGCAAATCCTTGCCGGTAATACTATGGTGTATGTTTTCCCATTAGTAGTGTTACTCGTGTTTATGGTACTGGCAGCACAATATGAAAGCTTACGTTTGCCACTGGCGATTATTTTAATCGTCCCAATGACTATATTTTCAGCCTTAATGGGCGTGTGGTTAGTGGGTTCAGACAATAACATTTTCACTCAAATAGCCTTAATTGTGTTGGTGGCGTTGGCCTCTAAAAATGCCATATTGATGGTGGAATTTGCGCGGGATAAAAATAATCATGGGTTGAGTCATTTTGATGCCATTTTAGAGGCGTGTCGGATGCGTTTACGCCCTATTTTAATGACGTCAATTGCGTTTACTGCGGGTGTTATCCCTTTAGTATTAGCAACGGGAGCCGGTGCTGAAATGCGCCATGCGATGGGAAATGCCGTGTTCTCTGGGATGATTGGAGTAACCGTGTTTGGCTTATTATTTACACCGGTTTTTTATATCTTAGTCACCAAAACGCGTAAAGTAATTACACAGGAGCAAAGTAATGAGGAAGTATAAATTAACCGCTCTTGTTGTTGCGGGTCTATTAACTGGTTGCGCGAGCAAAATTGATGAGCAGCAGTATCAAACGCAACTGCAAGAATTTATCGCACAAACGCAAATAGCTGAGCAGTTACAAGGTCAAGATGAGCTTAACTGGTGGCAACAATTAAACTCGAGTCAGTTAAATAACTTGGTTATTAGTGCGCGCACTAATAACCATGATTTACGCACCAGCCAATTACAGCTAAAAAGTGCACTTGCTCGTTTAGGTGGGCAAAAAGCTCAGTACTTACCGCAAGGAGGAGTGGCTGTTGACGCTACGCGCACACGTATTGGTGATCTGTACAGCCGAGAATCAGCCGCTAACATAAACCTTGATTGGCAGCTAGATTTATTTGGTAAGATCACCGCGCTTGTTGATGCTGCTAACGCAGGGGCGATGAGCCAAGCCGAGCAGTTACGAGCGTTGCATATTGAAGTGGTTGCCTCTGTGGTTAAAGGGTTTGTGAGTTTGCAAGGTAATAAACAAAAACAGCAGATCATTGAGTTACAAATTGAAGCATTACAGCAAAGTATTGCTGTGCTTAGAGCACGGGTTGAAGAAGGTGTGGCAAATGAGCTGGATTTAAATCGAACCTTGGCACAATTAAAGCAACAGCAGGCACTGTTGCCAGAAATTGAATATGCGCAATTTCGTGATTTAGCGACGCTGGCAACATTAACAGGGCAACTACCAGGCGATTTAAGTTTAGTTGATGAGCAAAGTCTATTCGAACATGCGTTTACTGTGAGTTTGGCAACGCCCAGTGATGCGATTGCTTTGCGACCTGATATTAGCCAAGCGTTATTTGAGTTTAGCAAAGCTAATTCATTAAGTGTGGCTGCGAGTAAAGCCTTGCTGCCTGATATTAGTTTAACGGCATTTGCAGGCGTAGTGAGTATAGGCAACAATCAACTCTCTAATACCGTACAACAATGGCAAGTGTCGCCTCAGATCGAGTGGTCCTTGCTAAGTTACCCTGCGTTACTTGCACAACGTGATGCTCAACAATACTTAAGTGAAGCCGCTTATAGCCAATACCAACAAGTGGTGTTAAATGCCCTGACGCAAAGTGAACTTTCATTGCAGCTATTAGTCAAACAAACTCAACAACAAGGCTATGCCAAAGCACGTTATGAGTTTGCTAATAATGCCTTTTTACAAGCGCAAGCCATGTATCAAGAAGGACAAATCCCTTACTTAGAGTTGTTAGATGCGCGACAGGATGTTTTAATAGCGCAGGAAAATGCAATTGACTCAACGATTTCATCATTACTTGCTAAAGTCGATACTTACCAAGTATTTAATGGACGTTGGAGTTATGCGTTAGTTAATTAAGCTAAATTGAGTTTTTAATGCCACATACTGATCTTTTATCAACAATCCCCGCCACAATGCGTGCGATTGCGTTACTTGAACCTAATGAACAGATAGAGTTATCTGAGCTTGAATTACCTGTGCCTGACGTTGTCGATAACGAGCTACTGATAAAAGTTGAATATGTGGCGCTAAACCCAGTCGATGCTTGCTTTGCAAAACAGGGGTTTTGTAAATGGGAGTATCCACATATTCTGGGCCTTGATGCAGTTGGCGTGGTAGTAAAAGCAAGCAAAGGCGTTTTTCCAAGCGTTGGTGCACGGGTCATGTGGCATGGTAATATTGGTGAGCAAGGGGTGTTATCTCAATATGCAAAAGTCCCTAATTTTGCTGTATCTCAAGTGCCTGACGAAGTGAATTTAAAGGATGCCGCAACGTTACCATGTGCAGGTATGTCGGCATTAGTTGCTTTAGATAAGCTGCAATTAACAGAAGGTGATTCTATCTTAATTGAAGCGGGGGCTGGCGCTGTGGGTCAATTTGCGATTCAATTTGCAAAGCAACGCGGTGCAACGGTTTTTACAACCGCGAGTAAACGTAATCATAAACTGGTTAAGCAACTTGGCGCGGATGTTGTCTTTGATTACACCGATAAGAAACTTAGCGATAAAATTCGTAAAGAACTTGGGCCACAAGGTTTTGACGCCGTACTTGATTCTATTGGCGGAGAAACCACCGTTAGAAATGTTGAATTAATGCGCTTTTGTGGACGTATTGCCTGTTTAAATCCGTTACCTAAATTTGAGCAAGAGCTAATGTATCGACGAGCACCAAACATAGGCATAGTCTCTTTAGGCGGTGCTTGGCTTGCCAATAGTTTATGCGCCCAGCAAAGAATGAGTTTTATGGGTAATTTATTGCTTGATAATTTAGCCAGCGGCAATATTAAAATTCCACAGATCAGTGATGTTGAATTCAGCACTAAGAGCATTTCAAAGGCGCTTAATAGGCAAATTGATGGTGGCTTTACTGGTAAGCAAGTAGTAAAGATTAATCATGAGTAATAGCTGATATAGCCTCGCAATTGCGGGGCTTTTTATTAGTTGAAACCGAGGGAATCATGTCATTTACTGATTTTTATCGCCTGAGCGCACATGCGGTGATCACTAACGACAGTGGTGATATTTTACTGTTAAAGGCAAGCTACGGTGAGCAAGGATGGGGATTACCTGGTGGTGCCTTAGATATGGGCGAAACAGTACATCAGGCATTGATACGTGAGTGCCAAGAAGAGCTCGGTTGTGAAATAGTAATAGAGCATTTAACAGGTATTTATTACCATAGCGCTTTTAATTCTCACGCATTTATATTTCGAGTTAAATTATTAAAAGATGCGTTGATCACCTTGAGCGATGAACACTTAGCGTACCGTTACTGCGCGTTTACAGAACTTTCGCCAGTGCAACAACACAGAGTGGCTGCTTGTTTGAACTATACTGGCACAGTTGATAGTGCCGCATTTTAATTTGCTCTGACGTTGGCTATCATTAGCAGGAAAGTGCGATATGCAAACACAACGTTTAGATCCTTGTATACTCTGCTACCATCGTTATATTGTTTGTTAAATAAACTGAGCTTTTCAGTATGAGGCAAAGCAGTGCTGAATAATAATGGCACTGCTTTGGTGGTGTTTATTTGTGAATAAGTGAACTCAGCGTCGTGGCGACATGCTCATTAACCTTTTGCCAGTTTAATTCTAAACTGGCGACCAAACCTTCATAGTCATCATCAATTAATGGGCTAACTTCACTAAAGTAATGGATTGCTTGCAATGAACGGCCTTTTTCAAACGACGTGTAATATAAACGCCACAACCCAGAAATATCGGCATTTCCTTGCTTATCGCCATTAAAATGATGAAGCTCATATTCTAGCTCATAATAACTTTGCTGATCTTTATCGGTGATAACAGGTAACCCTTTTACCACCATCCAATTATCAAGAGCGGTAAAAAGCGTTTGATGAGCACTGGCGGTCAGCATTTGATCCGGAGCTTCACTCCAGAGATGATAATTTGCAGCGTTCATTTGGTTATTGTCTAGCTTCATAGCAATGCCACGGTTGTTCAATGCACCGCGCAAACTGACAGTGCTGACACGCAATTGAGCGACGGTGTCGATTGAGCTACGTTGCATTGGTTGTATGGTTTGCTCAAATTGATAATATTCAACTGGCGCATTAAGCGACTGACTACAGCCAGATAAAAATAGTATCCCGATAACAGCAAAAATTTTAGGTCGTAAAAGCATGTGCATTATTGTTTCCTCGGGGTAGGATCAGCAGGCAGTGATTTATCAAAAATAAACATATTCGGTTGCTCATTCAAGCCACGGGTAAGAGGCTGTAATTCTTCGCTTAAACGTTTAAATTCAGACAACGTTTGTTGTAATTGATGATGAAACGAAGATCCTTGCTGGTAACTGGCCATGGTTTTTTCAAATTGTTTCATGGTGACATCAAATTGCTGCATGCTTTTGGTCATCTCAGCAAAATTACGATTAATATCGCCGGGTAAATTTTGTGTATCTTGTTGGCTTAATAACGTACGCATTTCATTGGCTAGAGCTTGATAATCAGCAAATGCGGATTCAATTTGTGCTAAGCTGTCTTCAATTTTTAAATTATTTACTTTATTTAATACATCTGAAACTTGATCGGCAAGTACTGTAATTCCGCTGGAAATACTCGGGAATACTTGATATTGCGAAAGCGTTTCTAGTTTTGCTGTCGGTGCATCATGATAAATATCAAAATCAACATACACCGCACCGGTGAGTAAATTGCCTGGTTTTAAAGAAGCACGTAAGCCATTTTGTATCCAGCCATCGACACTACTTTGCCAAAACTGTTTTGCGGATACGCTGTCATGATACATACGGCCATACTCTATTTTGATCAGGGCAGGCACAGCGGTACTATCGGTTCTAAAGTGAGCAGGTTTACCATCTATAATCACATTGGCAGGGGCTTCAACCACAGTACCTACTCGCATGCCACGGTATTCTACTGGTGCACCGGCACGTAACCCCCGGATAGACTGTTCAAACTCAATTAAGTAATAATCAAAATCATAAAAACGCTCTTCAAGGGCATCTTTGTAACTATTACTTAGGGAGAAGTTATGGCCTTCTTGGGCATACTCTCCTGGCGACTGCTGATCAGGCAAGCCCACAGAAATGCCCCCTTTTAAGAGTTTGCTTAATGAGCCAGTTTTGACATTAATGCCATCGGCAGATAAATCAATCTCAACACCTGAATTAACCCAAAAAATAGAATTTAAAGTGATCAGGTTTTGATAAGGTTCGTTGACGAAAATACCGTACTTCATGGCTTGGTTTTGCCAATCAAATGTTGCCGTTTCGACCTGTCCAATTTTATAGTTCTTAAAAAAGATGCCGGTGCCGACATCCATTACTTCAGCATCGTAACTCAGTAAAGTAAAACGCCCACCTTTTACGTCTTTACCTATTAAAGCAGGCTCTTCTTGGAGTTCAAAGTGCTCTTTTGTTTTAGTACTCTCGCCCGGGGAAAACTCTAAATACACCCCTGAAAGTAAAGTACTCATGCCACTGATCCCCGTTTCATCAATACGTGGTTTAACAACCCAAATATTAGCGTCTTCGGTCAGTAAGCCATCATAGTGCTTGTCTATTTGGGCACGGGCTATTACGCTATTTTTATCATCAGAGAGTCGAACATGATCAACTTGGCCTATTTTTACACTGCGTACTTTTATTTCTGTTTTACCTGCAATAATGCTTTCGGCGTGAGGCATTGAAATAAATATCGTAGCCCCTTTGTTTGCTTGATATTGATAAAGCATCCATGCGCCAACCAGTAAAGCTATAACTGGGATTATCCAAATAGCTGAAATAACTGGTTCTTTTTTTATATTGGCGGTTTCACTCATGCTGTTTCTCTAAATTTATGGTTTGTGATCATTGCTTGGAGAGTCCCATAATAGCCGAGGATCAAACGCGTGTGCTGCCAACATTTGGCAAATCACCATGATGGTAAAAAATACAGTGCCTATACCTGGAGTCACTGACATTAAGTTTCCTAATTGTACTAAGGCTACTAGAATTGCTACAACAAATACATCGATCATGGACCATTTACCAATAAATTCAGTTAATTGATAAACTTTTGTATAGCCTTTAGTTTGGGGGTTGGCGGGTTTACTCACCAAAAAGCATAAAAAACTTAAAATCAGCGCTTTAGCTAAAGGTACAACCACACTGGCTAGAAAAATAATCACCGCGATGGGATAAGAACCCGCTTGCCATAACACAACTACCCCACCAATCAATGTTGAGGGAGATTCATCCCCAAGGCTGGTGGTGTACATAATAGGAAATAGATTAGCAGGGATATAGCAGGCGACAGAGGTTAATAACCAAGCTGCGGCTTTTTGCACGCTGTGAGGGTTACGGACGTGGGTTTTGCTATTACAGCGCGAACAATATTCACCTTCACTAAGTTGATGACACACGTGGCAAGCGCGAATATCGTTATCTATTGCACGATATGATAGTTTGGCCGTAGCAATTCTTGCTTGCGGTTGAATTTGATCCCATAAACGTGCTCTATTTAAATGTGCTAATGCGCCAATATAGAGGATCACAAATGCGACATACGCCCAAAAGCTAACCCCAAAACTGATGTCCGCAAGTGACATAATCTTTACCATACTGACTAAGACGCCAATTAAAAATATCTCAGACATGATCCATGGTTCCAGCGCTAACGTAAACTTAAGTAGGCGTCTTGCAATTGTGTGTGGCAATACGTTCAAAACACCTAAATGCAAAGGAATAAGAATAAGAAGTAACAGCAGTGGTAAACCAATAATGCTGATATCAATAAATAGGCCTAATAAGTCACTGTCGTAGTTAAATAGGATCCTTGCTGCATCGGGTAGCGTAATTGTCTGGGTTATACCATTGCTACTAAATGAAATAAATGGGTAAAACATGCTACTTAACAACATAAGTAAAGCACTGATACTGAGCGCGACTATACGACTATCATAATTAATATTTGCTGCGCAGAGTTTACTATGGCAATGTGGACAGACGGCCATTTGCTTTGCAACTATCCGTGGAATGTCAATTATAAGGTCACAATTAGGGCAAGCAGTTTGCAAATTAGTCGCCATTGGAGAAATAAATTAAACCAAGTTTGCATTAATTCAGGGCTAAATACAAATGCGAGATTGGAACAATTAGGCTAGTCTAATAAACATGAGCTTAAGTTACTAAGAATGCCGTTATGCTGTTCTATTATTAATAAAAGCATATATTCAAAGAGGTTAAATGAAATACTTTATAGCGATTTATTTAATTTTACACAGTGGACTTGCTTTGAGCTTAACTGCTCCTATGCCTAGCGAAAGGATCACGGTTGCTGTAAGCCCCTCTGTACCACCTTATGTCTTCAGTCACGATGACAGTGGCTTACAATTGCAAATTTTAAAATCAGCGTTTAAAAATCAAGGTATCACCAATCTCGATATCGTTTATATGTCCAATAAGCGAGCAGGGCAGTCGCTTGAGAAAAAGAATGTCGATATAGCTATGAACTATGCAGGGGTAACTGGCTCTACAATTTACTCAAGTAAGAGTTTATTGGCTTATCAAAATGTCGCTGTTAGTTTAAAGAAAAATAACTTTAAAATTAATAGCGTGTATGACCTATCAGGCAAAAGCGTGGTTGCATTTCAACATGCCACCGAATTTCTTCCTGCGCCATTTAAATCGTTAACAACTAAATTACGCTCTTATGAAGAAGTGGTTTATCAAGCAGCACAAGTTGATCACTTAATGAAAGAATGGGTTGATGTCGTGGTGTTGGAAAAGCGGGTGTTTTTATATTATTTGCAGCAATATAAAAAAACACACCCAATTCAAGCCATTACAATTCACCCTATTTTTCCTGCAGCACCTCGTCCGGCTTATTTTTCCAGTAAAGTGCTGCAAGAGATTTTTGATATGGGGCTGACCCATATCATTGAAAGTGGTGAATACAGTAAAATAATGGCGTTTGATGGCAGTGACTACGCGCAAGTTACTGCACCAAACTCAATCAAATAATGCAACGGTTTGACGAGTAAGTGCGAGCAACTCACCAGATTGCGACCAAATACAGCCATCCTCTAAACCATAACCATCTTTACAATGATGCGTGATTGCTTCAAATCCAAGCCACTCGTCTGCACTTAACTGAGGCGTTGTTACAAACTCTAAATACCACGACATACTACTGGCAGGTGCGGGTTGATTAAACATTTGCAGCAAAGTTGGTGGCCATGCATCTGTTAGCGCAATAATATGGGCCTCACTAAATTGTGCTGGAGGCTGTTTTAACTTCATCCAGCCGCCTAAATGTGATGTTTTAGCTGCTGTAAACGGCATGCTGCCTTGTTGCGGGCATAAGTCGACATGTTGAAAGAACTCAGGCATCGCTCCCGCTTGAAAAGGTAAAATGCAACGCTCATCGACAGGCTTGAGATCCATCTTCTTTGTGACCGGTACATTAATTGCTGAATCGCGTGACTTTGCAAAACAAGCTTGGACAACCACACTTACTTGATCATTTTGCACCGCTTTTGCCAATACTTGGGTACTACTTTTTCCTTCACGTAAGATTTCGATAACGAGTGAGAAATCAGTGTCAGCTAATAAAGGCCCAACAAAGTTAGTGCTTATAGAAAGTAAACGACGACTTGGTTCAATTTGTTGTCGCATTGCTTGATAAAGTAGTGCGGCAGATAAACCGCCAAAAGCTGTTCGACCTTGGCACCAGTTAGCGGGAAACTGCATGGTAGCATTTGCTTGTTCAGAAGCGGGTTGTTTGCCAATCAGCGCGGCTTGTTGCAGCAATTGATCAAAGTGCATGGTGATCCTTAGAGGTGTTTATTATTAATTGATATTTTTATAACACATAAAAACTTGTCAGACCAGTCGTTAAAAACGTGATGGTTGCTGTAAAAAACACCATTACAGGCAAGTAATCGGGTTTTTTAGAAAATAAATTATAAAAAATCAGTTTTTTTTCATTTTTACTGTTGAATTAAGTTTGTAGCATCCCTATTTACTAGTCATCGAACGTATTAACGAATTTTGAAGTTGGAGATGATTCATGGGTAAAATTATTGGAATCGATTTAGGTACTACAAACTCTTGTGTTGCGGTACTAGATGGCGATAAAGCACGCGTAATTGAGAATGCGGAAGGCGATCGCACAACACCATCGATCATTGCGTACACGCAAGATGGTGAAACATTAGTTGGTCAACCTGCAAAACGTCAAGCAGTGACAAACCCAACAAACACATTATTTGCGATTAAGCGTTTAATCGGTCGTCGTTTTGAAGACGAAGAAGTACAACGTGATATCGGCATCATGCCTTTCAAAATTATCAAAGCAGATAATGGCGATGCATGGGTTGAAGCGGGCGGCGAAAAACGCGCTGCACCACAAATCTCAGCCGAAGTATTGAAAAAAATGAAGAAAACAGCGGAAGACTTCTTAGGCGAAGCTGTAACGGAAGCAGTTATCACTGTTCCTGCATACTTTAATGATTCACAACGTCAAGCAACCAAAGATGCGGGTCGTATCGCGGGTCTTGAAGTTAAACGTATCATCAATGAGCCAACGGCTGCTGCTCTTGCTTACGGCATGGACAAAAACAAAGGCGAGAATATCGTTGCAGTATACGACTTAGGTGGTGGTACTTTCGATTTATCAATCATTGAAATTGATGAAGTTGAAGGCGAGCATACATTTGAAGTACTTGCTACAAATGGTGATACCCACTTAGGTGGTGAAGATTTCGATAACCGCGTTATCAACTACTTAGTAGCTGAATTCAAGAAAGATCAAGGTTTAGATTTAAAAACTGATCCACTTGCAATGCAACGTGTAAAAGAAGCTGCAGAAAAAGCAAAAATTGAACTTTCATCAGCACAATCTACAGAAGTAAATCTTCCGTATGTAACAGCCGATGCAACAGGTCCTAAGCACATGAACGTGAAATTAACACGTGCGAAGCTTGAATCACTTGTTGAAGACTTAGTACTTAAATCAATTGAACCGCTGAAACGTGCACTTGCTGATGCAGATTTATCTGTAAGTGATATTAACGACATCATCCTTGTTGGTGGTCAAACACGTATGCCACTTGTACAAAAAACAGTGTCAGAGTTCTTTGGTAAAGAGCCACGTAAAGACGTTAACCCTGATGAAGCTGTTGCAGTTGGCGCGGCGATTCAAGGTGGTGTGCTAGCGGGTGATGTTAAAGATGTATTATTACTAGACGTTTCACCATTATCTCTAGGTATTGAGACTATGGGGTCAGTAATGACTGCATTAATTGAGAAAAACACCACGATTCCGACTAAGAAATCGCAAACATTCTCAACCGCTGAAGATAATCAGGCTGCAGTTACAATCCACGTACTGCAAGGTGAGCGTAAACGTGCTAGCGACAATAAATCTCTAGGTCAATTTAACTTAGAAGGTATTCGTCCAGCGCAACGTGGTACACCACAAATCGAAGTTACTTTTGATGTGGACGCGGATGGCATCTTACATGTATCAGCAAAAGATAAAGATACAGGTAAAGAGCAAAAAATCACTATTCAAGCATCTTCGGGTCTAAGCGACGAAGAAGTTGAAAAAATGGTTCGTGATGCTGAAGCACACGCAGAAGACGATAAAAAATTCGAAGAGCTAGTTGCAGCTCGTAACCAAGCTGATGCATTGGTTCACGGTACACGCAAGCAAATCGAAGAAGCTGGCGATGCATTACCAAGCGAAGACAAAGAGGCTATCGAAGCCGCTGTTGTTGACTTAGAAGCAGCCATTAAGAGTGACAACAAAGAAGAGATTGAAGCTAAAACTCAAGCACTTGCTGAAAAGTCACAAAAATTAATGGAAATTGCACAAGCGAAAGCTCAACAAGCTGGCGGTAACGCTGGTGAGCAACCGCAACAATCAGCTAAACAAGATGACGATGTTGTTGATGCTGAGTTTGAAGAAGTGAAAGACGACAAGTAATTGTTGCGAGCGCTTCGCCTAACTGAAAACACGATGACTGGTATCGTCATTTAAGTTAGGATGAACAACTTAGGCGCGCAGGCATAAGCTTGACGCGCCTTTTGCATGTAAAGACGTGCAGACTTCGTTTAAAAAATTCAATGGTAAATCGATAAGATTTATCGATTTATCCGCAGCAATGCTGCAGTAGCATAAAAAGAGTAGTGTGATAGATATGTCAAAACGCGATTATTATGAAGTCCTTGGTGTGGCGAAAGATGCCGGCGAAAGAGACATTAAAAAAGCGTATAAACGCTTAGCGATGAAATATCATCCAGACCGTACCGCAGGCGATAAAGAGCTTGAAACTAAGTTCAAAGAAGTAAAAGAAGCTTACGAGATCCTCACCGATAGCCAAAAGCGCCAAATGTACGATCAATATGGTCATGCCGCGTTTGAAAACGGCGGTGGCGGCCATCATGGTGGGCACGGTCAAGGTGATTTTGGTGATATTTTTGGTGACGTGTTCGGTGATATTTTTGGTGGCGGCGGTGGTCGTCGTCAATCGCGCCAGCAACGCGGTGCTGATCTACGTTACAACATGGACTTAAGCTTAGAAGAAGCGGTTCGTGGTAAAGAAGTTGAAATTAAAGTACCGACATGGGTAAGTTGTTCACCTTGTGATGGTAGTGGTGCTAAAGCAGGTTCGAAACCTAAGACATGTACTACATGTCACGGTGCAGGCCAAGTACAAATGCGCCAAGGGTTCTTTGCAGTACAGCAAACTTGCCCGACGTGTCAGGGAACAGGCCAGATAATTTCTGATCCATGTAATAGCTGTCATGGTCAAGGCCGCGTAGAGAAAACTAAAACCTTATCAGTTAAAATTCCAGCGGGTGTAGATACGGGCGACCGTATACGTTTATCTGGTGAAGGTGAGGCTGGGGTACATGGTGCACCAGCGGGAGACTTGTATGTGCAAGTGTCTGTACGTGAACACCGTATTTTTGAGCGTGATGGTAATAATCTTTATTGTGAAGTCCCCATCGGTTTCACTACCGCTGCATTAGGCGGTGAAATTGAAGTGCCAACGCTTGATGGCCGTGCTAAGTTAAAGATCCCCGCTGAGAGCCAAACAGGTAAGATGTTCCGTATGCGTGGTAAAGGCGTTAAGTCTGTACGCAGTGGTGCTGTTGGTGATTTGATCTGTAAAGTGGTGATTGAAACACCAGTTAACCTAAATGAACGTCAGCGTGAGTTATTAGAAGAGCTTGAAGTAAGTATGGGTAAGGATGGTTCTAAAAATCGTCCAAAAGAAAAAGGCTTTTTTGATGGTGTAAAAAAGTTCTTTGATGACCTAACTAAGTAAGTTACTTCTTAACGTTTTAAATAAAAAATGGCGCCAATTGGCGCCATTTTTATTCATTAATATTACTTGTTAGTGATCTAAGAATAAAAAGTTTTGCCAGCTCTTCATTCGGATCAATACTTTACGCATTACAGATACATGCTCGAAGTGATCTGAATAGACAGCTACCTCAGCACTGGTTCCTTTTGGTAAATTATACTCACTTATATCATCTTTAAGCTTTAATACCACAACCACTTGGCCATTTCGGTGGAAATACTCGCTACCTATCAGTGTGCCTTGTGCTTGTACCTGACCTTCAGCCATGGCAGGAAGCACAGATACAATTTCTCCTGCAAACGTTTTACCTGGAATAGCTTTGAAAATAAAATCAGCTTCATAGCCAGGTTGTAAACGAAGTGCTGAGTTTTGTCTAAACGAAGCAACAAAACGCGACTCTTCATCATGAACAAAGGACATCACAGGGCGCAAAGGCATAGGCACAGCCATCATACCTGGGCGCAAGGTTAGTTGCGTAACGTAACCGTCTGTAGGCGCATAAATTTTGGTACTATCTAGATTAAACTGTGCTTCTTCAAGGCGGGCTTCAGCCTGTGCTACGATAGTTTGCTTGCCATTTACCTTTGATTCGAATGCGATACGTTGACGTTCCTCTTCGGCTTGAGCTGCCTCATAGGTTGCCTTAGCTGCGTAAAAAACACCTTTCATATTATCTACGCTGCCTTTTGAGTACGCCCCTTTTTTGGCGCCTTCTTCATAGCGTTCAAATTCAACTTTACTACGCAAATACTCAGCTTTAGCTCTAAGAGTGCTAGCCTGTGCTGATTTATATGATGCTTCTAAACCTTTAGCGGCTTGAATTGCATCTTGTAATTGCGCTGTTGCTTCATTGACTTTTGCTTGATAGGGAGTTGCATCGATACTAAATAGTAAATCGCCGGCTTTAACCTTTTCATTTGGTTCAACAGTGATAGTTTTCACTATACCGCGTACATTTGGCACGATAGGTGTAGTAACATAAACGTTACGCGCAATATTGGCATGTGGATGGTTATAGTTCATTACTAATATCAAGGTGCCAATTAGTACAATACCGCCAAGCATAGCGGTCGGTACTGTCCACTTATTTAATGGAATATCAAACACTTTAAAAACGACAACACAGATAGCGGTATAAGTTAGTATTAAAAGTAAATCCATTAGTTAGCTCTTTTCTTCATTATTTTTAGTACTTAATTGTGACTGCAACGCTTCAACGGTTGCTGTTAAATTCGCTACTTTGGTAGCTAACTCATCGTGCTCTTGTTGTAAATGGTTAAACCCCCAGCCTCGGTCATCACGCCATAACGTTGCCCAAATCCATAAAAATGGCCACAATACATGTAAGGTAAATAAACTTACCCAACCGGCGTAGTGAATGGCATCTTGATGTGGGTGGTTACGCTTTTTAGCGATTTCGTAAGGTATGTCGTGCAGCGCGATGATGCCGTAAAATAAAAAGATACCAACAAAGATGAGTATCCCTAAAGCAAAGTAATCTAAAAACATTATTATCCCTATTATTACCCTAATGGGTGAAGTTAGGGGAGTATAATGCCAAAAGTTACCGCTAAGTGCACCTGATTATCGCAACTCCTGTATAGGCTTTAATGTTATAGGTTATTTAAGTTTATGTTTTATAGGTAATTCATAGAATATTTTTAGTTTCCATTACGGGGTCTTGCTGCTCTAATTTAGAGCAATATGAACAATGGAGCTTTATTTATTCATTATCTCGTTGCTGTGTGGTTAAATACCAATGAGCAGTTTATAAATTATGCAAATCATTGCCTTATGTTGCTATTGATGGCTGCTAAGGACTGTTATTATTTGACGAATACAATTTACAGGGGATAACGATGACACCCGCAACACAGCTTTTAAAAAAACACCAAGCCAGCTTTACAGTGCTCAGTTATGAGCATGATGCAAGTTCGACAAGTTTTGGTTTAGAAGCGGTTGAAAAGTTAGCCTTACCAGCCACGCAAGTATTTAAAACCTTAGTACTTGAAACGAATACACAGCAGTTAATTGTGGCAATTACACCGGTAACACAGCAAGTTAACTTAAAGCTGTTAGCAAAAGCTTGTGGGGCTAAAAAAGTACACATGGCAGCTGCACAAAAAGTTGAAAATAGTACAGGGTATGTTCTTGGTGGTGTAAGCCCGTTGGGGCAAAAAAAACGTCTTGCTACCTATCTTCATAATAGTGCACAGCAATTTGATACTATCTACGTGAGTGCAGGCAAGCGCGGGCTTGAAATCGCACTTGCTCCATCAGTATTATTAAACCTAACTTCAGGTCACTACGCTGACTTTTGATAAATCTCCTTGGCATCACAAAACCGCGTAATAAAGTCAGCATGGCTAGGCTGTGTTAAGGCCGCCTGAGCAATCGCTTCACTGCCTTGGTGTAAGCTTTGGATGAGCTTATTGCTGTCGAGTGAGTCAAGTACCGGATTATACCGTGATGGCATCACTTGCATGCCGTTAAGCACCGCATACCAGCTTGTAGGTTGAAATAATTGCTCAGCCGCTGGGGTTAATGTGCCCGCGACTTTAAAGATAGCTAATTTTTGTTGCAAGCTTTGCGGTATCGCCATCGAGGCGCAACGTTGCCAAAACTCCGTGTCGCTACGTGCCGTTGTGCAATAGTGCAGCACTAAAAAATCGCGGATCTCAAGGTAGTCTTGGTGAATACGACGATTAAATTCATCTATGATCACTTGATTTGTGTCACTGTTATCAGGGAACATTTTAATGAACAAGGCTAAGCTTTTTGACACTAAGTGAATAGCCGTTGACTCCAAAGGCTCAATAAACCCCTGTGCGAGTCCGAGGCTTAAACAATTTTTAAGCCAAGCTTGTTTACGGACCCCGGTTTTAAAGGCAATTACTTTGGGGTGGGTTAGCAATTCACCAGTGACGTTTGCAAGGAGTGTGTCTATCGCTTGTTGGTCAGTGCAGTATTTATCGCAAAATACGTAACCATTCCCCATGCGATGTTGTAAGGGAATGTGCCAGCTCCAGCCTGCGTTTTGTGCTTTTGCGACAGTATAAGGGCTGATTGTTTTACTGTGAGTTGTTTGTACCGTTACGGCACGGTTACAGGGCAGGTAGTCGCTCCAATCATCAAAACCCGCATGCAAAGTTTGTTCAATTAAAAGGCCTTTAAAACCAGAGCAGTCGATAAAAAACTCCCCAGTAACAGACTGTTGATTGACATGTAAATGAGAAATATTTCCGGTATTATCTTGGTGCACATCGGTGATAACCCCTTCAATGCGCTTTACGCCATTGTTTTGGGCATAACGCCTTAAATAACGTGCCATTAAACCAGCGTCTAAATGTAAGGCAAAGCGAGCGCGACCCAGTGCTGTATTGTGTGCCTCGTGGGGGATAAAAAATTTATTATGTTGAGCCAATATAGCCTCTGGAGAATGCGCCATTAGTGGTGTGGAATCACCCTCGGCGGCAGCTTTTAACCAACATTGATAAAAATCGTGACCATCTATATTACGACCTAAGGTGCCAAACGGATGAAAATAAGCCTCTCCTTTATTGTACCAATCTGTAAATTGAATACCGAGCTTAAATGTGGCTTGCGTGTGTTTGATAAAGTCGGCTAAATCAATGCCGATACTTTCTAAAATGGCGATAAGCGGTGGAATAGTCGCTTCACCAACACCAATGGTGCCAATTTCATCTGATTCAATTAATGTGATCTCAACGGCTTGTTTTTTAAGTGCGTAGCTCAATGTTGCGGCTGCGAGCCAACCGGCAGTGCCACCACCTGCAATGACTATTTTTGTTATGGGTTGTTGTGTTAATTGCATCGTGATTATTTACCTTGGTTAATAACAAGTGCTTAGAGTAAATTTACTTAAAAACTCACTGTGTGTTGGTGTTTGCTGAGTAAGTGTTGTAATGGTGTTTTGCATAAAATTTAATTGTTCTATTAGATATTGCGCAGGCATGTTATCGGCACGCGGATGATAGTGTTCGGGTAGGTAATTAAATCCATCAAAAATAGCCAGCCAGCTGTCTTTACCAAACATTTCCCATGCACGTGGCAGTACATGGCCAGTATCTTTAAATACCTGCATTTTTTGCGCTAAACTAGTTGGAATTGGCATATCTCGGCAGTATTGCCACATTGCAGAGTCTGTTCGCTGGTTTAGTTTGTAATGCAAAATAATAAAGTCACGCACATGTTCATACTCAAGTGCAGTTGTGTCGTTAAACTGTTTTTGTGTTTGCGCAGTATATTGTCCCGTCGGCAGTAACTGCTGGATACGCGCTATCGCTGTTTCAACTAAAGCAATACTGGTGGACTCTAATGGTTCTAAAAATCCTGCAGCTAAACCTATGGCAATACAGTTACCCTGCCATGCCTGCTTACACCGACCTGGAGTAAAAGACAACGCTTTAGGCTCATTGATCATTGCTTCAGTTAGTGAGCCTTCTAGAGTATTAAGCGCTTGTTGATCTGTACAATATTTGCTGGAATAAACAATTCCGTTTCCAGTTCGGTTTTGTAACGGTATTTGCCATTGCCAGCCAGCACTATGGGCTTTAGCGATTGTGCGAGCGTTTATGTGTTTATGGGAGTGTGTCTGCACTGCAAATGCCCGATCGCACACCAGCCATTGGCTCCAATTTATGTAAGGTACCTGTAAAGCTTGTTGCAGTAATAAACCTTTAAAACCGGAGCAATCAATAAAAAAATCCCCCTGTAATCGGCTGTTGTCAGAAAATAAGAGCTGACTAATTTGCTGCGAATTCTGCGCAACGGTTACCTGCGTGACTTGTTTATCAATTAACTTTACACCTAGTGATAGAGCGTGTTTTTTCATTAAATTAGCAAATAAGCTGGCATCAAAATGATAGGCCCAATCAAATACTTCAAGTTGGTTTGTGGGCGGCTTTTGTTGAGGGGAAAACTTATTCTGCCGAGCTAAATTGGCGCCTAATGAATACGCACTTAGGGGCACGTGGTGGCCATGGTGTTTTGCGCGTAACCAATAGTGATGAAAGGGGACTTCTTTGGTGCTTTGTCCGTACAAACCAAATGGGTGTATAAAACGACTACCCAGTTGATACCAATCTTGGAACTCGATCCCTAATTTACATGTTGCGTTGGTTGCTTTAATAATATCATCATCGCTGTAACCCAGTTCATTACAAAAGCGTCGAAGCGTTGGAATGGTTGCCTCACCAACCCCTACGGTGCCAAGCACTGTGGATTCAACTACCGTGATCGTAATTGCTTGCCCTTTAAAGTGTTGGTTTAATGCGGCAGCGGTCATCCAACCAGTGGTGCCGCCACCCACTATGACAAGATTATTGATTTTTTTAAGCGGTGAGCTATTCATTAGCGTACTCTTGTTATTAGTATAAAAACCGCTAACAAACTTGTTAGCGGTTTTATTGTGCATTTTACTAGCTAAAAAACGACTAGAAGGTAATACGCGTACCCAATGTCCAACGTGCTTCATAGACATTCTGGAAGGCTTTTTGGCCAGAAAACTCTACGTAAGTTTGTTGAATTTCTTCAGTGATATTTGAACCATTGATATACACGGTAATGTTTTCATCGAAGTGGTAGCTTACGTTCAAATCAAGTTGCGCATAATCATCTTGGTAAAGTGACTGACCACCTGTCGAAGCACTACCTTGGGTGATCAAACGTGGGCTTCTAAAGTTATAAGCGAGGCGTGTTGAGAATGCATCTTGCTCATACCATAAGACAAAGTTATAGGTATCTTTAGACATACCGACAAAAGGCAAGTCATTACCATGTACATCTTTAGTATCTTGTGAGCTATCGCTGTAAGTATAGTTTGCATCGATACCAAAATTATCGATAAAGCTATTAGTCTCAAATACATCACCAAACGCTAGTTTAGTGCCAATTTCATAACCGGTAACCCCACCGCCATTACCTTGTACGTTGGCTGTAAATGGCCAAGGTCCACGGCTTACACCATCAGAGTCGGGCTCATCAATCATTACGGTTGAGCTTTCGGTAAAGCTTTCAATTTCAATATCATAAGTGGCGACATACATCATCGATGCTTCACCCATATACCATTCAGCAGAAAGTGAATAGTTTTCCGAGCGCCAAGGGTCAAGTGCAGGGTTACCGTTTAATGTACCGTTAACGACTCGCATACAGCCGCAGCTGTCATCAAATACTGAGCCGACTGTTTTACCCGCACCCCACTGATCTAAGTTAAGAGGCTGCATATTTTTAGACCAAGAAGCACGTAAGATAATATCGTCCGTGGCAGAGTAAGCTAAATTTACAGAAGGGAGGTAATCAGTATAACTGCGATCAGTTACAGTATCACCAATATCAGGACCTAAGCCTGAATGCGGCAGGTTAGGACCGACGAGGTTCTGTTTTACGTATAGATTAGTTTCAACTACTTTCATACCAATATTACCGCTGAGTGCTTCGTACTCAAAGTTGGCTTGTAAAAAGTAGCTAAGTTCATCTAAAGCGACATCGTAAGTTGAGCCACCATTTTCTGTGCGGGCAACATTGCCAAATACATCTTCATGGAATTGACGTGGATCACGGAAGTTATCAGGATCAATTGACCAAACACCGGGAATACCGGTAACCCCGCCAAAGTTTGTTTGCCATGAAACCGAGGCATGCTGATCGAGGCGGGTAGGGGGTAATAAGGTGTAAGGTGTCCAGGTACCATTAACCATCTCACCTGTTCCTTGTTCTTGGTAGCAAGGATCGCCCTCAGCCGCACCATTGTACTGTTGATCCACCGCTTTCCACTGGGCAATGTCACAGCCATCACCAAACTCAGATGTATAAGTAAACTGGTCGTGATCTACTTTACGTTCAGAGTAACGTAGGCCAAAATCAACGCTGGTTATAAATGGGTTATCTTCTAAAGCATAATTCCATTTGGTGCTAAAGGTATTGATTTCACCTTCATCGTCGGTATTTCCTTCTGATGAAAATGCGCCTACATGGTAGGAGTCTAGATCGGCCATGTAGTCGGCAACGCTACGCATGCCTTTACCGCCGTTGACCATTTGATCAAACCCACCAAATGCAGGGTGTGTTCCTGCCGCATCGTAGGTAATAAAGAAATCATTTGACTCTATCCCTTGTGAATATAGTGCGTTACAACCCCCTTGGTCACCTATGATTGCTTCACCATTATTACAGAACTCGGCTGGGTTTAATCCACCAGGACCTGTGACTAAACTGCCTTGATCGATACTTAAAATATCGCCTTCACCATATCCGTGGCGCATCTTAGCCGTCGCACGGGCAAAGGTTGCTCTCACTTGACCTGTTAATGCGCCACCATTGTCATAATTAAGCTCGAGGTTAAAGTTCTGCGATTTTTCTTCGTTACCATTAGCTTGCGTGAATGACTGCATCCGGTAAGGGCGCATTTTAAATGCATCGACACCTTGCCAAGGATTGCCATCAGCATCAGTAAAAGTGTCACCTGTTGAATTTGTAGCATAGGCATAATTGGCGTATGTTTGCCAACGGCTATTGTGGTTAAAGCCGCGGCGAGCATTAAACCTGTCTTGTTTTGTATAAAAATAATCAGCGGTTAACTCAAAGCCTTCACCTAAGTCAGCTTGAAAAGAAAATTGCACGGCATCACGCTTACGTTCTTCTGTTTTATTAAACGCGGTAAAGCCATGTGGAATGATGTTGTAAACTTCGCCACCTTCTGCCGGTTGCTCGCCCCATGTATGGTTGTTTTCAGTCCAACCTAAACCGCCATTTTCAGAGGTGTCATTGTAACCGTTGTAGTCGCTTGCTAAGTTTGCCTCAGAAGTAACCGCAGAGAATAAGAAACCTACTTTTCCGTTGTTATAACTGAGTAAACCATTAATATTAGGATCGGTTTCGTCACTGATAGAGCCGCGCGTGATTTCAGCACCTCCAGAGACAACCCATCCTTCATCCATATCAAAAGGGCGACGTGTTTTTAAGTTAACTGAACCGGCAATACCCGCGGCACTATTACTCGATGTTGCTGATTTGTAGACATCTACACCAGAGAATAACTGGGATGGTAAGTCACCAAAGTCAGCCCCTGAACTGTCTATTGTCGTCGCACTTAGAAATACTTCGCCATTTAATGTGGTATCAACTTGTGGTAAACCACGTATCGCGATTGGTCCCCCTTCACCGGCCACTCGCTCGATTTGCACACCGGTGATACGTTGCAGTGAGTCTGCAATGGTGACATCAGGTAATTTACCAATATCCTCTGCTGCAATGCCATCAACTTGTGATGCTGCAAAGCGCTTTGTGTTAATTGCGGCCACGGTACTACCACGAATACCTCTTACTTCAATAACCTCTACATCATCTTTAGCTTCTGCAGCGTTTGCTGTAAGCGGTGCAACACCACTTAATAATACGCTTGCAATACTTGTTGCGATTAGACTTTGTTTAAAATACCTACCAGACATAAAGAAACCCTTTAATTATTAATATTATATTTCGGTAGAGAACTTATTTTGCTTCATTCCCAATGTTAGATTGTCACGTTAATGGTATTAAAAGTTGTGATTTTCTATCATGTTTTGATATTTTTATATCAAATAATAGTTACATTAATTATCAAATAGTTTTAATTGTTAATTTTATGGTCTGTTTTTTGTGAGGGTTCCTGTGGCTATAAAGTGAGTTTTATATATTTACTGTTTACCTGGCTTTATTTTTCATTTCAGCGTACACGTGTTAGCTGTTTTTATTCAATAGCTTAGCGCCTGCCGATAAAAATAAATTGAAAAAACTGTTAAAAAAATGGTTAGAGCAATTGATCTAATCTCATTTTTATGACGTAATAGGGTTATTATTATCTGGTCGGATGAGTTAATCATGAGTTTACGCACAAAATTAAAAAAAGTATTACCAAGTATTTCAATTACAGAACAAGAAGCATTAGATGCAGGTGATGTGTGGTTAGAAGGCTCTATCTACCAAGGTAAGCCTGATTTTGAGGCTTTACGCGCGGTACCCGCTGCGGTTTTAAGCGCCGATGAGCAAGCATTTATCGATGGCCCATTACAAGAGTTACTGGGTATGATCGACGACACGGAAATTCAAAGCGGTATCCACTTACCTGACTACATTTTAGATTTTCTGAAAAAAGAGCGTTTCTTTTCACTGATCATTCCTAAGTCATTTGGTGGTTTAGAATTTAGCCCTTACGCAAACTCAACCATTGTTGGCACAATCGCTACTAAGAGTTCGGCTGTTGCGGTAACTGTTATGGTACCAAACTCATTAGGGCCGGGTGAATTACTACTGCATTTTGGTACACAAGAACAACAAGCACATTACTTACCGCGCCTTGCAAATGGTCGTGATATTCCTTGTTTTGCCCTAACCAGCCCAGAAGCGGGCTCTGATGCAGGTGGTATTCCTGACATCGGTGTGGTCACAAAAGGTATGCACAACGGTGAAGAAGTACTTGGACTTGAGATCACCTGGGACAAGCGCTACATCACACTTGCACCGATTGCGACAGTGCTAGGTTTAGCTTTTAAAGTGGTTGATCCTAATGGATTGCTAGGCGGTAAAGAAAACCTAGGTATCACTTGTGCACTTATTCCAAAAGATCACCCAGGTGTAGAGCTTGGTAATCGTCATGATCCAATGGGGATTCGTTTTTACAACGGGACTACACGCGGTAATAAAGTATTTGTACCAATGGACTTTATCATTGGTGGTCAAAAGAACATCGGCCGTGGTTGGCAAATGTTGGTTAGCTGTTTAGGTGCTGGTCGTGGTATTTCACTACCTGCGTTAGGTGTAAGTTCATCACAAGTGGCCTTTAAAGGAGCCTCTGAATACGCCGCTGTGCGTGAGCAGTTTGGTTTAGCGATTGGTCAGTTTGAAGGTATTCAAGAAAAACTTGCTGATATTGCAGGTAAAACGTACCTTCAAGAAGCGATGCGTGTGTTAACAACTGAAGGTTTAGGGATGGGCTTAAAACCATCAGTAGTTACTGCAATTGCTAAGTATCATATGACCGAAATTGGCCGCGATGTACTCGATTCTGCTATGGATATCCAAGCGGGTAAAGCGATTCAAAACGGCCCACAAAACACGCTAGCCAGTGGTTATGTAGCACAACCTATTGCCATTACGGTAGAAGGCGCAAACATCCTCACCCGTAACCTGATGATTTTTGGTCAAGGTGTGATGCGTTGTCACCCATATTTACAATCTATGGTTGAATCGATCCATAGTGAAGATAAAAACGCTGATAAAGAATTTAACAGCATCTTGCGTAAAACAGTGGGTTACAGTGTAGCTAACAGCTTACGTGCATTCCGCTTAGGTGTTTTACCGTTTACCGCTGGTGCTAATTCACCACTTCCTGAAGTGCGTGAATATGAAAAAGCAGCACAAAAATTATCAGCAAAACTCGCTGTATACGCTGATTTCTCGTTATTAGTATTGGGTGGCAAGCTTAAGCAAGCAGAAATGCTATCAGCTCGTTTAGGTGATGTAATGAGCTTCCTCTATGCGGCCATGGCATCTATCAAGTACTACGAGCAAAAAGTAGCGAGCAGTGAACGTGAGCAAGCTGCACCTTACTTCCACTATGCAACTCGTTTTGCATTACAAAGCGCTGAAGAAGCACTTCACAAGTTTTTAGATAACTTCCCAGCAAGTGGCACACGTAAGTTTATGCGTTTCATCACCATGAACTACTCAACCAAAATGCCAAAAATCAGCGATGACTTAGTTCGTGAATTAGCCAAACAAGCGCAACTTGATACTGCCTTTAAAAAGCAAATTACACACTTGGTTAAACCTGTTGAAGGTGATGGTCATTACATTAACGAGCAAGCATACCAAGCGAAAATGGGCTGTTTAGATTTACTCGCAAAAGTTAAAAAAGCCTTGCGTGCCAAAACAATCAAACCAGGTATTCGTTTTGCATTAACGTTAGACAATGCACTCGTTGCGAACGTAATCACTGAGGAAGAATACGCTAAACTGATTGATTACAACAAAAAACGTGAGCGCGCAATTCGTGTTGATGAGTTTGATTTTGATATGAACTTACTCGACGAAAACGCACAGCCAGTGAATCCACAGCCACTTAAAACGGCAGTAAATCAGTAAATTTGAGTTAACTTAATTCAACAATGTAAGCGCCCAGCAGTAAGGGCGCTTTTATTTTTAAAGCCCATGCAATTTGTCTGGGCTTTTTTGTTGTCAGCTTAACAGCACAGTCTTATTATCTAAGCCCTTTAATTTGCAACCGTTTATGCCATACTACATGCAGATTTCGTAAACCTTGGTGTGTATGTCTTTTTATCTGCCTTTAATTAGTCTTCATTATAAGAATATTAAAATCACCGAAACGATTACTTCATTGTGGAGTGGCTGTGGTGAAATAGTGCGTTGTCGATTGGATGAAAAAGCATGTGTTATTAAAGCGATTAGTGTGCCCGATCACATAAATCACCCGCGAATTTCACAAACTGAGTTTGCAATTAATCGTAAGCATTGCTCTTATGATGTTGAATACAATTGGTACCTGCATTATGCACCACAATTACCTTCGCAATCTCGGGCGCTTAGTTGTTTTAAGGCTATAAAGCATGACTCGCAAAAGGTATTGGTGTTTGCTGATTTTGCAGCTGAAGGTTTTACTTGTGCGCAAGAAACTGACGCACATATAGCAGCAATTATTAAATGGCTAGGGTATTTTCATGCTTTTCACTTTCAAGTTAACCCCGATGCCCTTTGGCTGCAGGGAAACTATTGGCATTTAGCAACACGCCCAGATGAATATGAAAATATGCGCGAAAGCACATTAAAGCAGCACGCAGATAAAATAGATAAAATATTGCGTAACTGCCCGTATCAAACGCTTATTCACGGTGATGCAAAACTTGCGAATTTTGCTGTTAATAATTCAACGATGGATGTTTTAGGCTATGACTTTCAATATACTGGTGGTGGCGTTGGTGTTGTTGACGTTATGTATTTTTTGGGTAGCTGTTTAAATGAGCAGCAACTTGAGGATACTGCTGATGACTATTTAGCGAGTTATTTTCGTCACTTTAGTGGTGCTATGCAGCAGTTTGGTCACAGTGAGTATACAGCTGTTGTTCTTAACGCGTGGCAAACACTATGGCCGGTTGCTTGGGCTGATTTTTATCGGTTTTTAATGGGCTGGAGCCCAGCGCACAAAAAAGTTAATGCTTATATGCGCAAACAATATCAAATTACAAAAATAAATTTTGGGAGCAAACTTGCATGACGAAACAAATTCGTTGGGGAATGATTGGTTGTGGTGCTGTGACAGAGGTGAAAAGTGGCCCTGCGTATCAACACACAGCAGGTTTTGTGTTACATGCGGTTACCCGCAGAGACACCGCACTTGCTGAGGATTATGCTAAACGTCACAATGTGCCTTTGGTATTTAAAACGGCCGATGAATTGATCGCAAGTGATGAGATTGATGCTGTGTATATTGCAACCCCTCCCGATAGCCATAAGGCGTTGGCATTAAAAGTAGCTGCAGCAGGTAAACCGTGTTGCATTGAAAAACCACTCGCGCCAACGTTAGCGCAAAGTGAAGCTATTCTTGAAGCCTTTACGAGTAAAAACATTCCGTTATATGTGGCGTATTATCGTCGCTCTTTACCGCGTTTTAATAAAGTAAAAAGCCTGATTGATGCTGGTGAAATTGGTCAAGTTCGTCATGTTAACTGGCATTTAAGTAAAGCCGCCAGTGAGCAAGATAAGTCAGGTGAATATAATTGGCGAACGGATAAAGCCATTGCCCCTGGGGGATATTTTGATGACTTAGCCAGTCATGGCCTTGATTTATTCGGCTATTTATTTGGTGATTATGAGCATGTCAAAGGGCTTGCTTGCAACCAACAAAGTTTGTATAAGGCGTTTGATGCAATTACAGCGTGTTGGCAACATAAAAATGGCATTACCGGTTCGGGCAGCTGGAATTTTGGCGGTTTTTCACGCTTTGACACTGTTACAGTTTATGGCGAAAAAGGCGAGATCAGCTTTAGTGTATTTGATGAACAAGCCATTTCTGTTATTAACGAAACAGGTGAAATACAGTACAACATAGCAAACCCGGCTCATATTCAGCAGTACCACGTTGAAAATATGGCAGCGGCACTGTTAAAAAACATCACTCATCCTTCTACAGGCCATTCAGCGACTCATACAAGCTGGGTGATGGAACAAATTTTAAACTAGTTATGGCTTTGGTGTTTTAAATGCGCTTTTTAATGCGTTGATCAATAATGTTTGTTCGGGGGGAACAAAAGTGTGTTCGTGACTGGTAATAATTGCTTGTTGAAGACTTGCCGATTGCAGTGCTTGATCAAATAACGCGATTGCTTGCTGGCCTTGGTCTGAACGTGAGCACGCAATATAACCGAATATTGCCTGATTACTGTTTGCAACGCTTAGGTAGCGGATATCAGTGGTTCTTGGATCTTTACCGTGGCGAGAAACAAACACTGCACTGTATTCAATAATGGCATCTACTTTGTTTTGGAACAACATTTGGCTAAGCCGTAAAGCACTAGTGGTACCAGCTAAGGTCATAAATGAGTCTGGGTGTTTACGTATGTAATCATCGATTTCACTGCCGTACGCACGGCCAGATGTAATGCCGATGATGAGCTTATATTTATTTATAGCGTCTTCTAAACTGACACTTTGTGGTAATTCTGGGTGATTATAAACCACTAAGCGGTTTGCGGGAAAAGCCATAATGGGGTAATGGCTAAAAAGCGCATTATTAAGGCGTTCGGGTGTTTTGGCTTTATTGTACAAACACACGTCTTGCAGGGTGTGTAGTTGTTGCCATTCTCTTAGCCTACTTGCAGGAATAAAGTTTAGAGCGATAGCTCCATTGAGCTGCTTTTCGATATCCAGCATGAACTGAGTAGCAATATTATGCGAGTCACCATCTACTTGAGGTGCAAAGTCGGTCATGATCTGCACTTTTAATGGTTTTTTAGCCTCTGCTAACGTAGGTATTACCGCTAATAAAACACTGAGTATGATCTCAATAGCAAACTTTGACATAAAACCCGAGTAAGCAAATTTTTTATAGCCATATTATAGTGTAGTTACTTCAAAAAAGAACAATTATTGCGTTAAATGAGATAAAACAGTGGGGCTGGAATAAGTTGATTCGACTTTTATTGCACTGTTCATGCTTTTTTGAAGTCTGATGGCATTTTTTAAGCTAAAATAAGCGCAATTTATTTTTCTTTTAGGCATTATTATGACAATTCATGTAATTAATCATCCACTTGTTCAACATAAACTTGGCCTTATGCGCGAATATGGGATCAGTACCAAGAGTTTCCGTGAACTTTCTTCTGAAGTGGGTACGTTGTTAACTTATGAAGCAACGAAAAATCTGCCGCTTGAAAAAGTACAGGTTACCAGCTGGGATGGTAATCAATTAGATGTTGAACATATCAAAGGTAAAAAAATCACCGTAGTGCCTATTTTGCGTGCAGGCCTTGGTATGATGGATGGCGTAATGCAGTTATTACCTGCCGCTAAAGTCAGCGTGGTGGGTTTACAACGCAATGAAGAAACCTTAGAGCCCATCCCTTATTTTGAGAAACTGGTTGGCAAGATTGATGAACGTTTAAGTCTGGTTATTGATCCTATGCTGGCTACTGGTGGCTCGATGATCGCAACTATCGACATGTTAAAAAAAGCCGGTTGTAAAGAAATCAAAGTGATTGTGCTTGTTGCTGCACCTGAGGGTGTTGAAAAAACACTTGCTGCTCATCCAGATGTGGAAATATTTACAGCTTCCCTAGATAGTCACCTAAATGAAAAAGGCTATATTATTCCTGGTCTTGGGGATGCGGGCGATAAAATTTTTGGCACTGTATAAACGTGGATAAATCGATTTTCTCAATCAAAACCATATTAACCGGGGCACAAATGCTGTTTGTAGCATTTGGTGCTTTGGTTTTGGTGCCATTACTTACTGGTTTAGACCCTAATGTTGCGCTATTTACAGCGGGTATTGGTACCTTACTCTTTCATATTGTTACTAAAGGCCAAGTGCCAATATTCTTAGCATCATCATTTGCGTTTATAGCCCCTATCATCGCTTGTGTACAATTATGGGGTGTGCCTGCGACCATGGGAGGGCTAATGGCCGCAGGTGGCGCGTATATGTTGCTAAGTATTTTAGTGAAGCTTAAAGGGGTTGCAACGTTACATAAAATTTTACCGCCAGTCGTTGTGGGGCCTGTGATCATGGTGATTGGCTTAGCGCTTGCTCCTGTTGCCGTGAATATGGCTATGGGTAAAAGTGGTGATGGCTCCCTACAGTTGATCCCTTATGAGCAAGCAATTTGGGTGGCCGCATTTTCGTTATTAGTGACGTTAATATTTGCAGTATGGGGCAAGGGCGTATTTAAACTAATTCCTATCTTAGCGGGCGTTATAACCGGGTATAGCGTGTCTTTAGTGATGGGCATCGTTCAATTTGATGCTGTAACTGATGCGCAGTGGTTGGCAATGCCAGCATTTACGTGGCCAGAATTTAAATGGCAGGCAGTGTTGTTTATGGTACCGGTTGCTATCGCACCGGCGATTGAGCATATTGGCGATATGATGGCAATTAGCCAAGTCACCAATAAAGACTACCTGAAAAAACCAGGCTTACACCGCACATTGTTTGGTGATGGCCTAGCTACTACTGCAGCATCAATTTTTGGTGGACCACCCAACACAACTTATTCAGAAGTGACAGGTGCAGTGATGTTAACTCGCAATTTCAACCCAAAAGTAATGGTATGGACGGCTATTATCGCCATTATTTTAGCATTCGTAGCTAAAATGGGTGCTGGTTTACAAACGATCCCTGTTCCAGTGATGGGCGGGATCATGATTTTGTTGTTTGGCTCAATTGCCGTAGTAGGCTTAAATTCACTGGTTAAATCGGGGGAAGACTTAACTACCCCACGTAATTTAAGTATTGTAGCGTTAATTTTAGTGTGTGGGATTGGCGGTATGCACATCGGTGGCAGTGAATTTAGCTTGCAAGGTGTTAGCTTATGCGCAATTTTGGGCATCGTACTTAATTTAGTGTTACCAAAGGCTGAAAAGCCTGCTTAATAACTGCTCATATAGCAATTATATTGCACCATAATAGCGCATTTTAAATGCGCTATTTTTTTAACTCATTAAAAGTAAAGGTATTTAAATAGTGGTCTACTAACTGCATTTATCTTGTTAACAGTGTCATACTGATCAGGAGCGATTATGCAAGAGGCCAATATTGTGGATATTACCCCGTTTTTAGCAAAGCATCAGCTACCCCTTAAATACCAATATTTAAGCGAGCAGTATTTTGTGCCGTTAGCAGAAGATATTCTTCGTTTTAAACCAACTGGGCGACCAATGCTGGTGGCTATAAACGGTTGTCAAGGCTCGGGTAAATCAACCCTGGCTGACTTTTTAGTTACTTGGTTTAATTGTAATACGACTTTAAACAGTATCGCGATATCGATTGATGATTTTTATCACAGCCGAGAGCATCGTTTGCAACTGGCACAAGATGTTCATCCTTTGTTTGCCACTCGTGGTGTGCCAGGTACCCATGATACCGCTTTAATGAAACACACTTTCAGCGAATTGTTACAAGGTAAAAGCAGTGTTTCATTGCCTAAGTTTGATAAGAGAACAGACGATCCGATTGAAAAATCGTTATGGCCTGTCACTGAGCAAGCGGTAGATATTATCATTTTTGAAGGCTGGTGCGTTGGCAGTGAAGCACAGCAGCCGTATCAATTACATCAGCCCGTAAATCAATTAGAAGAACATGAAGACTCAGAAGGGATTTGGCGACGTTGCGTGAATAGCTGCTTAGCCAATGAGTACCAAGATGTATTTGCTATGATTGATTACACGGTAATGCTTAAGGCGCCGTCGTTTGCAGATGTCTATGGCTGGCGGTTAGAGCAAGAACAAAAGTTATTAAATAAAAAAGGGGCGGGGAAAGGCACATTTGATGAAACGCAGCTAGTGCGTTTTATCTCTCACTTTGAGCGAATTACCCGAGAAAACTTAAGCCAGTTACCAGAGCATGCTGATGCATTATTAGTATTAGATAAGTCGCGTGATATTGCGTCTATGAAGTTACGTGCTGATGATACCTCCATGCCGCTTATTTTTACCGACTTAGACGGGACATTACTTGATCATAATGATTACCACTGCGATGAAATAAAACCGTTTTTAACAGAATTAACGACAGCTGGTATTACTGTTATCTTTAATACTAGTAAAACTTTTGCAGAGGTAAATGCATTACAAAAATCATTAGGGCATAACCAACCTTTTATAATCGAAAACGGTTCCGCAGTTTATATCCCTAAATTTTATTTTGACCTCAAACCCATAGGATGTGAAGAGCTCGATGAGCATTGGCGTTATGCATTATCGCCTAGTTGTAAGCAATTACAGCAAGAGCTACATACTCATGCTCATGAGTTTAGTGATTATTATCGTTTATTTAGTCAATTATCTGCACAAGAAGTCAGTCAAATTACGGGGCTGAGTATTGAGCAAAGTGAGCTTGCACGCATTCGGGAGTATTCAGATCCGTTATTTTGGCAAGGGACAGAGCAGCAACTGTTGGACTTTTTAGAAGCGATAAAACCGCTTGAGTATGAGGTGTTAATAGGTGGGCGTTTTATTCACCTTAATCGCAATACTAATAAAGGGATTGCTCAAAATTGGCTACTTAATCAGTTTAAACAACATTATCGCTATTCTTTCACCACCATTGCTTTAGGTGATAGTCAAAACGACATGGCGATGCTCGACGAAGCAGATATTGCAATTTTAATTAATAACCCAGCAAGTAAAGCAAAAGCCAAGTTAGCTCATAAACCTTGGTTACTCAGTGAACATCCCGCACCGCAAGGTTGGATAGACGAAGTGTCCGATTTAAGTGTTATCAAAGCGCAACTAGCGTCTAAACAGGAGCAATCACATGGCTGATTTTTATCAAAATGGCATCATTACAACGTTACATAATATTGCCGATCGACCACTTGAAGATATCGAAGCTGAATTGGTTCGTTTTTCAGAGCAACGACCAATGGGTTTGATCTTGCCATCTCTTTACAGTGAGCTTGAAGGACCTGCACTGCAAAATATCATCAAAGAGCTTAAACATGTGCCTTATTTATCACAAATTACAATTGGTTTAGATAGAGCTGATGAAAGCCAATATCGTCATGCGTTACAATTTTTTGCGGAGCTTGGCCAACACCACCGTGTTTTATGGAATGAAGGGCCACGCTTGCAAGCGCTTGACAAAGAATTGCAAACGCTCGGCGTAGCGCCGCGAGAACTTGGGAAGGGCCGTAATGTTTGGTATTGCATGGGTTATAAGTTAGCAACCGCAAAAGTCGAATCTATAGCGTTACATGATTGTGATATTTTAACGTATGACCGTAGCTTATTGGCACGGTTAATTTATCCAGTTGCCCATCCACGCTTTAATTATGAATTTTGTAAAGGTTTTTACCCGCGAACCGCAGACGGCAAAATCAATGGCCGTGTTTCACGCTTATTAGTAACGCCATTGTTACGCTCATTTAAAACGATTTTAGGCAGCACCGATTATTTAGAGTATATGGATTCATTTCGTTACCCATTGGCGGGGGAGTTTTCTTTTCGCCGTGATGTATTAAACGATATTCGCATACCTAGTGATTGGGGGTTAGAAATTGGCGTATTATCAGAAATGTACCGTAACTACTCGCACAATCGCTTATGCCAAGTCGATATCGCAGATAACTATGATCATAAACACCAAACTTTGTCATTGGATAACCAAGCGGCTGGTCTATCGAAAATGTCGATAGACATTACTAAAGCGCTATTTCGTAAGTTAGCCACGCAAGGGGTGACATTTACCACTGAAACCATTCGTTCTCTTAAAGCAACGTATTACCGAATTGCGCTGGATTTTATCGAAACCTACCATAACGATGCCATGATGAATGGTTTAAAGCTCGATATTCATCAAGAAGAAAAAGCCGTTGAAATGTTCGCACAAAACATCATGAATGCAGGGCAGCATTTTTTGCAACACCCGATGGAAGCGCCGTTTGTGCCAAGTTGGAACCGCGTAGCTTCAGCGATGCCGGATGTGTTTTCGCGTTTGGAAGAAGCGGTTGAACTTGATAATAAAGAGTTTTCATCGTAAGTGAACAAAGAGGTTAATAATGAGCAGAGAGTTATTACAGCAACGCGTTGAGCAGCACTTAGAAACAATTTACGCTGACAGTAATCTTGGTGTAAGCCTATCACAATTAGCAAACCAGCTTATTACTACCATGCTAAAAGATGATGCGGTTCGTGATCCTACACCTCATAAAAATCGCTGGAGTGAGCAGGATATTATTTTAATCGCCTACGGTGATTCTATCATGCGCTTTAATGATGCTGCAGATGCTGTGCCAAACCCAATAGAGCCACCATTACATACCTTGCATCGCTTTATTAAAACTCAGTGTGCAGATTATATTAACTCTTTACATATTCTGCCATTTTATCCGTATAGCTCAGATGAAGGGTTTTCGGTGATGAGTTATGTACAGGTGAACGAGTCACTCGGGAGCTGGCAGGATATTCAAGCAATTGCGAACGATGTGAAACTAATGGCTGACTTAGTGATCAATCACTGTTCAAGTCGCAGCCGGTGGTTTGAAAACTTTTTACAGGGCAAGGAGCCGGGGTTAAGTTATTTTAAAACGGCAAGCCTAGCAGATGATTTATCACAGGTTGTTAGACCACGCACATCTCCATTATTAAATACAGTGCAAACAGCAGTAGGAGAGCGCCATGTGTGGTGTACGTTTAGCCATGACCAAGTTGATCTTGATTTCGAAAATCCAGAAGTATTAAATGAGTTTGTCGGTATTATTCGTCATTATTTGGACAATGGGGTACGAATTTTTCGTTTAGATGCCGTCGCCTTTTTATGGAAGCAGTTGCATACATCCTGTATTAATTTACCGCAAACTCATGAGGTGATCCGCCTACTGAGAACGTTAATTGAGCACGTAGAGCCCAATGTGGTGATCATCACAGAAACCAATATTCCTAATCGTGAAAACTTATCTTACTTTGGTAATGCCAATGAAGCACACTGTATTTATAACTTTTCACTCCCGCCTTTACTTTTACACACTTTATTAAGTGGTGACAGCGCAGCATTGAAACATTGGATGATGAGTATGCCGCCGGCACAAAATGGCACGGCATACTTTAATTTTATTGCATCACACGATGGTATTGGCTTAAGACCTGTTGAGGGGTTATTAGATCACAATGAAGTAGCGAAAATGGTTACTACGGTCAGTCGTTTTGGCGGTAAAGTGTCGATGCGTACTGCTGAAAATGGTACCAGCTCACCTTATGAATTAAATATAGCTTTATTTGATGCGTTGCAGGGAACTCATCAAGGGCCAGACAAGTGGGGACTGCAACGGTTTTTATGTGCGCATGCCATTATGTTTGCGCTGGAGGGGATCCCAGGGCTTTATATCCATAGCTTAATGGGAACTACCAATGATTATGTGCGTTTTGATAACACTCAGCATAACCGTTCAGTGAATCGTCACCGTTGGCAAGAAGCTGATTTACTTAACAAATTAGCGGATACTAGTAGCCACTATGCACAGGTGTTTGAAAACATTCGTAAGTTATTGAAAGTTAGAATAAAGCAGCCTGCATTTCATCCTAATGCAACTCAGTTTACCCTACATTTAACTGGCGCACTATTTGGTTTTTGGCGACAAAGTATCGACAGACGGCAAAGTATTTTTTGCGTTTACAATGTCAGTGCTCAACCACAGCAATTATTGTTAGCTGATCTAAATTTAATCGCAACAGAACATTGGTACGAATTAATCGAAGGAGTTCAGCTGTCTGACGATCTACAAACTATTGAGCTTAGCCCGTATCAAGGTTTATGGTTGTCGAATAGCGAATAGCGAATAGCGTGCTTAAACATTTTAAAGCCGATGGTAAATCCTTCGGCTTATTAAATTTAGGGGGTACTAACTACTGTTATAGCGTGCTTAAAAATGACTGTAAAGCCCCTTTACAGTGTGTTTTTGAGCTCTTTAGATAGATTTTCGACAGTGAATATCAAATGGTTTGCTTGGCTACGTGCGAATTTTAGAAAGTTTATTTTGCCTAATTCGCCATCATTTATATACTCGATAAGCGGCTGGAGCATCGGTTTCTTTTGTGTAAAAAAGGTTAGATCCTCGTGCTGTATGGCAAATTGTTGTGGCCTTTTAGTCGCATCATAAATAGCTAACAGCGCATATGCGCCTAATAATACATGCCCGCCCATAGAAATGTCTAAGTATGTATCCTCAGCAGGTGCGCTATCCCAATTGAAACCACCTACGACAGCAGTGTCTCTGCGTTGCTGCGCATTTAATGCATGGGCAGCGCCAAAGGCTATAGCATCATTGGCACACCAAATCGCATTAATACTTGGCACTGTTTGTAAATATGCAAAGGTCTTTGTATAGCTTTGTTGCCTTGACCAATGAGCAACATCTTCTGCAACAAGTGTCACATCAGGGTGTTCAGATAGAAAGTTAGCTAAACCAGCACGTCGTTTAATTGCTGCAGGTGTGGTGTAATCGCCAAGTAATGCGAGGAGATTCATTGTTCCTGAATTAACCTTGCTATGTTGTTGATATAGTAAAGTTGCTAAATGTTTACCAGCCTCTTGATTTCCAGGCACTACACTACCAATGACGTGGACATTACGTTGCTTAAGAGTGCTCAGCTTTAGTTTATCAGGTCTGTTTAATAAAAAATAAATCGGAATATCATGTGTGTTGAGTGTGGTTAAATAATCACTGAGGACCTTTTTCTCATCAACGAGAATTAAATAATCGGGCTTAGACTTTATTGCATCTGCAATAAGTGCTTTCATTGTTATATGATTTCGATTGGCGAAATGGGTTGTGAGAGTAATATTTAGATCATCTGCGGCAGCTTGCATTATATTAGATACTTTATACCAGAATTCACCGGTACTCTGCGCGTCGGTACTAGGCTGTTTATCAAACCCTGGATTAATAAAAATAACATTAACAGTGGCATGCGTAGTTGCGCAAAAACACAATAAAGAATAAATACAAAAAATACGCCATAATCGCATTAAATAAACACTCAACTAATTATTCAATTTAATTATTATCTTAGCAGAGCAGCGGTAAACCTCATAGCTTGACCCCATTTAGGCAAAGGTTATATTCATACGCATAGCGGTGTACAATATGTGTAATTACTTTTTAGTCAGTTAGGTTTTAAATGAAAACACTGTTATGTTTTTTTGTATTACTTTTTACCCCGGTTTTATATGCTGGCGAGACACTCGATCTTGAAACGAATATGAAAAATATGGGGTTAGCCTATAAGAAAAGTGTAGAAGCCACACAGTTAGGTGAGTTTAATCAAGCAATTGATGAATTTATTGCGTTGGTGCAACGTGCTAAAACAGCGACATTCCACAACGAAGAAACGCAGTCGTTACAAGGGTTAGATAAAGTACTGTCTAAAGCAGAACTTGCCAAGAAACTCGCAAACGAGCAAGGGTTAAATGCTGCTAAAGGGCCATTAAAATCGATTAATGGACTGCGTAAACAATATCATAAATTACATGAGCCTCCCGGTTTTTGGGAACTGTTATTTGGTAAGTGATAAACCCGCTTATTACTAATTTAATAAAAAAGCCTAATCAAATTAGGCTTTGTTGGGAGAGTAATGGCACATGTTATGTGCCATTTGTTTTAAAACTTATACGATAGTTTTAAATAACCTAAACGACCAATGTTGTCGTAGCTGGCGCTACCAGCACCTGTTCCGATTGTGCCAAATGGTAGTTTACGATTAAAGATATTATCGATACCTAGCTTTAACCCAACGCCATTATCAAAGTTATAACCAATGGTGGCATCCGAAATAAAGTATGTGCCATAGGTTAATAAATTACTTGGATTAGGGTTGTCTTCTAACTCTTGATCAGTATATAAGCTTACTTCTTCAAGATAACGAGTATCAAAAGTCGTAAAGAAATTTTCATAGGTATAACCCAGAGATAAGTTTGCTTGCCATTGAGCTTCACCAGTTGTACCTGCGTATTCATAATATTCAGCTGGCTGGTCTTGGAATGGATAATCTTTACGTTCAATTAAGTAAGTACCAATTAAACGAGTCGTTACATTCCCTTCAAAAGCATCAAAGTCATAACCTAGCTCAAAATCAATCCCTGAAGCTTCTTGACCTGAAACGTTAAGAACTGAGTTTTGAATTAGTGTGATTTCGCTTGAAGTGCTATCGCGAGTAATAAGGTTACAATACTGGTTATTAATACCGGTACTGCTATCTACGCAACGGTCAAGAATGTCTTGAGAACCAATTGTAGAAATCGCGTCTTCAAGTTCAATTTTCCAGTAGTCAATTGTTAGCACAGCATTTTCTATAAATGAGGGTTGGTATACTAAACCAATGGTCGTACTTGTAGATTCTTCACCTTGTACATCTTCATTACCACTGACTAGTCCTTCTAAAGTTTTAGAGTCGTACTCTGAATTGAAGTCAGCAGGTACACCTAGTGCTGCACAGTTTGCTCTACGGGTATCGCTATTTTGTAAATCATCTAAGTTATCGGCTTTACAAGGGTCGTCTACGTTGTAGAAAGTTTGACTCGGCGCACCGTAGATCTCACCAATGTTTGGTGCTCTTAATGCTTCTGATTGCGTTGCTCGTACTCGCAATTGATCATTCACAGTCCAGTCAAGGCCAAGCTTCCAGCTGGTAGCATCGCCAATTGTACTGTAATCAGCGTAGCGTACAGCAGTGTCTAATACTAAATCTTGCACAAATGGTAAGTCAGCTAATAATGGCACTGATGCTTCAAAATAAATTTCACTTACATCAAACTCGCCTTTATCTTCACCAAGTGCGTTAAAGAAAGTTCCTTCAGCGTTATCTGGCTCTAATGTTTCACTTTCTTCTTTACGGTATTCAACACCAGCTGCAAAGCCAACGTAACCTGCTGGTAGTTCAAATATTGCAGCGTTTGCTAAAGAGGCTGATACAACTGTTTGGGTAATTTGAGATGTACCTACAGATATGGTATTGATATAGTCAATTGCTTCTTGGCTAGGTGTACCAAAACCCATAATGTTTACAGGTACGCAACCTGCTGCTCTTGCGTCTTCATCGCGGCATACAATATTACCGGCATCATCTTTAACAGCATCTAGTGCATTAAAATAATTTGCCATGATCATATTAGCGCCATTAACACGCTCTAAATCAGTTTGACCGTATACAACAGATGAGTCTAATTCCCAGTCACTGAATACAGTGCCTTTTAGACCAGCAACAAATCGTGTTGTTTCACGAGTATTGTTTTCAATTCGTCGGCCTAAGTCAGTCATCATGCGAAGCACATTGATAGAGTTAACACCTTCTTCTTCCATCATTGCTTTAATTGCTGGATCTAGATAAGCATTATCTATTTGGATGTTATTACGAGGATCGCCAAAGAAAAATGCTGGCTGACCAATACTTTCTCCTTCGCTGTTAACATATTTAGCTTCAAAATAAGCATTTAATTGCTCTGTGATATCATAATTGAACTTAAAGTTTACATTATAGCGTTCAAATTTTGGCTGGATTTCTGTGAATTGTGCTAGATTGAAAGAATCACAATTAGCACAAGCTAAGCCATCAACTTGGTCACCGATATAAAGTTCACGGTAGCTGCTGTCTGGATTAAATGAATTAACATAACCATTGCTTAGGGCAAATACACCAGCGTTATTTATTGCATAATAGCCTGCATTTGGTGTATAAATTTTATCAGGGAAGTTTGGATCGTCTTTATTTTCCGCCGTTTGTGCGGTGTTGGTCATACTTCTGTAAGATCCATCAGTCCATGGGTGATCTAATGCATTTAACGTATCTTGTGCTGAATATTCTACAGAAAGGGCTACATTACCACGGTCATTATCAAAGTTTGTACCATAAGAAAACGTAGCTTTTTCATTATTGTAATCACTAAGTTCAGAAGCTCCTTTAGTAACACTTACATCAAATCCTTCAATGTTTTCCTTAAGAATAAAGTTTACTACACCAGTAACTGCATCAGCACCGTATACCGCAGATGCGCCGCCTGTGATGATTTCAACTCGCTCTACCCAAACACTTGGGATTGCATTTGTATCCACAGCTTGAGAGCCAGCTGAGCTTGAAACATGTCGCTTACCATTAACAAGCACGAGCGTTCTATCTGTTCCCATGCTTCTAAGATCTAATGTATTTAAGCCCGCAGTACCAATGTAGCGACCAGAGTTTGCTAATGAGAATGTATTACCTAGTGCTGGTAATTTATTTAATGCTTCACCAATATTAACGGCACCTGTGTTAACGAGATCTTCGCCACTGATCACCGTAACAGGCGCAGGTGCAATTGCGCCTTCTCGTAAAATCCGCGAGCCGGTAACTTCGATACGCTCTACTTTTTTTACACCGTCTTCTTCTTGTTGCGCAACAGCAAGAGTTGAAAGCGACGCTGCAGAAGCAAATAAAGCGAACTTTATACTTGCACTGAGTATATTTTGATTTTTCATTGTTTCACCCGGTTGATTATTGTTCTATTCCCACAGGCCCATCTTTGTATTGTGGGTATGGGTTCTTTACTTGTTAAGTGCAATTAGCACTGGATTAACATGGGCAACTTTAAAGTTTCAATTTTGTTTAGTGAATGATAGTTATGTAGCGTTTTGTACTGTTTAGCTAAAAAGTAGAGATGGCAAGGGTTGCAGAGGAGTATCAAGGTAAAGGAAATGTTGCGACGAATGACATGGAAATTGAAAGAGCACATTAACATACTAATCTTTAAGCTGACTCTGGTTTAGTAAGTTAATGTACTCAAAAATAAAAGATCAACGGCCTTTCTTTTTCATTCCTTGCACAGCTTTAAAGCGTGGGTTGTCTTTACAAATTACAAAAACGCGACCTTTGCGCTTAACAATTTGACAGCCGGGACGGTTTTTTGCACTTTTTAGTGAACTTAATACTTTCATGAATTATTTGCTCCCAAGGTTTTTAAAGCGACGGTTGAATGCAGCAACGCGGCCATCTGTAGTCACTGATTTTTGCTTACCTGTATAAAATGGATGTGAATCACTGGAAACATCAATAGGCACATAGGGATAAGTTTTTCCATCAAGCTCAATGGTGCGATCGGTTTTGATCGTTGAACCGATAAAAAAATAACTATCTGCAGCTGTATCGTGAAAAGCAACTGTTTGGTAATCAGGATGAATATTTGGTTTCATAAAACGCCTTTTACTAAATAATTAGTGTTATGTGATATTATAACGGTAATTTATAGTAAACAAAGAGCCTTTGCAAATACTATTTTAAACATCAGGAAGTGGCGGCAATGCTGCTAATTTACACAAATAAATTAAAAAATAAGCAGTTAGATCAAAAAAACTAGCTATTGGGAATTAGCCTGTTATAAATAATATGTAGTCGGATATAGGAGCTAAGAATTTTATGAGTGAATCTGCCCAAGAAAACACCCAAGAGATAGATCAGAGGGTGATGGAAACATTACGTAGTCGTGATCATAGTGTGCTTGCACAACAAATAGATCCATTAAGTTGCACCCACAATGATATTGTTGAATTGCTTGCGCAATATTTAGCGTTGAGCGACCAAGATGATGATGACTTATTTGATGCCTGGTTTGATGGCCTTAGCAAGGCGCAACACACAGTGTTAAAAGTATTTGAAGTGTATCGTGGTCAATTTGAGCATCAAGAATAAGAAATCATCGCGTTAACGGCTGCTGTTTATTTAAACCATCAAAAGATGTGAGTTTAGTGTTTGGCTCATTTTTAAGTCGTGATTCTACACGCTTTTGTGACACGTGATTAGTGTAGCAAGTTATGAAGCCTGAAAATACTAATGGGAAAAATCGCTTTTAAACTTGTTTATAAAGCGTAACGTAAACTGTGTGGATTGTTTAAGCACCTAGGTAATTATTTACATTACAAAGCTCAATGATTATTATGAAAACAATAGCAATTATCGTTTGTATTAATTTTGGGTGTCCTGGTGTCAAAAATAAAAGTTTTATTAATAGAAGACGATAGTACGTTAAATAATTACCTCACCGATTTATTGGTTAAATCAGGTTACAACGTTGAGCAGTGCTATGATGGTGTCACAGGGTTAAAAATAGCCCAGACTCAACAACATCACCTTATTTTACTTGATAAAATGTTACCTAAATTAGATGGTGTATCGCTATTAAAAAAATTGCGCGAAACCAGTCAACAACCTGTCATCATGGTCTCGGCAAAAGGCGCTGAAGAAGAGCGTATTTTAGGTTTAAGTCATGGCGCAGATGATTACGTTGCGAAACCATTTAACACCCAAGAGCTGCTACTAAGAATAGAAAGTCTACTCAGGCGTAGTCAAGTCAGCGTTCAACCTAATAGCCACGTAGAAATAAACATTGATGGCCTAATGCTTAATGCTGCCAAGCAAGTTATTTATGTTAATGGTGCAGAGCTAGAGTTTACGCCGATCCAATTTAAATTGCTGTGGGAGTTAGTTTCACAGCAAAATCAAATAGTCAGTAAAGCAGACTTATATCAAGCGGTACTCAATAAAAAGTTAGGCGCTTATGATCGCAGTATCGATATGCACCTTAGTCGAGTAAGAAGAAAGCTAACAGAAGCAAACTGGCTAGGGGAGCGCTTACAAACAGTGCATGGTAAAGGATACTGCTTTAAATGAAGCGTAAATTACTTTGGAAGTTATGCCTAATTTTAGTCACTGGTTTAGTTTCATTCTTTTATTTATTACACCTATTCACCTTAAAAACCGAAGAAAGCATGAGCTTTATTGCAGAGCAAGATCGTGCGCAATTACAAGCGTGGGGAGCACATGCTGAACAGCTTTATACAGCGGGAAAGACAACCCAGTTAAATACGTGGCTGGCAGATTTAAAAGCACAGGAGAATACTTGGATATCTATCGCTGGCTTTAAAGTTAAGCATATCGCTGGCGAAACGTTTGATAAAGAGATAGTCGGTAATTATCATTTTGGCCGCAGCGTAGAGTGGAAGATCCACTTGTATTTTGAGCAAAACCCCATTATGGAGATCCCATTTACCGACTCGAATGCCAGTTTACTTATAAAATTGCCTGATCGTATGCGCCCAGGTAATCACTGGACAACAACTAAGTTCATGTTGCAAATAATTATGCCCATGCTGGTTTTAGTGGTGTTATCGATTATTTTATATCGCCATATCATTACGCCTTTACAGCAACTAGAGAAAGCGACGGCAGAGTTTAGTCGTGGTAACTTTTCAGTCAGGGTGGCGAAATATTTAGGCGGCCGCAAAGATGAGCTTGCCCAGCTTGCTTTGACTTTCGATAAAATGGCCAGTCATATTGGTGAGCTAATTAATAATCAACGTCAGCTTATTTCAGACTTATCCCACGAATTAAGAACGCCATTGACGCGATTAGATATTGCCGTTGAAAACTTTGATGAACATGAAAGTAAGCAGCATCTTGAGCGAATTACCCGTGAGTCTAAGCATATTCGCAAACTTGTTGAAGACAGTTTAACCCTTGCATGGCTTGAAAATGAAAAGCCCATTATTCAGCAAGAGCCTGTTGACTTGGTGGATCTGCTCGATGTATTAATTGAAGACGCCCGTTATGAATTTCCTGATCGCAAATTGATTGTCAATGCGCCAGCCAGTGCAATAATTGAAAACAGTTGCCACCGCGCTTTGTGTCCTGCCATTGAAAACGTGATCAGAAATGCGCTGCGTTATACCCCAGTTAGTGAGCAAGTTACTATTAGTATGTCGTTAGAAGCTGGTTGTTACAAATTACAAATAAGCGATCAAGGTCCAGGTATTCCTGAGCAGTATTTAGAAAAAGTATTTGAGCCATTTTTTAGGGTCGACGACGCGCGGATCAGTGAAGGTGATAGCTTTGGTTTAGGCTTAGCCTTGGCTAAACGTCACTTAGCCAGTGTTAGAGCGCAGATCAGCGCAGAGAACGATCCCGTTGGAGGGTTAATGGTGGTGATAATGATTCCTATTTCTTAAATGTAACAATTGTAAAAGTCGTATCATTACTGAACTTAAATGGTAATAATTCTTAATTAAGTATTTAACACTTATTTGAGACCTAGTTCATGTCATCTGTATTAAAAAATAACACGTTTGTAAAAACCAGTATTGCCAGTGCTGTACTTGCGCTGTGCTTTAACGCTCATGCAGAGTCTAAACAAGAAAAGAAAATAGAAAAAATCACAGTCGTTGGCGCTACAACAAATTCAGAAATTACCCCACTTGAGCTTGAAAACTACCAAGCAAACGATTTAGAAGATATTTTTCGTCATACGCCTTCTGTGACTGTAGGTGGTTCACTAGGCATAGCACAAAAAATATTTGTACGCGGTATGGAAGACTCTATGGTTAATGTAACTGTAGATGGTGCGCCGCAAACCAGTACACTGTTTCATCATATTGGCCGTGTTGCTATTGAACCTGAACTATTACAAAGTGTTGAAGTACAAGCCGGTGCAGGTGAGGCAACATCCGGTACAGGCGCTGTTGGCGGTGCTATTCGCTTTAAAACAAAAAGTGCAGATAACTTACTCAGTGATAATGAGCAATTTGGTGGTATTGCCAAAGCGAGTTACTTTAGTAATGACGGCCACAAAGAAAGCCTCTCTCTATACGGCAAGTTAACAGACAAAGTCGGGGTGTTAGCATCATACGTAAATGTTAGCCGCGACAATATGGACGACGGTGATGGCGAAGAAATACCCGGTACCGCAGCCGATCAAACCCTTGCATTTATTAAGCTAAACGCCGAACTGACAGAAAACCAAAACTTAACTCTCAGTTACGAAAACCGTAAAGAAGAAGGTGAGTTTGGTAAACAGACTAACTGGGCTCCGCTTGAAAGTGATCCACTATTTATGTCGTGGGGAGAGCGTGAAACCATGGTATTAAATCATGCTTGGTACTTAAATAGTGCAGTAAACCTTGAAACAACGATTTATCGAACCGAATCATCTTTTAAGCGCGAACTTTACACTTGGGATGCCACAATAGAAACCACGGGGTTTGATATCCGAAATACCAGTGATTTAGGTCAACATACGCTGACATATGGTGTAGAGCAAAAAGTGGATAAAGTGCACTCGCAATCGTATGAAGATTTTGGCGGTATTTTTGACGAAAAAGGCACTGTAACCGGTGTTTATGTGCAAGATCATTGGCAACTAACGGATGCTTTGTTACTTAGCTTTGGTGCACGTTATGACGCGTATGAACTGGATCACAGCGGTATAGAAGCCAACTGGATACAAGTTGATGGTGTGTGGGTAGTTGAAACCGATGCCAGTGGTGCGCCAGTGACTACAACAGATGAGTTTTCGACAGACAAGCAAGATGGCGTTAGTGGTAATATTGGTTTTGAGTATAGCTTTACAGAATCATTAAAGTTGTCTGCTGGTTATGCGCAAGCACTCAGAGGCCGACAAGTAGCTGATGCCTTTACAGTTGGCGAGCTTACACCAAATCAAGATCTATCACCTGAAGAAGTCGATAACACAGAGCTTGGCTTAGTGTATAACGATGGTACCTGGTTGTTTGAAGCATCAATGTACTTAAGCGTAATAAATGACGTGGTATTTGATAAGTTTAAAGGCCGTGAAGGGGTATTTTACGAAAACATTGGTGATTTAGAAACCAAAGGTATTGAGCTGGTATCAGGTTATCAAGGGGATAATTTTGATGTTATCGTAAGTTACAGCCATAACGATGTTGAATTAAATAATGCCTCATTTGTGTGGCCAGATGCCAATGACGCCTCAGGTTACAGCACGGTTAATATCGATGGTATTGAAATGGCCGCCTACGAATATGGTGGTTTAGGCAATGCAATTGGCGATTCTATCAATGTAAACTTTAACTACCATGTAAATGAGCAAATTAAGTTTGGTTTAAACTATAATCATGTTGCCAGCCTTAATGATATTGAAGTATTCCACCGCTCAATTGAACTTGGCTGGTTGAGCGAGCTCGAAACAATCAATAAACCAGGGTACGATTTATTTGATGCTTATGTCACTTACGAGCCACTTACAAATTTAAGGTTTGATTTATCAGTGCAGAACTTGCTTGATGAATCTTACTTAAGCCACGGCAGTGTTGCTGATTACGGGCATATACCAGGCTATGAAAGTGTAGTAGGGATCAAAGAGCCAGGGCGTGATATTCGCCTTAGTGTGTCATATAAATTTTAACTCCTGAATGAGGTAGGTGCTTTAATAAAGCACCTACCGCTTATCAATGAATCTGACAAAAAAACACCTCACTGCAATTGATGTAACTATTCGCGTGCTTATTGCGTTAATCGGCGGGTATTTTGTAGCAATGCTCAGCGCTATACTGATAGGAAACCACCTATTAAGCGACAAAACAAACAGCATTATTACTGGGTTAATGCTTAGCTTTATTTTTTACCTTATCACCGTGTTATTTGTATTTGCCACTAAAACAACAAAACGTGCTTTTGTTGTTGTAGGTGGTGTATGTATTTTACTTCACTTATTTAATTACTATTTGCAGGGGCCGCAGTAGTATGAAACCTCGATTTAGACAATCCATGAGCTGGCTACACACGTGGTCGGGCTTTGCATTTGCTTGGTTACTGTTTTTTATTTTTGTAACGGGCACTGTAGGCTATTTTGAAAATGAAATAGACCGCTGGATGAAACCCGAAATAGCCATTGTCAATGAACCCATAGATGACTTAACGATACTGAAAACGGCACAACAACAGCTCACAACGCACGCAGCAGACGGCGCACAGTGGTACATTAGTTACCCATCAGCACGTGATCCATATATTGATATTTCATGGTTGCAACCCGCCAATAAAGAGACTGGAACGCGAAGACAGTGGCATGAAAAAAACCTTGCCCCTAGTACGGGGGAACTGATAACAACCAGAGAAACCAGTGGTGGCGAAACCTTATACCGATTGCACTATAACTTACATTACGTGCCGATTTTTGTCGGGTATTTGGTCACTAGTTTAGCAACGATGCTCATGCTTATTGGTTTAGTCACTGGGGTGATTATTCATAAAAAAATATTTATTGAGTTTTTTACTTTTCGTGCCAATAAAGGGCTGCGAAGCTGGCTCGATATTCATAATATTTTTAGTGTGTTACCACTGCCTTTTCATTTAATGATTACATACAGTGGGCTTGTTTTATTGATGGGCGTGTCATTCGCGCCGGTGGTGGATGCAACCTATGGCGAAGGCCAAAAAATGCACCGTCAGTTATATGATGAAACGCAAGCAGAAAACATAACAACGCAATTTATAGCGTTACCTGCTGCGAACTTATCACTTGAAACCGCATTAATTGATGCGAAATCACGTTTTAAGGATCAGGCTGTAAATTATTTAGGGGTAGTAGACCGTAACACGGAGCAATCAGGGTTTGAAGTGTGGTTTGATGCCCAGCAGGGCATCGAGTTTGCGACGCTTATTACTTATCGCGCTGTCGGCGGGCAAGTTCAAATAGAACAAGCTACAGGTAAAAAATACAGTGCAGCAGAGGTCTATGATGTGTTGGAGCATTTGCATGAAGGCTTGTTTGCTGACATCTACTTAAGATGGCTGTATTTTTTATCAGGCTTGTTAGGAGCTGGAATGATTGCAACTGGAATGATTATTTGGGTGCAAAAACGTAAAAAACAGCAATCTAGGTTTATCAATGTGATAGACAAACTCAACGCCGCAGTAGTTGTCGGCCTACCCATAGCCATAGCCGCTTACTTTTGGGCTAATCGCTTACTACCTATTGAAATGGTCAGTCGTGCCCAGTGGGAAATGCACAGCTTATTTATAGTGTTTGCACTGTGTTGTTGTTTTTGTTTGGCACGAGTGGCTGAGAAAGTCTGGCAAAATATGCTCTGGTTAGCAGCTGCGGCCTATGCCTTGATACCACTGGTGAATATGCTGACAACCAAGCACAGTATGTTAGCAAGCTTACACAATAACGATTGGTTAATGCTGGGGTTTGACTTAACCATGCTGTTATTTGCTGGGGGCTTTGCTGTTGCTGCTGTTGTGTTGCAAAAACGCAGCGGTATAGATGCCTCTAATCCGCTTATAAAGCAAACTGCAAAGGGAGTTTAGCGATGTTGATATTACAGCATGTACTGCTGCAATTGTTAGGCTTCTTATTACTAAGTTTATCACTGCAACGCCATTATAATGATCTATTTGGCCAAACTCAGCGGCCAACGAAGCAAACTATTCGATTATTAAAGTTTATGGGTTTTGCTGTGCTTATCGTTGCCATCACTAGCGCAGTTTATACGTGGGGCAGTGCATTAGGCTTAGTGTATTTCTTTGCCACGGCCAGTCTTGTTGCCAGTGCATTAGCAATGCTATTAGCATACTTTGGGAAAATAAAAGCAGTTGTTAACTAGCCTTGTATGTGCCGTATATTAAATTGAATAAAACTCAATCACTTATAGACTTGCAGTTTAAATAACGTAGAATCATTGAAAAAGGATGATTTACTTATGAAACCAATTAGCACGTACTGTTTAGCTGTTTTATTTCCCTTACTGTCATTTAATAGTTTTACTTCACTGGCCGAAACACAGGTCACTACACCAGCATCTGTTGAGCAAAGCTCTCAGGGTAAGGTTGTGTGGGCTGACTTGTATACTGGCAATGTACAAAAATCGTTAGACTTTTACACCACTACCTTCGGCTGGTCTGTTAAAGACTTTACCGAACAAAATAGTCGTTATCATTTACTTTATGACGATGGGCAACCGATTGCAGGTGTTATTGAACGTCCAGCGCAAGATAACAAAAGCGAAAACGCTTTGTGGATCGGCAGTGTTGCAACCAGCAATGTTCAACAAAGTGTAGATGATGCTGTTGCGCATAATGCGTCTATTATTTTTCCACCTCATGACTTTGCTTTATATGGTACACGTGCTGTGATTGCCGACCCTCAAGGCGCTATTATCGCGTTTCTTGATTTAGACGAAAACAACACAGCACACCAAGGTATTGCTAAAAAGTGGGATTGGGCACAGTTGTTTAGTGTTAATCCTCAACAAGCTGCTGAGTTTTATAAAAACTTTGGTTACAGCACCGAGCAAGTGGCAAATAGCCAAGATAGTTTTTACTTAGTAAAACAACAAGCGCTAAGGGCAAGTATCGTAAAACTACCCGCCTCAGTTGAACAACGAGATAAATGGGTAAACTTTGTAGCAGTAACTGACTTAGCAAGTGTATTAGCAAAAGCAACCGCACAAGGTGCAACCATTGTTTACCAACCAAAAGGTGAACTATTAGCCATTATTTCTGACCCCAATGGTGCAATTTTAGGTATCACTGAACAGGAGGCAAAATAATGAAACGTTTAAAAATTGCGTTGATCAGTGCAGCTACCATCTTACTTACAGCAAACCTTGCTGGTTGTGAAAACACCCAAGTTAGTGGCTCTGTGAGTTATGGCGTAGGGTATGGCGCAGGCTATGGCTACCCTATGTATTATGGCGCAGGCTACCCACGTTATAATAATGTCACAGTGGTGAGACCCCCAGTACATTCAAGACCTCGCCCTCAACCACGTCCACAACCTAGACGTCGTTAACCATTATCTAAAAAGCCTCATTCGAGGCTTTTTAATACGCTTTGATAGCCCTCAGCAAGCTGGCCTGACTGCAAACCTCAAAATAAAGTTGTCGTTTTCACCGGTTCTGAAAAGTGACGATTTTAGGGTAATGCCAAATTCTAAAAAGCTTACTAAAGATCAGCTACAGCAGGCTGGTATTTAAGTTATTGCCAACGCACCTGATAGAAATTGCAAGAATTGGCTTATATGGGGTAGTTGTATATTACGCTAATAACAAGAATTTTCGTAATTCTCGTTCTTGTCTCATTACGTGTAAAATTATAACTTTATCGTTGTCTATTTTATAAAATATGCGACAAGGGTTAACCACTATTTCACGGTAATTTAAACTAGCTAATTCAATTGGTTTTTTGCCTGATTCAGGAAAGCTTTCAAGGCGTTCAATTTTTTCAAATATTTCTACCACCAATTTTTTTGCTGATTGCAAATTACTTAAAGCAATATACTCAGCAATATCGTTTAGATCTTCTAAAGCGGGGTTTGTCCAAACTATTTCAGCCATTTATTCATTTTCTCTTTAGCGTCAATATTAGAGAGTGTTTCCCCACGACTTATTGCTGTTTCACCTTTCGCTAAAGCCTCTAGAATTTGCATACGTCTTTGCATGAATTCAAAATCATCAACATCGACAAGGTATGCAGATGGTTGTCCGTGTTCAGTGATGAGTACAGGCTCTTTAGAAGCGTGAAGCTCAGATAAGATCTTAGTCGCCTGACGTTTCAAAGTTGTTACTAGTTCTACTCTCATAATATGCCCTACTCAAATAGTGTTACTATAGTGTCACTACCGTCTAATGGCAAATACTTATCAGCTAATAGTGGATCTAAAGCTCTGTAATATGCTACTGGATGACAATGACATCAGTAGTGGTCACTTAGCTTCACAAGGTTTGATATCATTGAGGGAAATTTGGAGCAATATTCATTACGGAAGATGAACTGCCCATTGCACTTCCTGCTAATAAAAAGCGCATGATGGGTGGTGTGGGGGCTGGAGGTTAGAGACCTCCGGCTACCCGATTATAAAGCATTTATACCAAACTTATTACCGGCTTATCTGTGCTTAGAACATTTAAACACTCATTGCTGCCTTTAATCAAATACTCACTTAAAGTATTACCTTTGGATAAGAAGCCAGCGCGATTACTTTCTTGTGCGAACCAACCAGAATCATGTATTTGTAAAAGCCAATTACTAGTTATTTGATTGCTTGCCCAAAACTCTAATAAATCACCTTCATCGAGACATCTAAAACCAATTGGCTGATGAAAACATATTTCAATTCGTAAATTAGAATTAGCGACAACAACTACTTTTAAATAGTCTAAATCGTAGTTGATTGATTCAATATGTATTTGATTACCACTATAACTTGTGAACTCAATAATTGAGGCTTTCATCAAAACTTCCGTGCTTTATAACTTATTGAACACCATCATTTTGGTGGTTTATAACACACCTAAACGGCGATTAATAATGTTACCTGGCAAAGTTACAAACATTCCCTATACGTAGCGCTGAATTTTGGCTTTTCTATTGTTAGTTGGGGTTTACTGCTTTAACTTTTTATCGTTGGGTTTCGTTGCTCTCAACCACAACCTACAGTGATAAATTTAACGGCGAAATGCTCTGGTTTTTACCTAGAACCTAGCCCCTTTCCCTTCTTCACTTAACCGATAAATCATATTTAAGCACCAGCGCATCGATATAACGGGCACGTAGGGTATGTTGTTTTTCGTGCTCTGCGCCGTGGCTTAGTGCGCGGTTTAGTAGCTTCATGGCGGGGTGGAGGCGTGTGCGTTCATCTTGATTTAGGCTAGCTTTAGTGCGCAGTTCAGTGATGTCGTCAACCACTAAGCGGCCAATATCAACGGCGGCTATTTCATCAATTAAACCGTTTTGTGTTAGTACACCATATTTACTGCATAAAAACTGTTGCCACACTTGTTGTAAATGTTCTTCAATTTCACTGCCAAACAGTTCTTCATTAAACTCAAACCCTTGCTGTGCGAGTTTATTCAGTGCGGCCATATAGTGTTGGGCAAAAAAACTAAATGCTTGACTTGACGAGGTTATTTTTTGTTTAGCAAGCCCTTGCCCCCAGTTTACACAGCCGCGCGGGTAGTAGTCGTCGTATTCTTCACATTCATACAGCCCCGAGAATGAGCTACAACTTAATTGATTTTTAATGCAATAACTGGGTTTAGGGAATAATCCGCTGTCTTGCCAATGCAGTAGCGTATCTTCATCAATCGCTAATGCATGGCATAGCTCTTCGCTGTGATAAAAATGGGTTGCTAAAAATCGTGATAAACGCATATAAAGTGCACTCAAAGTTAAAAAATAAATATACTGTTCATTTATACAGTTGTTTATTTTGGACTAAGCCTTTCAACAACACAAGTAATTTAATTAATTAACCACGCAACACTCGGAAAACGGCTACTTTTATGTTACAACTACGGCAAGTTTTTTTAAGAATAATTTTTTATGCGCACCCTAGAACAAATTAAACAAGCAAGCCTTATAACAGCGATTAAAACACCGTATTTAACCAGTGGTGAAATTGACTTAGCCACCTATGACTTTTTAGTTGAACAGCAAATCGCTGCCGGTGTTGATGGCATTGTGGTTGGTGGCACTACAGGTGAAGGCCAGTTAATGAACTGGGAAGAGCATTTAATGCTGATCGCGCACAGTGTTAATAAGTATTCAGATAAGCTGATCATTGTGGGTAATACAGGCAGTAATAATACGCGCGAAGCAATTAAAGCCACAGAATATGGCTTTGCCAGCGGTATGGATGCAGCACTGCAAATTAACCCCTATTATGGCCGTACGTCGATTGCAGGTGTAAAAGAGCACTTTAAGCGTGTGTTAGCCATTGGTCCTGCGTTTATTTACAACGTAGCAGGGCGCACCGGCCAAGATTTAACACCTGATATTATTGAACCTCTAGCACAACACGAGAACTTTATTGGTGTTAAAGAGTGTGGTGGTAATGAGCGGATTAATCATTATGAGCAACAAGGTATTGCCTGTTGGTCAGGTAATGACGACGAAGCACACGATGCTCGTCATACCTATAAAGCACATGGTGTGATCTCGGTTACGTCTAATTTAATTCCTGGTTTGTTCCGCCAATTAATGGATACAAAAAATGATGAGTTAAACAGCTCGTTACAGCCATTAATGAACTGGTTATTCTGTGAGCCAAATCCAATTGCGATTAATACCGCATTGATGATGACAGGTGCAGTCAAACCAGTATTTAGGCTTCCTTATGTGCCGTTGAATGCGCAGCAACAGGCGCTGGGAGTAACCTTGATCAATGAACGTGAAGAGCATGAAATTATTGGTCAACATGCCACTGAGCTTGTTGAGCAAGAAGTGATTTTACTCTAAATATGAATGGGTGCTTAATTTATCTACGGTTAAGCACCAAAATTTTGCATTTTGTAGAGTAATAGGTAAAATGGCTCGCCTTTTAGAGTAATAAGACCATTCAGCCTGTGGAATTTGTTGTTGATAATTTTAGTGTATGGATTGCGCCTGAGCAGCAAATTAGTGGACTCGAATCTCTTCCTTACCAAGATATAGATTTAAGCTGGGTTGCACCGATGCAGCGCAGACGTTTAAGTCCATTTATGAAAATGGCTTTGCACTGTATGCACAAGGTTGCAGGTGAGCAACCGCTTGCCGTTAACTTTTCATCTCGTCATGGTGACCTTCCAAAAACCGCAGGCTTGCTTGATGCTATCTGTATTCAAGATGCTTTATCACCCACAGCGTTTGGTTTGAGTGTGCATAACGCGGCAGTGGGCATTTTTTCTATTCTTAATAATAATACAGCTGCAATGAATGCTATTGCTTGTGGTAATGAAAGTATCATTAGCACCTTGTTTGATAGTTACGCGCGCCTATATACCCAGCAATGTGAACAGCTCATACTCTGCCATGCTGATCGCGCATTACCAGTAGAATATCAGTGTTTTGCAGATGAGCTACAGGTTGATCATAGTGTTGCTTTATCCTTGAGATTGGCAAAACCTGGTGAGGGCTATTTTTCACTTCAGCCAATTGAGTTTGAATCAACAGAAGATACAAAACAGTTACTGCCGATCAGTCTCCAATTTGCCATTGCATTGGTAAATAAAACGCCTGAAACTATCTTATTCAATAGCCAAGATGCATGGATGCTAACGTTTCATGCTGGCTAATTGTATTGGAAAACTAAATTATATTTGGCGGATCTTTGCCACTGGATTGTGCTTTAGCATATTTGGCTTTGGCGGCGTTGTGCTAACACTGCTGGTTTTACCCATGCAAAGACTCTTTGAGTCATCCGTAGATAAGCGAAAATACCAAGCAAGATTAACGGTACACTATTGTTTTAAAGCGTTTGTCGCTATGATGCATACCCTTGGGGTGATCCACTTTAGTGTTGAAGATAAAGCGCGCTTTGCCAATCTAAAAGGCCAGCTGGTGTTAGCAAATCATCCATCTTTGATTGATGTCGTTGTGTTAATTTCAGTAATTAAAGATGCAGATTGTGTGGTTAAAGCTCATTTATTTAAAAACCTATTTATGCGTGGCGTAATCAAAAGTACTGGTTACATTAGTAATCAAGATCCGCAAGAGTTATTAGCTGAGTGCCAAGCATCGTTAGCGGCAGGTAACAATTTAATTATCTTTCCAGAAGGGACACGTACGCAGCCAAATAGCGGGCTAAAATTTAAGCGCGGTGCTGCGAATATTGTACTCAGGTGCAAAGCATCTGTTGCTTGTGTACTGATAACTATGCAGCCAAGTACCCTTACAAAAGGCACGCCGTGGTATAGAGTGGCCGCTACCCGGGCACATTTTATGATGAAATTTACATCAGTTGAATTTAAAAATAATAATGATTTAAATGACGAGCCACCGTCAATGCAAGCGCGGTATTTGACTCGTCAACTACAAGACTATTTTTCAGAGGAACTAACACGTTATGAGCGAATTAAAAAATAAAATAAAGCTATTAATTATTAGCAGCTTAGATTTAGAAGATATGACAGTTGCAGATATCGAAAATGATCAACCTTTGTTTGTTGACGGTTTAGGTTTAGACAGTATTGATGCCCTAGAATTAGGCTTGGCTATAAAAAAAGAGTTTAATGTAAAAATTGACGCTAACTCAGAACAAACAAAAGCCCATTTTGCATCTGTTGATGCGTTGGCTGAGTTTATCGAAAATAACAGATCTTAATACGCACAATAGAAGTAGGAATAAGCATGAAAACGGCAGCAGAAATTTACGATGTTTTACATAACATACTTGTTGAGGAGTTTGAGATTGAAGCTGATGATATCAGTCTTGATGCGCATCTTTATCAAGATTTAGATTTAGATAGCATAGATGCCGTAGATTTAGTGGTGAAGTTACGTGAAATCACGGGCAAAAAAATTGATCCAGATGCCTTTAAGCAAGTTAGAACTGTGCGAGATGTTGTTGCTGAAGTTGAGAAATTAGTTATTTAGGCGCTTTATTATGCTCAAGGCAATCAGTATAACACTGGCGCTAGTGTGTTTAACCTTATACCCATTTATCGTGTATTTTGGTTTGCAATATACGTCAGTGAAATATGTCAGTATGATATTGATTGCTTTAGTTATTATTCGTTTAGTTGTGAGCCGTCAGTTGCTAAAACGTATGCCTTGGCTCATACCTGCAAGTGTACTGGCGGTAATAGCGTTGGCTATTTCAACGTGGCAAAGCACTGAGATTGGCTTACGTTTGTATCCGGTTATTATAAATACAGTTATGGCTATTACGTTTGCGTTTTCATTGCGTTTTGGCCCCCCGGTAATTGAAAGCTTTGCGCGTCTTCGTGAACCTAAATTAGACGCCAAAGGTATCCGTTACACTCGCCAAGTTACTAAATTGTGGTGTGTTTTTTTTATTATTAATGCCAGCGCTGCACTGTACACGTGTTTATACACATCGCTATCGGTATGGACGCTGTATAATGGTTTAATTGCTTATATTCTGATCGGATTAATTATGGCAATTGAGTGGTTAGTAAGACAAAAGGTAAAGAACAATGCCAGTTAGACCAATACAATTTGACGACAAGGCTGCATTTTTTGTCGACCAACGGCTGATCACACACAGCGAGTTTGTTGCAGATATTAAGCAGTTTCAAAGTAAATTACAGCAATTAAAACCTGCCAGTCAGGTGGTGTTATTTCATCCCGATACTTATCAGTTTGCCGTGCGCTTATTTGCCTTAGCAACTCGCGGCCATACCGTTATTTTACCGCCTAACGGTCAGCCTGAGACTTTGCAAATTTTTTTACAACAAAGTGCTATTTTTTGCGGTGATGACAGTCAGCTGGTATTTACACAAGGGTTGCTAAATATTGAGACACAGCCACAGGTTGTAAACCCATCAAATATTACGTTGACTTGGCCTAGCGAAGCGATGGTGGTGTTTTATACCTCGGGCTCGTCTGGTCAATCAAAACCAATTGTTAAATCATGGCATGTTCTCAATCGTGAGTTGATGGTATTGAGTTCAAGCTTTCAGTTATTAGGCCGCCTGACCTTTATCTCAACGGTATCGCATCAACATATCTATGGCTTACTGTTTCGTTTGTTATGGCCTTTAGCAAATGGTCACATTATTGATAGCACCCAACTGCAATACCCTGAACATATTGCTCAAAAATTACAATCGTGCCCGCAAGCTGTTTTAGTCTCAAGTCCTGCGCAATTAGCTAGGTTGTGTAACGATAACGTTTTAATGACACAAAGCGCCTCGCTGCAATGGTTATTTTCATCGGGTGGCCCGTTAAATAATCAACATGCTGAGACTCTATATCAGCAGCTTAAACGACCAATCACGCAAGTATATGGCAGTACGGAAACGGGTGGGATTGCCTATCGGCAAGTATTAGATGCGTCAATCAATACACCATGGCAGCCATTTTCAGGTAATCAGTTGTTAGTGAATGAGCATGGCCGATTATTGTTAAATTCTTATATCTTACAACAAAAAAACGTCCCGTTAGATGACAGCGCTGAACTGCTCAGTAATGGTCAATTTCATCTGTTAGGCCGATTAGATCGCACCATCAAAATTGAAGAAAAACGGCTAAATCTTGATGAATTAGAAGGGCAATTAGTAAAGCATGAATGGGTACAAGAAGCTAAGTCGTTGGTTGTGCCTGCTAAACGTGTGCAGATTGGTGCGTTGGTTGTACTCAGTGCAGCAGGTCAGCAGTATTTAGAGGAGCAGGGGAAATTGGCGTTAAACCGGTTACTGATTAATTTCTTAGCGAGCCGATTTGAGCGTGTTTGTCTGCCTCGTAAATGGCGCTATATTCAAGCGCTTCCTTATAATAGCCAAGCTAAGTTACATATCAAAACCATGGAGCAGTACTTTGCAAAGCCTGAATAACACTCAGCCAGATGTCACTGTGTTATCGCAGTCAGCAGACAAAGTGAGTTTGGCGTTATACATCAGTGAAGAGTTAGATTATTTTCGTGGCCATTTTCCTGATGCCCCTATTTTAGCGGGTGTTGTACAACTGGATTGGGCGGTAAAATTTGCCCAGCAGTATTTGGCATTTCCAAGTACAGTAAATGATGTAGAAGTACTTAAATTTCAGGTTGTCACCACGGCGAATATGACGGTTAATCTTACGCTTGAACGAAATAAAAGCGGTAAATGTATCTTCAGTTATCATTCTGACAAAGGCCAACATGCCAGTGGTAGGCTCGTCTTTGCATCGCAACCATCATGAATCAGTATTGTATTGTTATTCCTAATTATAATCATACTCATGCGATTGCTGATGTATTAAGCGAACTGGCTGAGTTGTCATTACCTATTATTATGATTGATGATGGCAGTGATGCAGATGCGAAGCAGATATTCTCTAGTCTGCAGCAACGTTACCCTTTTTTAAGGTTACTTACCCACAGTGAAAACCAAGGTAAAGGTGGGGCGGTGCAAACCGGTTTACGCTACGCATTTGCAAATGGTTTTAGCCACGCAATACAAGTTGATGCCGATGGCCAGCATAGTTTAAACGATATTAGTAAATTGATTGCTGCCAGTGAAAGTGCACCTGAAAATGTAGTCAGTGGCTGCCCAATCTACGATAGCTCAGTACCAAAGCACCGTTATTTAAGTCGTTATATCACTCATTTCTGGGTATGGGTTGAAACCCTGAGTTTTGATATTGTTGATTCGATGTGTGGGTTTAGGGTTTATCCGCTGCAATACACAGAGCGATTAATGAATAAACGTGCATTAGGCACGCGGATGGACTTTGATATTGAAATTTTAGTGCGCTTATATTGGCAAGGTGCGCGCGTTACATTTATTCCAACTCACGTGATTTACCCTGAAGATGGCGTGTCTCATTTTCGCGCTCTGCACGATAACCTAGGTATTTCTTGGTTACATACGCGGTTATTTTTTGGCATGTTAGTGCGTATGCCTAGATTACTTTGGCGCAAGGTCGCAGGTTAATGACAGTAAAACATTGGTCAAAAATGCAAGAACGCGGTAATCAGTTTGGCATGCAAACTTTGCTATTTGCTTATCGAGTACTTGGGCGCAAAGGTTTGTGGATAGTGTTATTTCCTGTGTTATTGTATTTTTTTCTCTCTGGGAAAACGGCACGTTTAGCGTCATTGCAATTTTTAACCCAAGTTAATCACTACAATGGCGTGGACAAGCAGGCAACTTGGCGTGATAGTTTTCGCCATTTTCGCTCATTTGCCGATAGCGCATTTGATAAAATAGATGCATGGCTTAATCGTATTAAGCAATCTGACATTGTGTATACAAATGAAGCTTTGTATAAACAATTAGATGAACAGAGCCAAGGCGCAGTGTTTATAGGTTCTCATCTTGGTAATCTTGAAGTGTGTCGTGCACTTAGCCAACATCGCCGGAGTAAAGCTATTAATGTGTTGGTATTTACTCATCATGCGGTTGAATTTAATAAAATCCTTCAGCGGATCAATCCTGCTGTTAGCGTTAATTTAATCCAAGTGACAGACTTGGGTCCTGATATTGCAATCTTGCTGAAAGAAAAAGTTGAACAAGGTGAAATAGTGGTGATTGTTGGTGACAGAACCAGCAGCTCCAGTGCAGGGCGAGTAGTAGAGTGTGATTTTTTAGCTAAGCCTGCGCCTTTTTCACAAGGGCCATTTATTTTAGCTGCATTACTTGATTGCCCGGTATTCTTTTTATTTTGTTTAAAAGATCGCAGCGAACAAAAAGGCGTGTTCTATCGTGTTGTATTTGAAAAATACGCGGATAAACTTGTTTTACCGCGTAAAACACGTCAGCAGGCATTACAAACAGTTATAGCGGATTATGCCTCGCGGCTTGCTCATTATACGGCTTTGTATCCATATCAATGGTTTAATTTTTATGATTTTTGGCAAAATGATCACACGGTGATCCGTGACCAAAAGAAGGGGAAGTAAGGTGTCGGATCTCGCAACTACAGTATTTGGAAAGCAACGTTTAACAATTGAAGATATTGTGCATATTGCATTAGAGCAGGGCGCCGTTGCGCTCTCTGGTGATGAACACTTAGCGCGTAAAATTAACAGCGCAGTGGCCTTTTTAGATCAATTATTAAAAGAAGATGGCGTGATCTATGGCGTAACCACAGGCTATGGTGACTCGGTGACAGTTAAAGTACCCCTGACACTGGTTGATGAATTACCACTGCATTTAACCCGTTTCCACGGTTGTGGTTTAGGTGATGTGTTTAATGTGGCACAGGGGCGCGCAATATTAGCTACACGTTTGGCGTCACTATCACAAGGGTATTCTGGTGTTAGTTGGGATATGCTAAATCTGCTCACGGCCTATTTAAATCATAATATTGTGCCTGTTATTCCTCAAGAAGGATCCGTTGGTGCAAGTGGTGATTTAACGCCATTGTCATACGTTGCGGGAGCCATGGTGGGTGAGCGCGATGTATTCTATAAAGGCGAAATTCGCAATAGTTTAAGCGTGATGCAAGAGCTGGGTTTAATACCGTTAACACTAAGACCTAAAGAGGGTCTGGCGGTGATGAATGGCACCGCGGTAATGACGGCCTTGGCCTGTTTAGCGTTTGACCGCAGTGCATATTTAGCTAAGTTAACCAGCCGAATTACTGCTTTTGCAAGCCTCGCCTTAAAAGGCAATAGTCATCACTTTGATGATATTTTATTTTCGGTTAAGCCACACCCAGGTCAGCAACAAGTGGCTAGTTGGATCCGGGGCGACTTAAACCATGTTGAGCATCCTCGCAATGCGGACCGTCTACAAGATCGTTACTCAATTCGCTGCGCGCCGCATGTTATTGGTGTAGTGCAAGATAGCTTACCTTGGTTTAGGCAAATGATTGAAAATGAGCTTAACTCTGCTAATGATAATCCGATCATTGATGGCGAAGGCGAACATGTTCTCCATGGCGGGCACTTTTATGGGGGCCATATTGCCATGGTCATGGACAGTATGAAAACCGCCGTAGCAAATTTAGCTGATTTAGCGGATAGGCAAATTGCTTCTTTAGTGGACACGCGCTATAACAATGGTTTGCCATCAAATTTGTCAGCCAGTACCAGCGAAAGGCGTTATATCAATCATGGTTTTAAAGCGGTACAAATTGGGGCGAGTGCGTACACCGCAGAAGCACTTAAATTAACGATGCCAGCGAGCGTATTTTCACGTTCTACTGAATGCCATAATCAAGATAAAGTGAGTATGGGCACCATCGCTGCCCGTGATTGTTTACGCATTTTACAATTAACAGAGCAAGTCGTTGCCAGTACGTTACTGGCGAGCGTGCAAGCATTGCGATTGCGAATTGCTCAAAATGAACTTGATTATTCAAGCTTAACAGCAGACGTACAAACAATGTATAACGATATTTGTGAGTATTTTGAAGTGCTTGATGAAGACCGCCCGTTAGAGAGTGTACTTAGGTTTACTGTTGCAGCAATTCAAAATAAACGCTGGAGTTTGTATGAATAGTAAAGGGGCGCTGCTTAGTGCGCACGTTGAAATTGAGATTCCTTTTCATGACTGCGATCCAATGAATGTGGTGTGGCATGGTAACTATGCCCGCTACCTTGAAGTTGCTCGCTGTGAGCTACTGCGTTTATTTGATTATGACTATATTCAAATGAAAGAGTCAGGTTATGCGTGGCCAATTGTTGATATGCGGATCAAATATGTCAGCTCTGCGACGTTCGCGCAGAAAATACGTGTTGATGCTTATTTAAAAGAATATGAAACGCGTTTACGTATCGATTATGTAATTACCGATAGCCAAACGGCGCAAAAACTCACTAAAGCAACCACTGTTCAGGTGGCTGTTGACGTGCAAACACATGAGCTACAATATGTATCTCCAGCAGTTATAAGTGAAAAACTGCATAAGGTCATCTGATGATACGATTCGTTTTATTTTGCCTAAGTTGTTTATTAACAACAGTGATTTCAGCAGCTGAACAGCCGCCCAATAGAGCCGGGGAATTTAGCCAAGAAAAATACTTTGCTGGTTTCACTAAGCCTTTTATTTCCAGTGGTGTGTTTCTATTAGATGCAGAGCAACTGAAATGGCAGGTGACAAAACCAGTAACGAATACATTATTGATTAAAAATGGCCAAGTTTATCTGGAGAATGCGCAAGGTGAAGTGGTGCTACAACCGGGGGCGGCTCCTTTTGTGAGTTTATTACAGGCAATAATCAGCCATGATTTAGACGCGCTAAAGCCACAGTTTACGTTCTCTGCTGATACGCAAGAAGGCTGTTCGTTGTTGTTGCCAAAAGATCAGCTATTAAGCCAGTTGTTTGTCAGTTTTCAGTTGTGTGTTGTGGCTGGGAATGTACAACAGGTGCGACTAAATGAACACAATGCTAACTACACAATAATACGTTTTAACTATTCTGCGCCTGTTAAGCCTACAACCGCTGAAGCTTCGGACATAAATTAAGGTGGCTCGCAGGTTTATTGCATTCGCTTGGTTGTTGGCGCTGGTACTCTTATTAACAGTAGTTATTGTGTTGCAAAAACCGCAAATTGATAGTGATATTTTAGCTTTAATGCCACAGTCTGATACGCGTATTGACAACGTTGAAGCACACTTTTTTGCCGATAATAAACAACAAATCATGTTTTCTATTACTGGCAAACATGCCAAACAAGCGCATGACAAGCTTAACGAGTGGCTGATTGCTAATGATCTACCCGCGCGTTTTAATGTGCCGCGCATTGATGTATTAAGTCAATTTTATGCACCTTACGCTGGGCGTTTACTAAGTCAAGAATATCGCGCTGCACTTGAGTCTCAACAAGCATTTAATACTTTTTATTATCAGAAGCTTAGCCAACTTGCTGATCCCTTTGTCAGTACCACTATCCATCTTGATGCGAGTTTGAGTTTGGGCAGTTTTTTAGCCCAACAAATGCAAACTCTACAAACCTTTAATCTAGAAGAAAACCGTTTAACAGTCTTGCATAATGACGCCAAATACTATCTGTTATTTGCACAGATCAATGATAATGCCTTTGGTATTGAACAAGCACAGCAGCTCACTGCAAGCATTGAACAACAGTTATCGCAATTAGCTGTAGATTTTGAGCAAACCACTGTACGTTATTCTGGGGCGGTATTTCATACCAGTGCCAATGCCAGCCAAGCCAAATATGAAATGACTCTATTTGGTACTTTAAGCCTGCTGGCCTTGATCACTATGATTATATGGGTGTTTCGTTCAAGTGTTGCACTTTGGCTTGCTTCATTGACTGTTTTGAGCGCAATTTTAGGTGGTGCAACGGTATTACTAATGGCATTCTCTGAAGTACATATTCTCACCTTAGTCTTTGCCGTTACGCTTATTGGTATTGCCATTGATTATTCTTTTCATGGCATGTTGGACTTGTCCAGTGGTCAGGCAAAAGGTTATAGCCGAGGGGTAAAGGTCGCGCTGCTTTTATCTTTGCTGACAACTTCACTGGGCTATGCCAGTTTATATTTTTCGCCTATGTTATTACTGGCTCAAGTTGGTGTATTTGTGGTTGCGGGGTTGTTTAGTGCATGGTTATGCACTTTACTCATTACGCAACAGTGGCAGCATCAGCTTATCATTGCAGCGCCAATAATTAATATTGCCAATAAACTCAAAAACATCTTACTGTGTTGGCTAAAACTGCGCCGCTATGTATTACTCGCTAGCGTATTGTTGATCGCACTCTGTTATTTACATACCCCCGTAAGCTTTAATAATGATGTTCGCTTGTTAAATGCAAGCCCCCAGACGTTGATTGAAAATGAAGCATTTCATTTATCATTATTAGGGCGAGGTAATGGCCAAATCATGATCATGTTTGCAGATGATGAACAAGCATTGCTTAAGCAATTAGCCAGCTTTAAAACTACGCTTAGCTTACAATACCCCGATGCAACAGTTAATGTGCTTAGCGATTTATTGCCAAGTGCAGCGATGCAAATGCGAAATAGTGCGCTCGTGAAAGAAAAACAGCAACAAGGTTTCTTCACCGAAGTAGAAAATATGACCGGGCAGCCAATTATTGTCTCTACAAAGGTGTTAACGCTCGATTCTCTACTCACATCGCCTTTAGCACCTTTTATCGAGCAACAAGTAATGATAAGCGACGAATTTGTGGCCAGTTGGTTTATGGTCACTGATGTGCCCACGCGTGTTTTAGCAGAGTCTGCATCCGCCGATCCGCACTTGCTGGTTTACAATAAAGTGGCGTTGCTGAGTGAGGGGCTGGCACACTATAGTCACTCACTGCTTATTACCCTAGGTTGCGCTATCTTGCTGGCTGGTTTTTTGTTTGCATGGCGATTTGGGGTGGTGTGCGCGTTTAAACAAATGGCAGTACTTGCTGTTACTATCGCGATTATTTTATCGTTATGCAGTGTGCTGCAAGGTAGTTTATCAATTTTTAATTTGCTTGGTAGCTTGTTGGTAATGGCGCTATCTATTGATTACCTTGTTTTTTATCAAATAAATCAATTGAGTAGAGAAAATATTATAGCGATCAGTTTATCAGCGGTTTCATCCATGTGGGTCTTTGGAATGTTAGCGATGTCAATCACGCCTGCAATCTATAGCTTTGGTTTAACAATTATGATCGGCTTAATCGCTATATTTATTTTGGCGCCGTTGACATTGGCTATGCCTAAAAGAAAGGAAAAATAGGTGAATACGGAAAATCAACATTACGACGTGGTGATTATTGGTGCCGGGCCATCTGGCGCGGTGGCAGCCAGTTTATTAGTAAAACGCGGGTGGCAAGTATTAGTGCTTGAGCAGCAGTTGTTTCCTCGTTTTTCAATTGGTGAAAGTTTGTTACCGCAGTGTATGGAGTATTTGGAGCAAGCAGGCTTACTTGAGCTTCTGCATTCTAATGCCGCAGCACTGGGTTTTCAATTTAAGAATGGGGCTGCGTTTCAACGCAGTGGTGAGCATGCAAGTATTGATTTTACTGAAAAGTTTAGCCAAGGCCCAGGGACTACTTACCAAGTTAAACGTGCCGATTTTGACAAATGCCTTGCCGATGGTGCTGCTCAACAAGGTGCTGAAATCCGTTATCAACATACCGTTGTCGCCTATCACAACTTGGCAGAGGGCGCTCAATTAGAAGTAAAAGATCAGCAACAAAACAATTACAAAGTTACAGCGCGATTTGTGTTAGACGCCAGTGGTTTTGGGCGTGTACTGCCGCGTTTATTAGATCTTGAACAGCCGTCAAATTTTCCTGTACGCAGCGCTTTTTTTAGTCATTTTAAAGATGGTATTGTGGATGATAGTTTCGATCGCAATAAAATTTTAATCAATGTGCACCCAATTCATAAAGATGTTTGGTATTGGTTGATCCCTTTTAGTGATGGCACTGCTAGCATCGGTGTTGTAGCAGAGCCGACTCGGTTTGCCAAAGATGTTGAGCCACTTTCATGTTTAAATGATTTTATTGAGCAAGATCCATTTTTAGCGCAATTACTTAATAAACGAGAAGCGATCGGTGCCGCGCGCAGTATTAGCGGTTACTCAGCCAATGTAAAATCTTTAGTGGGCAATAATTTCGCTTTATTAGGTAATGCAGGGGAATTTTTAGATCCTGTATTTTCTTCAGGTGTAACTATTGCGCTTAAATCAGCTTCTTTGATTGCCCCGTTAGTGGATAGTCATTTACGTGGTGAAGAGGTTGATTTTGTGGCGGATTACAGTAAACCGTTGCAGTCTGGAGTGGATTGTTTTAGAACTTATGTGAGCGCTTGGTATGATGGACGTTTTCAGGATGTCATTTTTTATACAGAGCAAAATCATCAGGTAAGAGAAATGATCAGTGCAATCTTAGCTGGTTATGCATGGGATACCGAAAACCCCTTTGTGAAGCAAAGCGAACGCAGGCTGACAACGTTGGTGGCTTTATGCCAGTCGTAATACGCATCACAGCATTCGTTATTGTTATGCTTTTAACTGCGTGTACTACACAGTTTGCACCACAGAATGAGGTTGAGATTGCTGATAATGCCTCACTTGAATTAGCTGATCCACCTAAGCAGTTAGTTATCGATAATTGGCAGCAAGTTTTACACGTATCACATCAACAGCAGCAGCATACTTTGCTTGCGCAGTTAAGTATTGATGATCAACAAGGTATAAATTTAGTGGTCATGACGGCACAAGGAATGCCTATTTTCATTTTAGAGAAGCCATTTGGTGCGCCCATAAAAACGACTAAAATGTTGCCTATAGCGGGGGTTGATCCGCGTTTTATCTTAGCTGACATTATGCTAGTGCACTGGCCTGCTGATGAGATAAATAAACGGCTTCGGGGTGCAGTGATGGATGAACGTAAAGATGAGCGACGTATTAGCAATGATGAACAACTATTGATCACTATTAATTTTTCGGGGCCTGTAACCCAACTTATTAATTTTCAGCATGATTATAAAATACAATTTCAAAGGGTTGAGCAGTGATGCCGGTTTGGTTAAATGATTTAGGGATTGTGAGTGCTTTGGGGACAGGGCATCAGCAGACCATCGATAGTATAAATTCTCAACACAGCAATACATTAACAGCCACGGATGAATTAGCATTTGCAGGTCGATCAACGTATGTTGGCATGGTTAAAACACTGCCTTTATCAGCGATGTTACGTACATATGCTTTGATTGATGATGCACTTGCGCAAATAAAGCCAACACTTGAGCAGTTTAAAGTTGCTGAGCAGCGTATTGCTGTAGTGGTAGGAACCAGTACGGCGTCGATTCATGAAGGTGAACGCTCTCGTAAGCAGTTTAAACAAACGGGTCAATGGCCGCGGCACTACAGTTATAGCGATCAAGCACTGGTCGCTCCGGCACACTATATTGCCAAGCAGTTGCATGCAGGTGGCCCTTGTTACAGTATTTCAACGGCATGTAGCTCAAGCTCAAAAGCGATGATCAGCGCACGGGCATTACTATTAGCTGATCTTGCTGATGTGGTTATATGCGGTGGTGTAGACAGTTTATGCCAGTTGACCGTTAATGGTTTTGATTCTCTGTCATCAATTAGTGACGCTGTTTGCCAACCATTTTCTTTGACTCGAAGTGGTATAAATATCGGTGAAGGAGCGGCATTATTTGTCATGAGTAAAAAGCGTAATCAAGGGCAAACGGTTGCGTTTTTGGGGGGAGGTGAAAGCTCCGACGCACATCATATTTCAGCACCAGCACCTGATGGCAGTGGTGCAGAGCAAGCGATGTGTGCGGCTTTACGTGATGCCAATATAACTGCCGATGCGATCGATTACATTAACGCGCATGGTACGGCCACACAGCAAAATGATGCTATGGAGTCACTTGCAATTAATCGTGTATTTGGCAACAATACGCCAGTTAGCTCAAGCAAGCATTTAAGCGGCCATACCCTTGGTGCGGCGGGGGCAATAGAAGCAGGGATTTGTTGGTTAAGTTTAATTAAGAATGATTGTTTGGCTACGTTACCGTTTAATTCAGGTGACAAAGACCCCTCTCTTGGTGAAATTGCATTATTAACTTCACCTTTTATAAAACCTCTAAAATATTGCTTGTCCAATTCGTTTGCATTTGGCGGTAATAATGTCAGTGTAGTACTAGGACTTATTGATGAACAACTATAATATTGAGCAAGTAGTACCTCATAGTGCCCCTATGATTTTGCTCAATAAACTCATCGCTTATGAACAAAATAGCGCTACTTGCGAAGTGACTATTTCACCAAGCAGTGCATTTTATTCAGATGATTTACAAGGTGTACCAAGTTATATTGGTACTGAGTATATGGCACAAGCAATTGCGGCATATGCAGGCGCTTTGGCTAAAGACCAAGGCGAGGCGGTTAAAATAGGCTTTTTAATTGGTACGCGTAAATACCAAACGCAGACCCCTGTTTTTAAACTTGGCTCAGTATTACAGGTTAGGGTTGCGAAGCTATATCAAGAAGATTCAGGGTTAAGTGTGTTTGAATGCTGTATAAAAAACAATAACACAGCATTATGTGACGCTAAAATCAATGTGTTCCAACCCCATGACCCACTGCAATTTATAAGAGAACAACAATGACAAAACGAATTTTAGTAACAGGGTCAAGCCGAGGAATAGGTAAGGCAATCGCATTACGCTTAGCCGAGGATGGCTACGATATTGCGGTGCATTGTCGTACTGGGATAGAAAGCGCACAACAAACTTGTGATGAAATTAGCGCATTAGGGCAACATGCCAGTTTATTGCAATTTGATGTGTGTGATAGAGCGGCTGCGAAACAACAAATTGAAGCCGATATTGCTGAGCATGGTGCGTATTACGGTGTGGTTTGCAATGCTGGGATCACCAATGATATGGCTTTTCCTGCGATGTCAGGGGAAGATTGGGACAGTGTCATTCGCACTGGGCTTGAAGGCTTTTATAACGTTGTGCACCCAACAGTGATGCCAATGGTACAAGGGCGTAAAGGCGGACGCATTGTTACTATGTCCTCAGTGTCTGGAATCGCTGGTAATCGTGGTCAGGTCAATTATAGCGCTGCAAAAGCGGGTATTATTGGTGCCACAAAAGCGCTATCGCTTGAGCTTGCTAAGCGCAAAATTACTGTTAACTGTGTTGCTCCTGGCTTAATTGATACGCAAATGACGGATGATTTACCTGTCGATGAAATGCTTAAGATGATCCCGTTAAAACGCATGGGTGCTGTGAAAGAAGTCGCTGGCACAGTGGCTTTTTTGATTAGCGATGATGCGGCGTATATTACTCGCCAAGTTATCTCTGTTAATGGTGGTATGGTTTAATGAAGCGCGTTGTTGTTACGGGAATGTCGGCAATTACTGCGCTTGGAGATCAATGGCCCGTATTTAAAGAAGCATTACAACGGGGTGAAAACGCTGTGCAAGTTATGTCGGACTGGGATTCTTTGCCTGAGTTAAATACGCGACTTGCAGCACCTATTACCCATTTTACTAAACCAGCTCATTATAAACGCAAACAAGTGCGCTCAATGGGACGCGTTGCTATTATGTCAACGCGCACCACTGAACTGGCATTAGACCAGGCTGGTTTATTAGACGATCCAAGTTTAACCGATGGCTCTACAGGGGTGTCCTTTGGCTCATCAACAGGGTCAACACAACCTTTAATTGCCTTTGCAAAAATGATGGAAACAGGATCGATGGCAGGGGTAACAGCGACCAGCTATATCCAAATGATGGCGCATACTGCACCGGTAAATGTAGGCGTTTTTTTTGGTATTAAAGGTCGAGTGATCACTACCAGCTCTGCATGTACATCGGGGTCGCAAGGTATTGGCTATGCCTATGAAGCCATTAAATTTGGCCGTCAAAAAGTCATGGTTGCAGGGGGGGCTGAAGAGCTATGTGTAACGGAAGCTGCTGTATTTGATACTTTGTATGCAACCAGTACTAAAAATCAAACACCTAAATTGACTCCTCGACCTTTTGACGCAAATCGCGATGGTTTAGTTATTGGCGAAGGGGCTGGGACCCTTATTCTCGAAGAATATGAACATGCTAAGGCACGTGGCGCTACAATCCTTGCAGAAGTCGTTGGGTTTGGCTGTAACTCAGATGGTCAACATGTTACGCAACCCACTGCTGATACGATGCAAGTGGCCATTGAAATGGCACTGCAAGATGCTAATTTATCAGCAGATAAAATCGGTTATGTTAATGCACATGGCACGTCAACTGATCGTGGTGATATTGCAGAATCCCACGCTACCTTTAACGCATTAGGCGCAAAACCAATCAGCTCGCTTAAAAGCTATTTAGGGCATACTTTAGGTGCTTGTGGCGCAATTGAAGCATGGGCCAGTATTAACATGATGCAGGATAACTGGTTTGCACCAACTATTAATTTGACTGAAATAGACAGTCAATGTGCGCCGTTGGATTATATTACCGGTTCAGGTAGAGAAATTCAGACTGATTATGTAATGAGTAATAATTTTGCGTTTGGTGGTATTAATACTTCTCTGATTTTTAAGCGTTATCAAGGTGCATAAAAGTGTTCTAATTTACCTACTACTTGTGCTATTTAGTTGTGGCTCTTTTGCCGCTTCTAAATTAGAGCTCGGTGGTGGCGTTTTTATGGCTGATATCCCTCATTATTTAGGCTCTGATCAAAGTGAGCAATACGTCATGCCAGTACCGTATATTCGCTACCAAAGTGATGAACTGGATGTCGATCGTAATAGCTTTACTGGCTATTTATGGTCTCAGGAAAATTTACATTTAGACTTATCAGCTTCAGTTAGTTTAGCTGTTGATAGCGAAGATAATAGTGCTCGTGAAGGCATGGACGACCTAGATTGGGTGTTTGAGTTAGGGCCATCACTTAATTATTATTTAATTGGTACACCCAAAGCAGCACAACACTTATATGTTGGCTTATTTACCCGTAAAGCCATGGCAACCGATTTTGGCTCGATAACCAATGTTGGTTGGCATTATGGGCCAAGTGTGTACTTTGAAACTCCGTTACTCAGTTGCGCAGAGTCTGTGTTTACGGCCAGTATTCGTGCTAACGTAAATTTTGCTGATGACCGCTATTTAAATTATTACTACGGAATAACCGCCGCGGATAGTCACCTTGCTCGTAGCGAATTTAACAATCAATCAGGTTATGCTGGCAGTGATCTGTCAGTAGGATTGAATTTTGATAGTAAAAAATTCTGGTTGGGTGGTTTTGTAAAATACCACTCATTAGCGGATAGTAAACAGCACAGTAGTCCATTGGTTAAACAAAACAGCAATGTATCATTTGGCTTTGGTGTTGCTTGGAAGTTTTATACCCAACAAGGAAATTAATATGAAATTGATTCATAGTGTACTTTTAGTCGCAGCTTTATTAACAACAGTGGCAGCGAATGCTCGTGACGATATTGGTAAGTACCCAATCCAGTCTTTACTCGCTTCGAGCAAAGCGAAAGAGGCATTATTAGACATTCCACTTTATTTTGCTGACCAATCACACCCCAAAGAAAGCAGTCGCTATGGGGAAGTGATCACCAATAAAAAAACGAATGCCTTTAATAAAAGTGATCAAGAAGCATGTGAATGGGTAATGCTCAGCGCGCTTAAAGCCCTACAAGAGCGCGCAGTAAAAGAAGGCATGAATGCCGTGGTAAATATTCAGTCGTTTTATAAAAAACGTGAGTTTGTTAGCAGCACTGAATATGAATGTGGTGCAGGGACTCTTATGGCTGGCGTGGCATTAAAAGGCACTTTAGTTAAGTTATAACTAACTGCTTGCATGAAATTGCTGTATAATTTGCGACCCTTGATAATGTGGCCGCAGGTTATACAGCATGAATTTTAAATCTTTTAGTTTTGCCCCTGAACTTCTTCAGGCGTTAGATGAACTTAACTATCACACCCTTACGCCCATTCAACGTAATGCCATTCCAGCAGTACGTAAAGGCAAAGACGTTTTAGCCAGTGCCCAAACAGGGACAGGTAAAACAGCAGCTTTTGCATTGCCTATTATTCAAAAGTTATCTGAAGTTGAATACACAAAAACAAGCGCACCGCGTGCTTTAGTGCTTGCTCCAACGCGTGAGCTTGCAGAGCAAATTGCTAATAACTTTCGCGACTTTTCAAAGTACACTCAGCTTAAAATAGTCAGCTTATTTGGTGGCGTAAGCACGGTTGGCCAAGCTAATGGCTTAAAAGCGGGTGTAGACATTGTTGTTGCGACTCCTGGGCGTTTACTTGATCACATTCGCTTAGGTAATTTAAGTCTTGCTAATGTACAGCACTTAGTCCTTGATGAAGCAGACCGTATGCTCGACATGGGCTTTATCACAGATATGCAAACAGTGATAAATGGCTGCGCAGAAGATCGCCAAATCCTACTTTTCTCAGCAACGTTCCCGCCAGCAATCAAACAGTTTGCTAGCAAAGTCTTAAAACAAGCTGAAATCGTCCGTGTTGACCAAACTAATAGCACCGCAGCAACGGTTCATCACGTGGTTTACCCTGTAGAAGAGCGCCGTAAGCAAGAATTACTATCAGAATTAATAGGTAAGAAAAACTGGCAGCAAGTGTTGGTGTTCGTCAATATGAAAGAAACAGCTGATGAATTAGTTAAAGAACTAAACCTTGATGGAATACCCGCAGCTGTGTGTCATGGTGATAAAACCCAAGGTAATCGTCGTCGTGCATTGAGTGATTTTAAAGCAGGCAAAGTTCGCGTGTTGGTGGCAACAGAAGTCGCCGCTCGCGGTATTGATATTAATGATTTACCACGTGTAATTAATATTGACCTACCATGGCTTGCAGAAGATTACGTACACCGTATTGGCCGCACAGGTCGTGCAGGCAAACAAGGTCAGGCAATTTCGTTTGTCAGCCGTGAAGAAGAAAACATGTTGTTTGAAATTGAAACCTTAATTGGTCAAAAAATTCAACGTGAATATTTACCTGGTTATGAAGTAAGTAACCGTGAAGTATTGATTGAAAAAATCGGTAAAAAACCGTCGCATTTACGTCGTAGTCACTCAAATAAACCGTCAGGGCAAGCAACCGGTGAAGCACGTGCTAAAAACCGCTCACGTATCTCCAATGTACGTAAAAGCTTAAAAGGCGCAAAACTTTCTTTAAAGAAATAAGAGTATAAGTTACCCAATACAAAAGCCTGAGTTTAACTCAGGCTTTTTTGTTATGAGGACTTGTTAGCTATTTTTCTCAATCATTGAAAGAGCCAGTGCTTCGGCTGCTTTTATACCATCAATACCCGCCGATAAAATTCCACCCGCATAACCGGCCCCTTCACCAGCTGGGTATAAGCCTTGGGTGTTGATACTTTGCATGCTTTTATCACGCTTGATACAAATTGGCGAAGAGGTGCGGGTTTCAACTCCGGTTAACAACCCATCGTTGGATGAGAAACCACGAATTTGCTTGTTAAAAGCGGGGATCGCTTCACGAATGGCATCGATGGCAAAACTCGGGAGGGTCTTTGCTAAATCTGTCAGTTTAATACCTGGCGTGTATGAGGGTTTTACATCACCTAATGTGCTTGAGTCTTTGCCTTTTAAGAAGTCACCTATTAATTGTGCTGGTGCATCATAATTACTACCACCAATCGCATAGGCTTGCTCTTCAAGTTTGCGCTGTAGATCAATCCCTGCCAGTGGGTGACCTGGGTAGTCTTCATCAGGTGAAATGCCCACTACAATAGCACTGTTAGCATTACGTTCATTACGTGAATATTGGCTCATACCATTGGTCACTACACGACCTTCTTCACTCGTTGCAGCAACAACAGTCCCTCCAGGGCACATACAAAAGCTATATACTGTACGGCCGTTTTCACAATGATGAACCAGTTTGTAGTCAGCCGCACCTAAAATTGGGTTGCCAGCGTTAGGACCAAAACGACACTCATCAATCATGGATTGTTTATGTTCAATCCTAAAACCTACAGAAAATGGTTTAGCTTCAACGTAAATACCTTTGTCATAGACCATTTTAAATGTATCACGGGCACTGTGACCTACGGCAAGCACGACATGTTGGGTGTTAAGTTGTTCACCTGTCGAGAGTTTTAAGCCAGTGACTTGCCCATTCTCGAGTAAGATATCATCAACGCGAGTGCTAAAACGGATCTCACCGCCGAGCTCAACAATACGTGCACGCATTTTTTCGATCATAGTCACGAGTTTAAATGTACCAATGTGCGGTTTACTTACATACATAATTTCTTCAGGTGCACCCGCTGCGACAAACTCGGTAATTACTTTGCGGCCATAATGCTTTGGATCTTTAACTTGGCTGTAAAGCTTACCGTCAGAGAATGTACCAGCGCCGCCTTCACCAAATTGCACATTTGATTCTGTATTTAGTGTGCGTTTACGCCAAAAGCCGAATGTATCTTTAGTGCGTTCACGCACTTCTTTACCGCGCTCAAGAATGATGGGCTTAAAGCCCATTTGCGCTAAAACTAGTCCGGCAAATAAACCACATGGACCAAAGCCAATAACGACAGGACGTTCTTGAATATTACTCGGTGCGTGTGCTACAAACTTATAACGCGTGTCTGGTGCGGGTTTGACATGTTGGTCTTTAGCGAATTGGGCTAGCAACTGTGCTTCATTGGCAACCTCAATGTCGAGGGTATAAATCAGTAAAATAGCAGTTTTTTTTCGGGCATCGTAACCACGTTTAAAGACGTTAAAGCTCTGTAGTTGGCTCTTATCAATAGCAAGCTTTGTTAGAATGGCTTGCTCAATAGCATCATCACCATGATCAAGAGGTAGCTTGATTTCTGTTAAACGTATCATATTTTAGTCTCTGTTAGGTGTCATTGCAGTTGCTTAAGCAATCTGCTCACAATGTTCAGCATTTTACGTTAAATTAAGCTGTGATGGCAGCGATTATTTATTGTATTTTCTCAGGTGTTGGGTATGATCCAGCGCTGTTATTGGGCATAAGATAGGCGTAACAAGAATATGGCATTTGTAGTCACTGAAAACTGTATAAAGTGTAAATACACCGATTGCGTCGCAGTGTGCCCAGCTGATGCATTTTATGAAGGTCCAAACTTTTTAGCTATCAGTCCAATTGATTGCATAGACTGCGGTTTATGTGTCCCTGAATGCCCTGCAGAGGCAATTTATCAAGAAGATGAATTACCAGATTCACAAAAAGCGTTTACTGAGTTGAATGCGGAGCTCGCCCTTGTTTGGCCTCGAATTACCGAAGTTAAGCCTGCACCTACCGATGCAGATACATGGAATGGTGTAGCAGATAAACTGAAGTTAATCGAGACCTAATACTTTTATCCTGAATATTGAATAATCGTTATAAATTTTTATTCAAACTATTAACAAATGTACCTGCGTGAATTACAATCCGTGCGATTAATTACTCATTAAGAGTGATAAAAATTTTAAACGGATGTTTATGCAGTATATAAAATCAATAATAAAACCATGTACTCTTATCTTTTGGGTGTCTTTTTTTACTCTTTTTAGTGAATTGAGCCAAGCTTCTGAAAAACAACATTTTAGCTTAGCACATATTGATCAAGGTATTGATCTTGATGGTCAGTTAAGTGAACCTCATTGGCAACAAGCTACATTAGTGCCGTTACGTTATCAAAATGAACCTAATGAAAAAGGCACGCCACCAGTAAAAACTAACGCTTATATTTACGAAGATGGCAACTATTTATATGTTGGTCTTGTTGCTTATGATAATGATCCGAGTCAAATTCGTGCCGCACTTCGAGACCGTGATACTTTGTGGAGTGATGATAACGTTGCCCTCATGATAGATACCTTTAATGATGAGCGTACCGGCTATGAATTTTACGTAAACCCGCTGGGTGCGCAAGGTGATATGCGCATGACAGATACCGACGGTTGGAGTGAAGACCCCTCGTGGGATGCGATTTGGGATAGCGCAGGGCAAATAACCGATCAAGGTTATGTGGTTGAAATGCGTATTCCATTCACTGCACTGCGTTTTCCAAAAAATAAAGCTGATATGACATGGGGATTTGCACTGTGGCGAAATTACCCGCGCGACGTACTTTATCAGTTGTCTAATGTGGGTTTTGACCGTGATGTGAAATGCAGCTTTTGTCAGTTTGATAAAATAACCGGCTTTAATGCTATGGAGCCCAGTAAAAATATTCAATTAACACCCACATTGACAGCGCTTCGTCATGACACGAAAAACACAGTGCCTGGTGATTGGCAACACGGTGATATTGATACAGAAGCTGGATTAGATTTACGTTGGGGCATAAGCCAAGATGCGGTTATAAATGCCACTATAAACCCCGATTTCTCGCAAGTAGAGACCGATAGTTTAGAGCTGGATGTAAATACAACTTATTCAATTTATTACGCTGAAAAGCGTCCATTCTTTTTAGATGGCGCGTCATATTTTAAAAGTAGCCTATTCGAACTGCTTTATACTCGTACGATTGCTGAGCCTGACGTAGGGGCCAAGGTAACAGGTAAAACGAATGCACACAGTTATGCGTTTTTGTATGCCGATGATGAGAATACCAGTATTTTATTGCCGACCAACCAACGTTCTGGCTTTGCTAATTTAGCTGAGAAATCAAAATCCTCCATTGGGCGTTACCAGTATGATCTTGGTGAGCAAGGAACAATCGGGGTAATGAGTACCCACCGTGAAGCGACTGATTATCACAATACCGTATTGTCTGTTGATGGTAGTTATTGGTTTAATCAAACAGATAGTGTGTTGTATCAAGTTGCAACTTCTGACACTAAAAATTCCGCTTTTTTAACTGATAAGTATGGTTTAGAGGAAAATCAATCTGATCAGGCGTATAAGCTCGAGTTTTCTCGCGAGAAACGGGATTATAGTTTACTTGCCAGTTACGAAGATATTGGTGAGGATTATCGTACCGATGTTGGCTATCAAGAAAAAGTGGATTATAAAAAAGCGCTACTAGGTGGCGGGCAAACGTGGTACTTAGACGCAACTGAGATGATAACCGAATATTCCTATAATGTTGATTGGGACAAAACTTGGGCACAAGATGGCAGCTTGTTGGAAGAAGAATATGAAGGCTACATTTTTTTAAAAGGGCAATTACAGTCATCTTTAGAGTTTGGTTTGATCCACCGTAACGAGAACTATAACGATAATTTTTATAATCAAAATATCGGTTTTATCTATGGCGGTTTTAGCCCAACGAAAGATTTACGAATAACACTGTACAGTGAATTTGGCAGTAAAATAGACTACAGCAATGAACAGTTAGGTGATTTATTTACCATAGAGCCAGAGCTTACGTGGGATATTAACGACCATTGGCAAGTTCAGCTGGAGCATAGTTACAGCCGTCTAGATAACCCGCAAGGTGATAATGTATTTACAGCTAATCTGACAGATTTACGTGTTTATTATAAATTCAACATGCGCTCAATGTTGAAACTGATTTTACAGTTTGAAGATATCGAGCGTAATCAAAACGCTTACTACGCTAATGTGAATAGAATAAACCGAGACTACGGCAGTCAGCTGGTTTATTCCTATAAAATCAATGCACAAACATTGTTTTATCTAGGCTATTCAGATAAAGGCTACCAAGATGATTCATTAAAGAGTGTGGAGCGCGATCAGCGCACTTTCTTCACTAAACTCAGTTATGCTTGGCAGTTGTAATAGTACCTAATAACAAAACATCAATAACGAACACCTAAATAATAAAAATTGGAAGTATAAAATGAAACTACTTAAACTTACCGCAGCAGCTATTGCTGTAGCAACACTAGCTGGCTGTGCCAAAACAAGATGTTAGCCGTTTTGAAGCTGAACGACCTAAAACAGTGTGTATAGCAGAGCATAAGCAAGTAAAAGAAGGTGTTGTTACTGCGTTACAAGAAGGGTTTGCTAAGCACAATGTAGAAACGAAGGTTATTACTGCAAACTATGTAATGAAACACCAAGCATATCAAACAGAGTTTGAGTCAATGGATGCACAAGGCTGTAATGCCGTGGCATTTTATGTCGCTAATTGGCACTGGGACCTCGCGCTTTATATGTCTTACGCAAATATTTGGGTTAAAGATGTTGAGCAAACAAATACAATTGCACAGGCAAGCTATCGAGCGGGTGCTGGCCTCGATAACTTTATTGACGCAAAAGAAAAGATTATAGAGTTGGTAGACGCAATGTTTATTCAAGTTGAAGAACAAAAAGCAGCAACGGATAAAACCAAAACAGCTATCTAATTAATAAGTGTATGCAGCCCCTACTAGAAAGCAGGGGCTTTTTAAAGTTCATTGAAATAAAACACGATGCTGCCGCCATCTAGGTTGCTGCCATTATTAATATTAATTCCAATGCCGAAATTTTCGAACCAATCAGTCCATTTCGTTACATCCCATAATACGCCAAAGCCATATTCATAAAAATGGTCAGTGCCAAGTGGCTCTTTACTATCTGCACCTAAATCAACGCGCTGTGCTTTGACATAAAATGATTGCTGAAAATCATAAAATTTAAACATATTAAAGGTGGCTTTTATACCATTTTGGGTTTGCCAGCTTTCAGGGTTAACCGAATTTAATTGTTGCGGCTGAGACAGAGCCCAGCCGTAATAATAATTAAAATTGAGTTTATATTCGTAGTAGCCCCAATCGCGAGGTAAACGATAAATTAATGCAACGCTTGGGTTTAATACGAGTGCATTGCTTTGCACATTGTTATAAATTCCCTCTATAAGTGGCTTTAATAGCTGTTCACTTTGCTCACTTAAATATGCGTAATCATTTTGATAATGCATATAGTGGCTGTTTAAACTACCTTGATAAAACCATTTTGAGCTGATGGGTTTTTCAAAACTGATGCCAAGTTTAGCGCTTTGCATGGTTTCAGAGTTGAGATCAGGTACCGTGTCAGCAAAGGTGCGAATACTTCGTTCTTGATGTAAATAACTGACTTGAGCGAGTAACTTCGTTTGATAGCCCCAAATAGGTTTAGCCAAAGCCCAGTCGTAGGGAATGGCATAAAGACTTAATTGGTTTCGTAAACCCAAAGAGTCAACTTCATTGGCTTGACTATGGTGCGGGCTAATAAATTTATTTGGATCAAAATTGCCATAGCCTAAAGTAATACTGTCACCGTCAGTTAATACTAGCGAAGTTGCAAATGCAGATTCGAGTTGCTTCGTTGGATTTGCGAAAAGTTGCCAGGGTACAAACAAGGTACTACTGAGCAATAGAAAAAGTATATAACGAGACATAGTTTCATGGTTTAGTTTAAGAAACTACAGTGTAGATTTTTTACCGAGTAAAAACAAATAGCTGAATTAATAATGCCAGCATACGCTGGCATTACAAGATCATTTAGTTAAGGTGTGTAGTAGGTTGGTGAGCCAGGACCCACAGGTAAACCAAACACAAATACCCAGAGGTAGAATAGTACCACCCAGCCGACAAAGAATATCATGCTGTAAGGCAGCATTGTGGCTACAAGGGTGCCTATTCCCATGTCTTTTTTATACTTTGTTGCAACGGCGAGGATCAAACCAAAATAACTCATCATTGGGGTGATCAGGTTTGTCACAGAATCACCAATACGATAAGCGGCTTGAATGGTTTCTGGCGCGTAGCCAATGAGCATTAACATTGGTACAAAAATAGGCGCAGTTATCGCCCATTGTGCTGACGATGATCCTAAACTTAGGTTAACGACTGCGCACATTAATATAAACAATACAAACACTTCAGGGCCAGTTAGGCTCAGCGCTTGCAGCATGGCTGCGCCATTAATCGCTAAAATAGTGCCAAGGTTGGTCCATTTAAAAAACGCCACAAACTGGGCGGCAAAAAATACTAATACAATGTACATGCCCATTGAGCTCATACTCTTGCTCATTGCATTGATCACGTCTTTGTCGTTTTTCATAGTACCTACTACACGACCATAGACAAAGCCAGGGATACCAAAGGTAATGAAAATAAACACTACGATCCCTTTAGAAAACGGTGAATGGGCGAATAAGCCGGTCTCAGGGTGACGTAGAATGCCATCGGCTGGCACTATGGTCCACGCCAGTAGGAGCGATACTAATAATAAGGATACCCCCGCCCATTTTAGACCTGACTTCTCTTTGGCGGTTAACCCTTCAATATTATTTTGTGCTAAATCGGCACTGGCTTCATCTGGATTATATTTGCCTAATCGTGGCTCAACAATTTTTTCAGTGACCCAAGTACCTAACACAGCAATTAATAGCACTGATATCATCATAAAATACCAGTTTGCTTCAGCGCCAACTTGATAAGTAGGATCAATCATTTGTGCAGCCGGTGTGGTGATACCTGCAAGTAGAGGGTCGATAGTGCCAAGTAATAAGTTGGCACTATAACCACCGGACACACCAGCGAAAGCGGCGGCTAAACCAGCGAGTGGGTGACGTCCTAAACTATGAAAGATCATAGCAGCTAATGGAATGAGTACTACATAACCAAGCTCAGAAGCCGTATTAGATAAAATTGCTGCAAATACCACCATAAAGGTGACTAAACGTTTTGAGGCTCCCATCACCATGCCACGCATTGCAGCAGAGAGTAATCCTGAATGTTCAGCGACACTCACACCTAATAAAGCGACGAGTACAGTACCTAAGGGGGCAAAATTTGTAAAATTAGTAACAAGGCCTGTTACGATTCGTTGTAATCCTTCAGCGCTCAGTAGGCTGACAACTTCAATTACACCATCAGGTTCTCGACCCGCGGAGCCAATTGGACGAGGATCGATGGCACTTAAGCCAAACCAATCAGCAATACCACTGAAGATAATAATAGCCACACAAAAAATGGCAAATAACGTAATAGGGTGGGGCAACATGTTCCCCAAAAACTCAACGGATGCTAAAAATCGGTTAAATAATCCCGATGGTTTCGCTTCGTTAGTTGAGTTGGCGTTGTCGACGGCTTTTGACATGACAAGACTCTCAAAATAATAAATTGCCGCAATCTATCATTTTTGGGCGTTGGTATCACCTATAAACGGTGGTTTACTGTTTAGGTACGATAAATAGCTAATCTGATTTAACGATCCCTTTGAATAAAAGAGGATAACGGCGCAGTCGCTTGCCAATGTAGTCATCTGCGAGAATTTGTTGACAAATATCCTCTATATTGTCGGAGGCTTCGAATACCCAATCGAATCTTTCAATAGCCGTCAAGAAACCACGCTTAAGAAAACGTTGTTGGCGATATTCTTCAAGGTTTCGCTTAATAATGTTCACTTTACTAGGCTGGGCACGTAACTGCTGGACAACGTGTGCGATAAATAGGCTATGTTGATTATCTGCTCCTTGAGGGCGTTTCTTGCGATTGTTCACACTTATATCTCATTGATTATATTTTCGAGTTTTTTAAGAAAGTCATCTTTTTGTTTTTCATGTTCATAGTCAAGATGGTAAGTATTGTGAAAACCAAATCTAAGCAGCACGCCGCTGCCTTTTAGGTAAATGGTGTAGCCATCAATATCTGAAAACGCGGTTAAACCTTTATAATGTTTACCATCGTCATTGACATCACCTTGTTGGATAATTTGTTCATACACAGCTAATATTTGTTTTGTTTCGATATCATTTTTCATAGTTGCTCCTTTACACCATTGCTCAGTGGTTAATACGTAAGTCAACGCTATTTAGTTTATACCAAGTGTGCTTAATTGGCCGAAAAGTTACAGTTGTCGCAAATTTACAATCGCCTATTTGGTTACCATGCTAAGGTTTATTTATTTTAAGGATAATAATGATGAAGTTTAAATGTATTACGCTAGCATTATTCATTTGCTGTTTTATGAGCTATCAAAATGTGTTTGCAAGTGACCATAACTTAGTTTTAAAAAATCAGCAAAGTGAGTCATTTGAGCTGAGTAAAATAGTGGGGAAAAAGCCCGTTTATCTGAAATTTTGGGCAACGTGGTGCAAGCCTTGTATGGAGCAAATGCCACATTTTCAACATGCTTATGAACAATATGGCGATACGATAGAGACGATCGCAATCAATATTGATCTTAACGATGACCCTGATGCAGTAGCAGCAGTTAAAAAACGGTTTAATTTAACTATGCCAATTATGACGGATGATACCGGGAAGGTTGCTCAACATTATCAGTTTATTGGGACACCATTTCATGTACTACTAGATAAAACCGGCAAGGTGATATTTCAAGGACATGAAGCAGATAAAGCACTTGATAATACATTACGATTATTGTCCCATGATGGTGTGGTGGAAAAAACGCACTTGCTAGATGAAACTCATCAGCAAAGAGCGGTTGCGTTAGATATTCCTACGCAAGGGGTAAAAGCGGTGCTGTTTACTGCCACTTGGTGCGATTGGTATTTAGCAGATACACGCCCAGACATGGCAAAAAATTGTGTCGCAGCTCAAGAGCAAATGAATACACTTACTAAACAAGGGCTGGATGTAGAAGCAAGAATTAGCCAATTATGGACGGATCAAGCTGCTGTTACTGAATACCAATCGAAATTTACTGTTACTCACCCTTTAACCATAGATTATGGTAATGGGTTATTTATTAATAATAAAATTAATAAAGTACCGACATTATTGGTTTACAAAGACGGAAAAATCATAAATCGTATTACTGATTTTTCAAGCCCAGTAAATCTACAAAATACACGATAATTTGCTTTGAAAACGCGCAGATCTAGCCTATGCTCTAGGCTCATTCATTAGTGAGCTTAGAGCATGATAGATAAGGCGTTATTACTTAAAACTCGCGAATTATCAGATAGATTAATCGCCCTGCAAACACCGATCCGCATTTTAGATGCGATTAATTGGGATAAAAGCATAAAAGAAGAGTTTTTTAGGCAAAAATGCCAAAAAAACCCTTTGGTCGATAAAGCTTATTATCAGCAGCGTGACTTAGGGTTTGTACCTAGTGAATTACGTCAAGCGTTTTCCGATCTTAATCGAAATATAATCAGCCAATTGGGGCAGCTTAATCCAATCACACAATATATGAGTAAAATGTGTGCTGAATATAAAACGGTCCTCAATATGCTTGAGTATCGAGGTACGCCAGAGTTTCATGATTTATCGGTGGAATTGTTTGGTCATCCTAAAGACCTTTTTCATGCTGGTGAGCCGTCATTGTCAGAACTCGCTAATATGCTTGAGATGCCACTTAAAAACTTGCTAGCAGCAGATATTCTACCGGATGATCCAAAAAACATTGACGCCGATGCTGCGGTAAAAATTCTGGCTGAGCAAGTGGCTACTAGCATGCCAGGTATTGATGTTGAAGTGATCATCAGTGATGGTATAGTTAGTGATGCCGCAGCTGGTGCTAATAATATTAAACTGAATCAAGATGTTAAGTTTTCGCAGCGTGAGCTTGATATTCTAGAAGTCCATGAAGGTTGGATCCATGTTGGCACTACGCAAAATGGTTTAGCGCAGCCTTATTTAACCTGTTTGAGTAAAGGTACCCCAAGCTCAACAGTGACACAAGAAGGTCTGGCTGTATTGACTGAGATCATCACGCTTAAATCTACACCACGTCGTTTAGCAAAACTTGTTAATCGAATTCAAGCGGTTACGAAAGTGATAGACGGTGCTGAGTTTGTTGATATTTACCGAGACTATGTGGCGCAAGGATTAAGTAAAGATGAAAGTTATACGCTTGCCCAGCGGGTTTTTCGTGGCAGTACGGCAACGGGCTTGCCGTTTACAAAGGATATAGCTTACATTAAAGGCTTTGTGTTGGTTTATAACTTAATACGCGTTGCTATCCAGCTAGGCCGTATTGATCAATTACCATTACTGTTAGTAGGTAAGATTTCAATTGATGACTTTAGACTAATATCTCAGTTACATGATCTAGGGGTGATTGAAGACCCTAAGTTTGTTCCACCACACTTTAAAGATCTTCGAGGCTTAGCAACTTGGCTGAGTTTTGGTCGCTTTATTGGTAATCTCTCTTTTGAGCAGTTAGAAAACGATTATAAACCGCTATTTTTATAGCGGTTATTTCTTTTCGTAAAGTAATAAAAAACGCAGTTGGAAAAAGCAACTGCGTTTTTTTTCGTCTACAGGCAAGCCATCATATTTATAGTAAAGGGAATAAATACTTTGTAAGTACTTGCTATATATTTTTATACATCCACTTAGCCCTGTAAATTTCAGTGCTAAGTGGTGTATTAAAACGTGTTAACGGGCATTGGTACTTTCGAAAATTTTGTCGGCCGAAGCGGCAACAAAACCAGTGTAAAGTTCACCATCTGCTTTTTCATAACGCAATGCAAATTCATAAAAACAGCTCGGGACTGTCATTTTTGCATCACTGAATTCTACAGCGAAATCATCAGCAAGCGTTGATGACTGTTCTAGTAGGACCTCTGGCGACCCTTTTACTTCGCCACCTGAGGTATTAAGCGCAAAACCGGCATCTTTTAATGCTTGGTTTACTGCTTCAATATTATCAAATTTTGCAAGTTCATTAATACTGACGGTGAAATGATTTGCACGGTAACCCCATGCCGACATCCATGCTGCATATTCACTTTCTGCTAACAGCTTTTTATAGGTGTCTGTGCTAACTTGCCAGTGAGTACCTGAATATAAAAAGTTATCAGCCGTCACGGCTGTTGCATCGATATTGGCTACCATATCATTAACGATAGCTTGTAGCTGTGGTGAACATTGTTCAACTAACAGCTCTGAAATAAACACTTTTGGCTGTGTTGGATCTGTATGCTCATAATGTTTAGCGTATAACTTTTTAGCTTCAAAGTGATATTCGCCGCATTCTTTATAGCCAACAGCTAAAAAGTGAGCAGCAAGTTTTTCAAGGCCAATTTTTTCATGGTTAAATGTTCTTAATGCAATGTGATCATTAATCACATCATTTTTTTGTGTCGAACCAAGTAATTCATGAACTTTAACGGCCGAAGGTGTAACGGACAAGTAATTTTGCCATAGGTTGTCAAATAGGGCATTTACATCTGTGTGCATTTTTAATTCCTTAATGTGGTTAAAATGACGTATAGCCATTTAGTCATTATTTAATGATTAAGCCCGGCGCTAGGGTATCTGGTAAATTTACTGTGTCTGCTTCAACCGAAGCGACTGGGTATGAGCAGTAATCTGCGGCATAGTAGGCGCTTGCTCTGTGATTACCACTGGCACCAATGCCGCCAAATGGCGCTGCGCTCGATGCACCTGTGATAGGGCGGTTCCAATTAACAATGCCAGCACGAATACGTTTTAAAAAGTGCTGGTAATCATCGCTCGAATCGCTTAACAAACCTGCTGATAAACCAAACGAAGTGTTGTTTGCTTCATCAATGGCACTGTCAAATTCAGTGAAACGGTACACTTTAATTAATGGCCCAAAGTGTTCTTCATCTGGGATATCAGTTACGTTAGTGACATCAATGATACCTGGGCTTACAAAGCCTGTGCCTGGTTTTAAGTGTTTAAGTTCAACCAGCGATGTAGCCCCCATATCGAGTAGCTGTTGTTGTGCGCTAACCATACCCAAAGCGGCTTTTTCACTGATCATTGAGCCCATAAACGGTTGCTCTTGAGCAAAGCTGTCATCAACGATAATATTTTTAGTGGCGCTGATAAGTTTTTCTAAAATGGCATCACCATTGGCTGTGTTTTCGATAAATACACGTCGGGCACAGGTGCAACGTTGTCCAGAGGTAATAAAGCCTGATTGAATAATATCGTGTACTGCTGCGTTTACATCAGCGACATTTTTGATTATCAGTGGATTATTGCCACCCATTTCAAGTGCAAGAATTTTCCCAGGATGGCCAGCAAATTGTTTATGTAACAAGTGACCGGTATTTGAACTGCCAGTAAAAAATAAGCCGTCAATATCTTGGTGGCTCGCAAGCGCGATACCCGTTTCTACTTCACCTTGAATAAGGTTAATAACACCTGCAGGTAAACCTGCTTTTAGCCACAACTCAAGGGTGTATTGCGCCACTTTTGGTGTTAGTTCAGAGGGTTTAAAAACCACTGTATTGCCCGCTAAAATTGCCGGTACGATATGACCGTTTGGTAGATGGCCTGGGAAGTTATAAGGACCAAATATGGCCACAACGCCATGAGGCTTGTGACGAATAAACGCTTTGGCCCCTGGCATTGGATTTTCCGTGGTACCTGTGCGTTCATTATGAGCTTTGATTGAAATAGCGACTTTACCGGCCATTGCGCCAACTTCAGTGCGTGTTTCCCACAGTGGTTTGCCCGTTTCACAGGCTATGATGTTCGCAAACTCTTCGCTGTGCTCTTTTAGTTGAGCAACAAAGTTTTCCAGCACTGTAATTCTATCGCTAATAGGAGTGTGTGCCCACGTGAATTGCGCTTTGCGTGCTGCTGTAATCGCTTCATTTACTTGTTCTTTAGTGGCTGTTTTACCTTGCCAAATTGTTTCACCATTACTTGGGTTAACAGAAACAAAGTCGTGGCCAAGGCCGCTTTGCCATTGATTATTTATAAGTTGAGTTATGGTACTCATAAGTCTTTCCTTAAGCAGATCACAGACGAAAGAATCGTGCTGCATCCCCTTGTTTTAATTTAAGTGCGTGGGCAACGTCGTTACTAATGATTAAGGTGTGCTTGGCGTGATTATAATGAGCGTGTTTTGTGAACGTGGCTCTAAAATCACTGACGCCTTGATTACAAATCGCTAAGGTGTCTGAGCTTTGTTCATCAACATAATCGAGTTCACCAATTGAGATCGGGCATACTAGTGATTCACGCACGCTGCGTATATTGCCAAGCTTGGCTTCAACAGTTGGTCCTGCATCAAATAAATCAACGTAGCCACGATGCTCAAAGCCTTCTTTTTCAAGTAGCTTGAGTGCTGGTTTGGTTTTTTCATGAACTTTACCAATCACGGCTTGCGCTTTTTTACTCAGTAAGTTGGCGTATATTGGGTATTTAGGCATCAGTTCACTAATAAACACTTTATCGCCTAAGCCAACAAGGTGATCAGCTTGTGGAAATTCGATACTAAAAAAGTGTTCTTCTAACCATTGCCAAAAAGGGGAGTGTCCCTGTTCGTCACTTACACCGCGCATTTCTGCAATAATAGTATCGGCAAAGCGTTCGCTGTGCTGAGCCATAAATAAAAACCGTGAGCGTGATAAAAAACGTCCAGCCAGCCCTTTGCGGCTATCTTCGCGTAAAAACAAGGTGCATATTTCGGAGCAGCCAGTGTAATCATTACACATACTTAAAATATCAACGGTGTTGTATACGTTTAGAGTACGTGAATGATGAACTGTCTTACCAAGATGATAATGATACAAAGGTACATTAAGGCCTACAGCGGCTTCAATAGCCGTCGTACCAACGACGTCGCCGGTTTGGCTATCTTCGAGAACAAATAAGTAGCTTTCGTCTTTAGGTTGATTAATATTTTTAGCAAAGCTGCGTTCAGCGCGCTCAATTTTTTCAAGTAATAAAGCATCATTAACGGGTAATGAGGTAAAACCATGACCCGATTCAACGGCGATTTGCTTGAGTGCATCAAAGTCGCTGGCAGTAATAGGACGTAATACGTGCATTTAAAAGTGCTCCATTAGCGCCCAATGCGGGCGCTAAATTAGGTTAACCGTTTACAACATCCGCAACCGCTTGTTCAAAGCGTGCTAAGCCTTCATTAATGTCTTCAATTGGGATCACTAACGAAGGTGTAAAACGAACTACATTAGTTCCTGCAACTAAGTTCATTAAGCCATGTTTGGTACTGGCAACTAAAAAATCCCGCGCGCATCCTTCAAATTTGTGGTTCAGTACTGCACCTAATAATAGACCTTTGCCACGTACTTCGCTAAACACATCGAATTTGGCATTAATTGCATTTAAACCATCACGGAACAGTTGCTCACGTTGTTTAACACCGGCGAGTACATCAGCGGTATTTACAGTATCAAAAGCCGCTTCTGCGACGGCACAAGCAAGTGGGTTACCGCCGTAGGTTGAACCGTGGGTGCCAACTTTAAGATGCTGGGCGATTGCCGTTGTGGTGATCATTGCACCAATTGGAAAACCACCTCCGAGCGCTTTGGCCGTGGTTAGAATATCCGGTGTTACGTCTAAGTCTTGGTATGCGTATAAAGCGCCAGTACGACCAACACCTGTTTGTACTTCATCAAAAATTAATAATGCGTTGTGCTTGTCGCACAGCGCGCGCACACCTTGCATAAATTCATTATTTGGCGAAATGATACCGCCTTCACCTTGCAGTGGCTCCATCATAACCGCACAGGTTTTATCACTAATTAGTTTTTCAAATGCAGCTAAGTCATTGTAGTCACAGTGATCAATCGCAGCAGGTTTAGGGCCAAAGCCGTCTGAATAAGCGGCTTGTCCGCCTACTGTTACTGTAAAGAATGTACGACCATGAAAACCTTTATTGAAGGCGATGATCTGTGTTTTATCGTCACCGTAAACATCTAGCGCAAAACGACGCGCTAGTTTCAGTGCCGCTTCGTTTGCTTCTGCACCAGAGTTGGCAAAGTAGACTTTATCGGCGAAAGTCGCATCGGTCATTTTTTTTGCTAAGCGTAGCGCGGGCTCATTAGTCATTACATTTGAAAGATGCCAAATTTTTTCGCCTTGCTCTTTAAGTGCGCTCACAAGCGCTGGATGACAATGACCTAAACAGTTAACTGCAATACCACCGGCGAAGTCAATGTACTCTTTGTCGTTTTGATCCCACACTCGAGAACCTTGTCCACGAACAGGGATCACCTCTGATGGATTATAGTTTGGCACCATGACATCGTTGAATAATTCTCTTGTTACTTGCATCTGTTACACCTAAATCTGGCTTAAAGTGAAAAAAGTGATATTGCATAAAAGGAGTTAATTAAGCCGTTATTAACTCGCAATAGATTGATTTAATAATTTTTATTATCTACAACGGTTATTATCTTGGTTCGAAGTTTAAATTTGCAGTGCTATTTTGTGAAAAATGATTAAAATAAAATGCAAAATAGTGAAGAGAATAACCAATATGATAACTCCACAAGATGAAAAGCTACTTTCTATACTACGTACAAACGCTAGGGCGAGTATTTCTGACCTTGCGCGGCTACTTAACTTGTCGCGCTCTACAGTGCAAAGTCGCATGTTAAAACTTGAAGAGTCAGGCGTTATCAAAGGATACAGTGTTGATTACGGTGAAGCCTATTTAAATGCCATGGTGTCTGCACACGTATCCATAAAGGTAAAACAAAAACTAACCACTAAAACTAATTTAGAACTTAAGCAAATAGATGCTATTTCACAACTGTATGCTATCAGCGGAGAATTTGATCTTATTGCTGTCGTCCAAGCGCAGAATTTAGAAAAGCTCAGTCACTTGCTTGATGATATAGGCAACCTTGATGGTGTAGAGCGAACCACGTCTTCGGTTATTCTTGAGACTAAGTTTAGCCGTTAAATACTCGAATAAAACGTTGTTTTTCGATAGTAAAGCTGTGCTTAGAGGAAGACAGTGAACGTCTTTCGCGGTGATTAAACTAAGTGTCACTGTAAAAGCTCACACTATATTAGGGGTGCTCAGGCAATTTACGAATAATCTTTTTTGTTACTTCATCTAATTTAATAACATAAGCATTGCCGCCAATGCCTTTAAATTCCTCATCGGTAAAGATCAAGGTATTTTCATCGTAAAAAGTGATCGCTTCTTTTTGTGTGACAATCCCTAAGTCTATTCTAGAGACATCGCCTGAGAAAAACTTATCCCCGCTGAAGTTTTCAAAAAGCCAGATACTTGTGGAATCAAGCAGGACTAATTTAGTACGATTTGGACTTAACGCGGCTGAGGTGATCCAACATAGCTTCTCCATAGTGGTACAGGTTTTAAATGAATCAATTAACTCAGCATCGAAGTTAGCGGCGTGATCGCCAACTTTATATACATTGGTTATACCATCAAATGGTTCGGTACGATTCTTTGTAAAAAGATATAAGTGGCGGCCAAATGCAACAAATGCTTCAAGATCAAAATTACGCTTATCTGGCGCTACAGGATTACCATCAAGTTCTGGGTAGGTGAATTTAATGATCTCGGCTTCGGTAGTATCGCCTTTAATATCAATAGGGTTTTCGATTTTATAGATCGTTAGCCATTTGCGTTCTTGCTTATTATTACCAAAATCTCCCAAAAAGAAATGACCAAAGTCGTTTTGAGTCATATCCTCCCAGTCGATATTTTTAGCATTTGTTACCAGCACTTCTTTAGCAATTGAACCATCTTCGTTAAGACGATAGAGTTTTGGATCATCACCGCCATCATTTATAGCCCACAGTCGATTAAATTTATCAAATTCAATCCCCGATATTTCTTTTAACTTAGGATCTACACTAATTTTTTTTTTACTGTATAGGGTATAAATAGACATACTGACAATGATAGCGGCAACTAAAATGGCCACGGTGATTAGAGAATAAAGGCTTTTTTTGAGCATGGAAAGCTAGGATTGATACTAAGTTACTGAGTATTATTATCTATTTTTAATATAATTTCTATGGCAAGAGGATGATAATGAGTCCTTATTATACTTCGAGGTTCCACACGCCAGTTCCAGTGGCGGCAATATGATTAACATTACCTTGTAATACTTTACTGCCAACATTGACTGATGATTGGGGATGGCTAACTAAGTAGCCTTGTACGCAGCTGATCCCCATACGTTTTACTAATTCAAATTGGGCAATTTCTTCAACCCCTTCAGCAACGATTTTAAGGCCTAACTTTGCTCCTAACTCACTGATTGAGTTTAAAATTTCGTTGTATTTTGGGTTTTCATTGGCCTGTGCAATAAACAGTCGGTCAATCTTAATAACATCAATAGGTAAGTCGGCTAAGGTACTTAAAGAGCTAAACCCGGTTCCAAAATCATCAATCGCGATGGTGACTCCCTCTTTACGCAACTTTTCAAGTTCATTAATAATGGTATCACTTGCCGTGATCAAGGTTGACTCGGTAATTTCTAACATCAAAGAACTGGGTGGTAGGCCGGTTTTAGCGAGCTTTTGCATTACCCACTCATGCACAGGGCGGTGTTTTAATTGGATACCTGAGACATTTACAGAAATTTTTACTTTGCGCATTCCCGCGTTGTGCCACGCCGACATTTGTCGGCATGATTCCAACATGATCCAGTCACCAAGCTCTAAAATAAGGTTTGACTCTTCAGCGATAGGAATAAACTCAACAGGAGAAATGGCTCCCTCAACAGGGTGATCCCAACGAACTAAGGCTTCAAAGTAGTCTATCGCACAATCTTCCACATGTACGATAGGTTGAAATGATAAATGAAAATTCTGACACGCAATCGCTAACCTTAGTTCTTCTAGCAGGTAGTGGTAACGGCGCATCTTATTCCCCATTTCTGGTGAATAGACTTTAAAAATTCCACGCCCGTCGGTTTTAGCGCGATACATTGCAACATCAGCCATTTGCAATAAAGCATGTGGTGTGGAGGCGCTGTCGGGATAAACCGCGATGCCAACACTGGCGCTAATTTTTATAAGCTTATTACCGAGAACAAAGTCACGTTCTATTTCGTTTAGCACATGTTGCGCCACATCGAGCGCTTTTGAGTCAACATCTATATTATTAATAAATATAGAAAACTCATCACCACCTAAACGTGCTAAGTTTTGCTCTAACAAGCTTGTTGGGTTGACATCATTAAGCTTATGGTGACGCAATACGCTGGCAAGGCGTTCGGCAACTTGTATGAGTACTTCATCACCAAAACTGTGGCCAAAGGAATCATTAACTTGTTTGAAACCGTCTAAATCGATAAAAAGTAATGCACAGTGAATATTTTTGAATTCTGCGCCATTGAGTTGCCGATCAAGATGTTCTATGTATGCATGACGGTCAATTAATAATGTGAGTTTGTCTTGGCAGATACTTGTTTGGGTTTCGCGAGCGTAATTAGCAACATGCGTGGTTAAAGCATTAATTGCTTGGCTCAGACGAGTGATTTCTGTCGGATGTTCTAGGCTAGGAAGTTGTATATTAAAGGAGTCGATTATTTTTTGAGTTTGTGAGTTAAGTTGGGAAATGAGTTGTTTTTCGCGTCTGCTATTGAGCTGTTTGCCTAAATACCAGGTAAAAAATAAACCAACTAAAATCAATAAAATTAAATTAACGGGTGACAAAATGGTTGCTTTGATCATCGATGATGATTGTGCGGTAATAAACTGTGTATCGGTGACTTTAATGAGTAAGTAATCGATGCCATCTTTGCTGATGATATGATGACCACTTAGAATCGGGTTATACCAAGCGGGCATGGTGAGCTCTGTGGTGGCGGTATCGAATGCTTTGATTGCAATGCTCGATTGCTGCGGATTAATAGTATTGACTTGCTTGGTTAATAATATATTCATGCCATAACAAAAAATAATGATAGCAATGAAGGTAATACTGAGTAAGCGAAAAAGTTTAGTCATTCCATTAAACCATTTGATCCCAATTGTATGAGTTTATTATTAGGTACTGTGCATTTTTGCCAGTATATAGTTTGTCAGACTAACTAACAAAACATTTCTTTACAATAGGTTTGTAAAGAAAGCGCAATTTCATTAAACGCTGTTGTGTCGCGGATTATCGAGTGTTTACTCAACTTAACTATTAAATTAATTCACTTTACCAGATGCTATTTGTTAACTACTTTATAGTTCACTATTTGGACAGTAATTAAAACTTGGTTTAGTTCTTGCTCCTGTTTTAATTGCTTATAAGTAGGTGAACATTTTGCAATTTTATTGCACTTTTTAGGTGCAGCATTAATTTAATTGCACTGTCATAAAGCATCAATATAACTTTGTTTAACTGAACAAAGTTATAAAACACAATACAACCCCCTGCATATGTTGAGTAGTTGAGCACGGCACGGTGGCAAGGATTAATTAACCATAAGGTTTAGTTGGAGCCCGCTATGTTAAGTAAACGATTTTTTAAAACTAAAAATGAAGCTGAAGTTACCTTTGAATTTCAGCATCCTCAGGCAGATCAAGTTCAACTAGTTGCTGAATTTACTGATTGGCAGCCTGTGGCTATGAAGTTTAATAAAAAAGAGCAGTGTTTTAAGCTTAAGCAACGTTTACCCAGCGACCAACAGTTTCATTTTCGCTATTTAGTTAATGGAACTATTTGGGACAATGATCATCACGCTGATGGATATATTGCGAACAGCTTTGGTACAGAGAATAGTATCGTTAATACACAACGTATTTAAGGCGCGGTTAATGGAGTCACTTTCACAGCTATTTTATCTACATGGTATTGGCTATGAGTACACTAAGTATAACGGCGAACATGTTGTGTTTAGTAATGCAACCCGCAGTAAGGCTTTGCAATGCTGTGGTGTTGATGTCACTGATCAGGCACAGGTTGATCATCTTAATGTTCTTTTAGATGCAAATAAATGGCTACAACTGGTGCCAAGTTGTAGTTTAGTCAATGCTGAGCAACCTGCTGTTAAAGTGCGAGTTGATAGCCGTATGCTAGCTCAAGACTGTACGGTCTCTTTTTCCAGTGTTAATTTGCCGACTGTTACACATTCATTAGCTGCGCTTGATTGTAGCGGTGATTATGTATTTAACGGGATCACGTATTTAGAGCTCGTTTTTCCTTTACCCAGTTTGCCAATTGGCTATGTTGATGCACATGTGCAAGTGGCCGATATCATACAGCACACCCAGCTATGGGTAACACCTCGACATTGCTATCAAGTAAGTGATAAAAAGCAAAGCGGGTTATCTATTCAACTTTATAGTTTAAAAAATAAAGCTGATCTTGGTGTAGGGGACTTTGCTGATTTACTGGCGCTAGTGCAGCAATCTGCGCAGCAGCAGTTGGACTATATTTTACTAAACCCACTGCATTTACTTTTTTGTGAGCAACCAGAGCGAGCAAGTCCTTACAGTCCAAATAGCCGTGCATTGTTAAATCCACTTTATATAGCCATCGATTTGTGTGTAGATAGCAGTAATAATCCTGCACTTGAACGCTATTTGCACAGCCATGCCGCTAAAGAGTTTAAACAGCGTATACAAGACTTACGTTATATTGACTACAGTGCAGTAAATCAGTTTAAGTATGCTGCATTTAAATTATTGTATCAGCACTTTCAAACTTATGGCAGTGAACAACGTAAACAACACTTTGCTGATTTTTGTAAGCTGCATGAAGCCACGCTGTCTACATTGAAGGTTACAGATACCGAATTTGCCAACTACTTACAATGGCAAGCGCATGTGCAATTAAAACAGTGTCAAATCAGTGCTCGAGAACACGGTATGAGTATCGGTTTGATCAATGATCTAGCGGTAGGGTGTGCAGGTGATGGCAGTGAATTTTTGAATCAACAGTCACTATTTACAGATTCGGCCTATGTTGGGGCACCACCTGATCCTTGGGCTGAGCAAGGGCAAAACTGGGGATTACCCGCACTTAATCCAATTAAGCTCAGTGATAACAATTTTAGTTACTATAAAGCGTTAATTCGCGCCAATATGGAAAATGTGGGTGGCCTGCGCATTGATCACGTAATGGCAATTCGTCGTCTATGGTGGTGTTTTGAAAATCAGCAGCAACAAGATGGATGCTATGTTTATTATCCTTTTGAACATTTACTGGCTGTATTGGCAATTGAATCACATTTAAACGAATGCATTGTGATTGGCGAAGATCTCGGTGTGGTTCCTCCAGAAGTGAAAACCGCCCTTGCAGATAAAGCTATTTTTTCAAATGGTTTATTTTACTTTGAAAAAGATAATCAAGGTGAGTTTTTAACTGCGCAGTCATTTCCTTCGCAATCATTATTAATGATTGCAAATCATGATGTGCCACCTTTTTTTGGTTGGTGGCAAGGGCTTGATCTTACTTTAAGATTGAAATATCAATTAATTGATGAACAGCAATTAGCTCAACTTCAAACAGAGCGCGATATTGAAAAACAACGCTTACTGCGTTTTCTATCGAGCTGTGAAGCACACTCACTCACGCAGCAAAGCGACGCAAGCGATGTTTATCATGCCGTGACTTTAGGCTTAGCACATGCACCCGCAAAGTTATTTACGATCCAGCTCGATGACCTAGATGAGCAAACCTTACCAGTTAACATTCCGGGAACAGATCAAGAGTACCCTAATTGGCGTCGGGTATTAACGCATTCAAGTGAGCATATTTTGACCCGCCATAGTGCACTGCTCAATGCTATACATTCCATAAGGACAAATTAAATGAACATTCTTGTTCGTAAATCTGCAAAATTACAGCACTATGAACAACAAGTTGATGCCTTAAAGCGTGGCTGCTTTAAAGACCCATTTAGCTTTTTAGGGTTACATGCTATTTCTGATACGCACAGTGAAATCCGCTGTTATATGCCAGGAGCAACAAACTTAAGTATTAAACTGGCGAAGCAAACACTTTCTTGCACACGTTACCCTGATTCTGATTTATTTATTTTACAACTGAATAATAAAGATATCTCGGCTTATCAACTCGTGGTTGATTACAGCGATTGTCAGGTTGTTTGTGAAGATGTTTATCGATTTGAAAGCAGTTTGGATGACAATGCAATGTACTTATTCAACGAAGGTACGTTGGAGCATGCTTATCGTCATCTTGGTGCTCATTTTATCGAATTTTCTGCTGCGGAAGGGGTGCGTTTTAGTGTTTGGGCACCCAATGCCAGCAGTGTCTCAGTGATCGGTGAATTTAATCATTGGCAACGTAGTCAGCATTTTATGCGTTTTCATCCTGCGTCAGGCGTATGGGACCTCTTTATACCCGGGCTGACACAAGGGCAGTGTTATAAGTTTTCGATCACTACGCTCAGTGGCGAAGTGCTTGAAAAAGCAGATCCATTTGCATTTAAAATGCAACAAGCTCCGGGTACTGCCTCCGTATTACAAGCTCGTCCTGCTGCGATTGAATTGACCGACACAATGCGCGCACAACGGAGCAAGCGTAATGCAGTAGATGCGCCTATCAGTATTTATGAAGTGCATTTAGGCTCTTGGCAACGTGGTGCAGAGGGCCGTTATTTAACGTATCAAGAATTAGCACAGAGGCTCATTAGCTATGTAACAGAGCATGGCTTTACACATATTCAACTTATGCCGATCAGCGAGTATCCATTTGATGGCTCTTGGGGATATCAGCCGGTTGGTTTATTTGCACCAACCAGTCGTTTTGGTGGTTTGGATGATTTTCGCTATTTTGTTGAACAATGCCACCTAGCAAATATTGGTTTACTGATTGATTGGGTGCCAGGGCATTTTCCAAGTGATCCCCATGGCCTACATTGTTTTGATGGCACGCATTTATTTGAACATGCAGATGCGCGGCAAGGTTTTCACCCAGATTGGAACACTTACATTTACAATTACGACCGCCCAGAAGTTCGTAGTTTTCTGGTTGCAAATGCGATGTACTGGTTGGCAGAGTTTGCCATTGATGGCCTGCGTGTTGATGCTGTGGCGTCCATGCTTTATTTAGATTACAGTCGTAAAGAGGGACAATGGATCCCGAATAAGTATGGTGGCCGTGAGAACTTGGGGGCGATTGAATGTTTAAAGCAAGTTAACTTACGTTGCTATGGTAACAATCCTGGGATCATGATGGTTGCTGAAGAGTCCACGGCTTGGCCTGGAGTTACGCGTCAGGTCGATCATGATGGCTTAGGGTTTGGCTACAAATGGAACATGGGCTGGATGAACGATAGTTTGCATTATATGCAACGGGATCCACTATACCGCCAGCATCATCACCATGAATTAACGTTTTCCATGGTATATGCCTACAGTGAAAACTACATTCTGCCGTTAAGCCATGATGAAGTGGTGCATGGTAAAGGTTCATTAATTGAAAAAATGCCAGGTGATGATTGGCAAAAATTTGCAAATTTACGTGCGTATTACGCGTTTATGTGGGCACACCCAGGTAAAAAGTTACTGTTTATGGGCAGTGAGATAGCGCAACGAAATGAATGGAATCATGATCAATCTATTGATTGGCATTTGCTTGAGCATTTATCTCACCAAGGCGTGCAGCGAACCATAACATTGCTCAATCATGTTTACCGTCGTGAGGAAGCACTGCATCAATTGGACACCGATCCTGCGGGCTTTTGCTGGATAGATAACCAAAATGCCCAGCAGAGTATTTTTAGTTTTATTCGCTTTGCAAAAAAAGCCAGTAATTATGTGGTTGTGATCAGTAATTTAACGCCAGCAGTTTACCATGACTACTGTATTGGTGTGCCAACAGCTGGTGAGTTTGAAGTGATTTTAAATACCGATGATGAGCAACTGTTTGGCTCTAGCGTGCGTGTATTTGCTCATACCAATAAAACAATTACTAGTTCACCTATTGCAACTCATGGCCAGCAACACAGCATCAAGATTTCATTACCCGCGCTTGCGACCGTTTACTTAAAAAAGGTGCCTGATGAGTCTATCAATTGAACTAAATAAAGGACATGTCTCGCCACTTGGTGCAAGTGTACTTGCTGACGGCGTTAATTTTGCTGTGTATGCACCTTTGGCTAAACAGTTATATGTGTGCTTATTTGATGCCAGCGGTCATACCGAAGTGTTAAAGCTGGCAATGAATAATAACGAAGGTGGCATATGGAGTTTACATATAGCGCCGCTCGCCGTCGGTACTTTATATGGTTATCGTGCTGATGGTGAGTACCAACCTAAAAAAGGACTGTTTTTTAATAGTCAAAAACTGTTAATTGACCCTTATGCAAAAGATTTGTTTGGTGAATTTACATGGAGTGAGCGCCATTATGGGCAAATGCCTATAGGCACCTTAAGTACAGTCAATAATGCGATTGATATTCCAAAGTCTAAAGTGGTTCAGTTATTGCCTTATCAAGGTAAAAAGCCCAATCATAGCTGGGGTAAAACAGTTATTTATGAATGTCATGTAAAAGGCGCAACTGCACGCCATCCAAGTATTCCGGCTCATTTACAAGGCACTTACTTAGGTTTGAGCCATCCAAGCTTTATTGAACATTTACGCTCACTCGGTATTACAACATTAGAGTTGTTACCAGTACACAGCTTTATTAGCGAACAGTTTTTAACAGCAAAAGGCCTCCAAAATTATTGGGGCTATAATACGTTAAACTTTTTTACACCACATAAAGATTATTTAGTGACTGATGAAATTGCTGAATTTCAGCAAATGGTTACCAAGCTACATGAAGCGGGTATCGAAGTCATTTTGGATGTGGTTTACAACCATACTGCAGAAGCGGGTAGTGATGGCGCTATTTTATCTTGGCGTGGCTTAAATAACCCAGGTTACTATCGTACGTTACACGATGATCCGGCAGTTTATATAAACGATACAGGTTGTGGAAATACTTTAAATATAGATGACTCATTTAGTCTGAAAATGGTCCTTGATAGCCTACGTTATTGGGTTGAAATAATGGGGGTTGATGGGTTCAGATTCGATTTAGCCACCATTTTAGGCCGCACTGCACAGGGATTTAGTCAAAGCCATAGTTTTTTACAAGCCATTAATCAAGATCCCATCTTAAGCCAAGTTAAGCTTATTGCTGAGCCTTGGGATATCGGCCCAGGTGGCTATCAGCTTGGTGCTTTTCCTGCTCCATGGCGTGAATGGAATGATAAATATCGCGATGTTGTACGGCGTTTTTGGCAAGGCCAAAACAATATGTTGGCTGAGCTTGCTAAACGTTTACATGGCTCGTTTGATTTGTTTGGTCATAATCATCGAGGACCGCTCAATAGCATTAACTTTATCACCAGTCATGACGGGTTCACATTAACCGATTTAGTAAGCTATGAGCATAAGCATAATGAAGCCAATGGTGAGCAAAACCGCGACGGTCACAGCGCGAATTATTCATTTAATTGCGGTGTAGAAGGTTTTACCGATGATGTAAAAATAACAGCGTTACGGTTACAACAACAAAAAAACTTTTTACTCACTTTGTTGCTTTCAAAAGGCGTACCTATGCTCTCATCTGGCAGTGAAATGGGGCATTCACAAGGCGGTAATAATAATGCGTATTGCCAAAATAATCGCACTGGTTGGCTGGCATGGAAAGAGTCACAGCGAAACCATAGCTTGACGCGGTTTATTGATGATGTGCTTAGTATCCGTAAGCAACATTGTGTTTTTAAGCACAGTGTATTTTTACATGATACTGATAAACGCTTTGCTGTTGACTGGTATACCGAGCAAAGTAAAGCAATGCAAGAAAGTGACTGGCATGATGGCTCGAAACAATTTTTGATGTATAGCTTAAAAGATACTCAGTTGAATACTGCGTTATTGATTATTTTAAATGCAAGTAATGTTGCGGTTAAATGTCAGTTACCAGTGCTTGAAGGGTCGGCTGGTTGGCACTTGGCGATCAGTAGTGTTGATCAAGCAAAGCTTAAAGATAGCGAAGAGTTTGAGGTTGCTGCACAAAGCAGTTGGGTTTTTACAGGCAATTTAGAGGATCAAGGAAATGGCTAATAACGGTGAACAAATATGTATTGCAAAAAGCTGGCAAGATGCCCCTTTAATCGATGAAAGTACGCTTGAAGATGATTTATCTCGCCATTTTTACTATACCCTTGGCCGCGATAAAGTCGGCAAGTCTCAACTATATCTATATAACGCACTCGCGTTAACTATCCGTGATCGATTAGTGGCTCGTTGTCGCGCCACTAAGCAACAAATACACAGTGAGAAACGCCGCAAAGCAGCATATATATCGCTGGAGTTTTTAATGGGGCGGGCTCTGGGTAATGCCATTTTAAATTTAGATTTAGATGCACAGGTCAAGCATGCACTGAATAACTATTGTGCTCATATTGAAGGAGTGGCTGAAGCTGAGCATGATGCTGGTCTAGGTAATGGTGGTTTAGGACGATTGGCAGCTTGTTTTTTAGATAGCTGTGCAAGCTTGGCATTACCCGTAACTGGATACGGTATTCGTTATGAATATGGCATGTTTAACCAATCAATAGAAGATGGTCACCAAATTGAACAGCCCGATAATTGGTTACGTGAAGGACATCCCTGGGAGTTGAGCGCACCAGAGCAAGCTAAGCGTGTTAAGTTTTTCGGCCATGTAGAAAGTTATACCGATAAACACGGTCGAGTTCATCGCCAATGGTTAGATACGGAAGACGTGTTAGCTGTCCCTTATGATGTGCCGATCCCAGGTTATAAAAATGACATTGTGAATACTCTTAGACTTTGGAAGTCAGAAGCCACTGATGAGTTTGATTTAGGCCAGTTTAATGCTGGAAGTTACTCTGATGCGGTTGCCCATAAAAACCTAGCTGAACAAATTACGATGGTGCTTTACCCTAATGACAGCAGTGAAAATGGTAAAGAGCTAAGGCTTAGGCAGCAGTATTTTTTATCGTCGGCGAGTCTACAAGATATCGTTGATGCGTGGGTATCACAGCACGGCGAAGATTTTACTGATTTTGCGCAACATCATGTTTTTCAACTGAACGACACGCACCCAAGTATTGCGGTTGCAGAGTTAATGCGCTTATTGATTGATGACTATGATCTTGATTGGGATAGCGCATGGCAGATCACCACAAGTACAATGGCGTACACTAATCACACATTACTTCCTGAAGCTCTAGAAAAATGGTCAGTGTCATTATTTTCACGCTTATTGCCGCGTATTCTAGAAATAATCTACGAGATAAACGCCCGTTTTCTGGCTCACGTTGCTTTGGCGTGGCCTGGAGATGTTGCAAAACAACGAGCCTTGTCATTAATCGAAGAAGGCCCAGACCCGCAAGTTAGAATGGCATATTTAGCTATTGTGGGCAGTTTTTCAGTTAATGGTGTTGCTGCTTTACACACTGAATTACTTAAAGAAGGTCTATTTAAAACCTTTTATGAGTTGTGGCCGGAAAAATTCAACAATAAAACCAATGGCGTCACGCCGCGCCGTTGGCTTGCACATTGTAATCCAAAGTTAACTCAGCTGATTAGTGAAAAAATAGGCCAAGATTGGGTAGGCGATTTTGCCCAAATTAGCCAATTACGTCGTTATTACGATGACGTTAATTTTCATCAGCAATGGCAAGCAGTTAAGCTTGAAAATAAACAGCGTCTAGTTTATTTAGTTAAAGCTAGGTGTGGGGTTGAATTTGATACTAGCATGCTCTTTGATGTGCAAGTAAAGCGTATTCATGAATACAAACGCCAGTTATTAAATGTACTGCATATCATTCATTTATATGATCGTATTCGCCGCGGCGACACCGAAAACTTAGTGCCACGCTGTGTTTTATTAGGCGGTAAAGCAGCGCCAGGTTATTACATGGCAAAACGTATCATTAAACTGATAAATAATGTTGCTGATGTGATTAATAAAGATCCTCTCGCGCAGCCTTATTTACGTGTGGCGTTTTTACCAAACTATAATGTAACAGCGATGGAAACTATTTGCCCTGCAACAGACTTGTCAGAACAAATTTCGACTGCTGGTAAAGAAGCGTCAGGCACAGGTAATATGAAATTTATGATGAATGGTGCGCTGACCATTGGCACTCTAGATGGGGCGAATATAGAAATTCGTGATGCCGTAGGTGCTGATAATTTCTTTCTTTTTGGTGCACAAGCAGAGCAGATTGAGGGTATAAAGCAAAGTTATAACCCACTGCATATTATTCATAATAGCCCTGATTTACTTAACGTAATGCAACTACTTGAAAGTGGTCACTTTAGCTTATTTGAACCCGGTTTATTTGACGACATTATTGGTGCAATCAAAAGTCCTCACGATCCTTGGTTAGTTGCCCATGATTTTGACAGTTTTGTGCAAGCCCAACGAAATGTTGAGCGTGCCTACCAAGATCAACAACACTGGACGCAAATGAGTATTTTAAATACTGCTGCCAGTGGCGTTTTTTCAAGTGACAGAACGATTGGCCAATACAGCGATGATATTTGGCATTTACAAGCATTAACAACATCTAAAATGGCCGACACAGCCACTAATAGCACAGATTAATACGGAGATAATTATGCCAAGTTATGCAAATCGCTACATAAGTAGTCTTACACGAGAAACCTATGCATTGATCTTAGCGGGAGGCCGTGGTTCACGGTTACATGAGTTAACCAACTGGCGGGCAAAACCTGCGGTTTATTTTGGTGGTAAACATCGTATTATCGATTTTCCGCTATCAAACTGTATTAATTCAGGTATTCGCCGTGTTGGGATCGCCACTCAGTATAAGTCGCATTCGTTAATTCGCCACGTTAATCGCGCTTGGGGCCACTTTAAAAAAGAGCTGGGTGAATCAGTTGAAATTTTACCTGCATCACAACGCTATGGCGATGAGTGGTATTGCGGAACTGCCGATGCGGTCTTTCAAAACATGGATATTATCCGTCATGAATTACCAAAGTATGTGATGATTTTATCAGGTGATCATGTTTATCGTATGGATTACGGTGCGTTATTAGCAAAACATGTAGAAACGGGAGCAGATATGACGGTATGTTGTATTGAAGTTCCATGTGAAGAGGCCGCAGATACTTTTGGTGTAATGACCGTAGATGAAGAAAAGCGTGTAAAACGTTTTGACGAAAAACCGAAAATGCCTAGTTCTATTCCAGGTAAACCTGGTACATGCTTAGCCTCTATGGGTAATTATGTGTTTAATACTGAATTTTTATTTGAGCAGTTGAAAAAAGATGCTGAGAATGAAGGTTCAGGGCGAGATTTTGGCCACGATATCATTCCGGCTATAATCGAAGAACATAATGTATTTGCTTTCCCATTTCGTGATCCAGGCCACGAAGGCCAGCCTTATTGGCGTGATGTTGGCACCCTTGATTCATTTTGGGAAGCAAATATGGAACTGGTAATGCCAGAGCCGCAGTTAGACTTATACGATCCAACCTGGCCAATTTGGACTTATCAAGAACAGCTACCACCTGCAAAATTTATTTTTGATAATGACGACAGACGTGGCATGGCTGTTGACTCAACAGTTTCGGGTGGCTGTATTATATCAGGCTCAGTGGTACGAAAATCGTTGCTGTTTTCTAATGTACATATTCGCTCATACTGTGTTATTGAAGAGTCTGTGATATTACCAGGGGCGATCATCCAACGAAATTGTCGTATTCGCCGTGCTATTATTGACCGCGGATGTGAAGTGCCAGCGGGGGTTGAAATAGGTTTTGATCGTAAAGCCGATGAAGAAAATGGCTTTAGGGTCTCTAAAAAAGGCATCGTATTAGTAACGCGTGAAATGCTTACTGAACTGTCAAAAAAGCTTGAGCGTCTTGAACGTGAGAGTAAACAATTAGCTTAAAAAGACATATACCCAAGCCACCTCACGATACAGAATTCAGCGTTTCACGGGGGCTTAATATCAAGGCGTTACTTTGGATAAATAGTTGCCCCTTTTAAGAAGTAACAATGATGAGAGTAGTCGCTGTGAAATGCCCAAGGGCTTGGTTTGGGTATACAAGTAGTAGGAAATAAGAAAAAGATGCATGTATTAATGGTTGCGGCCGAAAATGACGCTTTACCAAATGCCAAAGTCGGTGGTGTTGCCGATGTCCTCAGGGATTGCCCAAACGCACTAGCAGAGCAAGGTTTAACTGTAGATGTAGTAATTCCTGATTATGGTTTTAGCACGTTAGAGCGGACTCAATTGGGTACTGTAGAAGTCCCTTTTGCAGGGCGTATTCATGTTGTCCAAGTATGGCAATTACATGTAGGACAGCAACAAGTTAGACAAATTGTGTTATCCCATTCATTGTTTAGTCAACACAATGGTGCTGTATATTGTAATGATAATGGAGATAAACCATTTTCAACCGATGCGACTAAGTTTGCCTTATTTAATGCAAGCGTATGTGAAGCGTTGTTACAAGGTGTGATAGGTCGCCCTGATGTATTGCATTTACATGATTGGCATAGTGCATGTGTGGCTGTGCTATTAAAGTTTGACCGTCGTTTTGTCTCTTTTTCTTCTTTACGTACTGTTTATACAGTGCACAATATTGCCTTGCAAGGAATTAGGCCGTTTAAAGGTGATGAGTCGAGCTTAGAGGCATGGTTTCCTTCGCTTAGTTATAATGGTGAGTTACTGTGTGATCCGCGTTACCCGCACTGTTTTAATCCGATGCGCAGTGCGATTAATCTCGCTGATAAAGTACATTTGGTTTCACCCACCTACGCCAGTGAAGTGTTATTACCGAGTGAGCCAGAAAATGGTTTCTTTGGAGGGGAAGGTTTAGAGCACGATTTACAAAATGCCCAGCGGAATAATAAAGTGGTTGGCATACTCAATGGCTGTGAATATAACATGCACATTGAGCCTTCTACTAACCAGTTAGCTGATCTTTATAGTGAGATAGAGCGCGCTTTATTTGTTTGGATAGCAAAAGAAGCCCAATTACAAAGTAGCTTCTATATTGCTCATCAACGACTGTTGCAGTTTATTAATCAACCCGTTACAGGTCCTTTAGTAACAAGTGTGGGGCGCCTCACGGACCAAAAAGTCTTGTTGCTGCGTCAACCGTTTAAAAGTCAGCAAGTGTTAGATGAGCTGTGTGAGATGTTATCTGAGCAACAAGGGCGGATGATTATTTTAGGATCCGGTGATGCAAGACTCGAACACATAATGGCAGCTGCAATGGCACGTAATAGCAATTTATTATTTTTAAAAGGTTATGGACATAACATAGGTGAGTTGTTGTACGAAATCGGCGATTTATTTTTAATGCCAAGCTCCTTTGAACCCTGTGGCATAAGCCAAATGTTAGCTATGCGGGCAGGACAACCTTGTTTAGTGCATCAAGTGGGTGGCTTAAACGATACTATCTCTCATCTTGAAAATGGTTTTAGTTTTAGTGGTGATTCTTTACAAACACAAAGCCAAGCGCTGATCAGCTGTTTTGAAGCCGCTTTAACAATGAAATCTAAACAGCCAAAGCAATGGGCTGAAATTGTGAAAAATGCAGCGGCGGCGCGTTTTACTTGGTCTCAAATTGCAAAAGACTACATAGGTAAACTTTATATTTAATACTGCTATTTATCACCTTACTAGCTATAATGGATTGCAATAACATTATAATTTAGTTACTTAGTATTGGTTTTGTCGTGTTGACAATTATCAAGTCATTAAGTTTGAGGTGGATAAGTGCAAGTATTTGTTGCGCGCCAAGCAATTTTTAATCGTCGCCAGCATGTTGTTGCCTACGAATTATTGTTTCGTAATAGTACCAATAATCATTTTCCAAATATCGATGAAAGTGTTGCTACGGCAAAGTTGATAATGGAAAATCAGCTTAATTTTGGTACTCGTCATATCACGTCTGGTAAGAAAGCGTTAATTAACATAGGACCTGACTCATTAAAAATGGATCTATGTACTTTTTTACCAAACAGTGATGTTGTTCTTGAGCTACTAGAATCCATTGAGCCCACAGAAGAGAACTATCAGCTATGTCGTGAGTTGTTTCATAAAAGGTATACCTTAGCACTTGATGATTTTATCTATGAGCCTCGCTGGGATCGCTTCCTTAAGTTTGTCAAATTAATCAAATTTGATATTCGAATTACGCCACTAGAAACAATCAGTGGCGTCATTAAACATTTAAGTAAATATAAAAAAATTAGATTACTTGCTGAAAAAATTGAAACCGGTGAAGAGTTTGCATTAGCGCATGCGATGGGCTTTGATTATTTTCAAGGTTATTTTTTTGCAAAACCTGTAGTAGTTGAGCAAAAAGATATTGATATGAATTACACGCTTGCACTATCTATTTACGCGCAGGCGATGAAAGAAAACCCTAACATTAATACTATTGCGGCGCTTTTTCAGCTAGATACGGCGCTGGCGTTTAAGTTACTAAGATTAATAAATAGTGGTGTATTTCCAGTACAAAAAGAAATAGCATCGATTAAGCAGGCGTTGGTGTACTTAGGGCACGATCATATTAGAAAGTTTGTAAGTCTCATAATTACAGCCCATATGACTCAATCAAAACCTTCGGAGTTGGTTAAACTATGCATTATTAGGGCTCGGTTTTGTGAATTGATTGCACAGAAAGTTGCGCCTTCTCAGTCAGACAGTGCTTTCTTAACGGGATTGTTTTCACTATTAGATGCCATTTTAGATAGACCAATGGAACAGTTACTAGAGAAGCTCCCATTTCCTGAGCCCATAAAGTCGGCCCTGATGGCAGAAAAAAATACGCTGTATTATATTTTAGCAACAGTCAAAGCCTATGAAACTGGGAGCTGGTGGGCGCTTGAAAAAGCGGTTGTTTTGTTAAATATATCCAGTGAAGGATTACCTAAGCTCTACGAAAGTGCGTTAAACTGGTCCAATACTCATAAATACGATTAGTGAAAAGTAATGCGAAATAACAACATGGATGTCATTCGTGGCATAGCTGTATTGGGCTTGATGTACATGAATGTGTATACCTTTGGGCTATTCGAATATGGTTATGTGCCCGCGCAATTTCCCCCGTTTTCAGATCACCTATTACAAATAGCGAATCTGATTTTTATAGATGGGCGATTTAGAACTTTATTTTGTTTGTTGTTTGGTGCTGCGTTATATATTCAATGGCAGCACTATCAAGATATAGTGTTACTCAAGAAGCGCTTAAAAGTATTAGCTTATATTGGTTTATTACATGGTTTTGTTTTATGGGCAGGTGATATTTTATTTATTTATGCATGCTCAGGCTGGTTAGTGTGTAAATACCTAAACCATGACGATGCCTTTATTTTGAAAAGAGGGGGGCAGTTTTTAGTCATAGGTTCATGCGTGTCGTTCTTGTTGTTATTAGTTGAGCCTAATCACATAGTAACACGAGCAGACAATGAATTTATACAAACCTATCAAGACACTTATTCAAGTTGGTTAGCAATAATGAGCACAAATGCGTTGGTATTTTTTATCATGCTCATTGTCGTGCCGCTCATTACTTTATGGATGAGTGCCGGTTTAATGTTGATTGGTATCTACGCATACAAAAATGCAGTCTTTAAAAGTGGTCTACCAAAGCAGTATGTAAAGTATGTATGCATTGCTGCATTAGTTTTCACTGGATTTAGAATTGTATTAGAGTATTTACATTCCCCCTTATCTTATGCGTTAAAAGAGCCTATAAATTGGCTTGCTGCATTGTTTGTTGCCTTGTTGGTTATACACCTTGTCGTAAAAGAGTACTCACAAGGATGCTTATTTTACTCGGGCTTTCAGCGCTTAGGTCGCTTATCACTTTCTGTTTACATAACACAAACACTCATCTTATCCACCTTGTTTAAAGTACTTTATCCAGATTGGACTTTAACGTTTAATCGCATAGATTATTTTTTGTTGGTCACCTTTATTGCCATACTCCAATTTGTCGCTTGTCAGTTTTATAGTCACTTTTTTAAACGTGGGCCGCTCGAACTCGTGTGGAGAAAACTGTCAAGTTAACCTTTCTAGACTATGCTAAGGATAGACAGTCTGTAAGGTGATTTTATGAAGTATTTATTAGTCATTTTAGTATTTGTATTTAGTGCCGCAGCCAAGGGGGCTGCGGCAATCTCTATTTTATTTGTGAACCCGTCAGTAGAAGGTGAGCCTTTTTGGACAAAAGTACAAAAAATTATGGCGGTAGCCGCGGGGCAGCACAATGTAAAGCTTGATGTAATTTATGGCGAAGGAAACCGCTATATACAATTGGCTGAACTGAAAAAATATTTAAAATACCGCGCTACGCCTGATTATGTGGTGTTGTTAAACTACCCCGCAGGCGCTGAGCAATCTATGTCATTATTAGAAGAGTTTGGCGTTAAGTTTATTACTTTAGAGCAAACAATTGCCGCAGCAGAAAAAGCAGCGATAGGGGAGCCACAACAAATTTATAAAAATTGGCTAGGTGAAATTTATCACGATAACTTTAAGGCGGGTAAATTATTAGCTAAGGCGCTAATATCAAAAGCACATCAGCAAGCGTTAACGCCTCATGTGGTGGCTATTAATGGTCATTATGGCTCTGAATCGGATAGTCGAAGCGCCGGGTTAATGGATTATTTAACCCAGTATAATTTAAAGCTTAATCAAATCGTTTATGCAAATTGGTCAAAAATGGAAGCCATGACCAAGACTGAAAAATTAATACAACGCTACCCCAATATCAATGTGATTTGGACAGCGTCAGATTTGATGGCATTAGGTGCATTTACGGCAATAAAAGAGCGTAAACAGCCTTTTTTAATTGGTGGATTTGATTGGCTTCGGGATAACATACTGCTAATCAAACAAAAAAAGCTGACAGCCAGTGTGGGGGGGCATTATTTAATGGGAGGATGGGCGCTCACCACTTTGGTTGATCACCATAATGGGCATTTGTTTTGGCAAAATAATACCAAGATAGAGATAGATTTAGCGGTGATCACGCAAGACAACATTAATCAGTATGATTATTTAATTGATATTACTGATTGGTCTTTTCTAGACTTCAAACAACTTTCCCTATTAGAAACAAATCAAAGTAGCTATCGGTTTGATGTTGCCCAATTACGCAAAGATACTCTACAAAACATAAATTAACCGCGCAAAATATTCAGTGCTGGTTTACAATACGGGCCTTTAAAATTAAGATGAATTGGCCATGACAGATTTAAAACGATTAAATAAATTTATTAGTGACACTGGTTTTTGCTCTCGACGTGAAGCTGATAAGTATATTGAAGATGGTCGTGTTACTGTTAATGGCAAACGCCCTGAAATGGGTGTGAAAGTCGCCGCTAGCGATGTTGTGCTTGTTGATGGAAAACCACTTAAACAAGTGCCAAAACGTGTGTACATAGCTTATAACAAACCGGTGGGTATAACCTGTACTACCGAGCGTAAAATTCAAAGTAATATTGTCAAAGCCGTTAACTACCCTGATCGAATTTTCCCCATTGGCCGCTTAGATCGCCCCTCTGAAGGGCTGATATTTTTAACTAACGAAGGCGACATCGTTAATAAAATCCTTCGTGCCGGTAATAATCACGAAAAAGAATATGTTGTGACCGTTGATAAACCACTCAATCGCCAGTTTGTAAATAAAATGGCGGGGGGGATCCCCATTCTTGATACTGTGACTAAAAAGTGCAAAGTCACGCAAACTGGCGCTAAAGAGTTCACTATTATTTTGACCCAAGGCTTGAATCGCCAAATTCGTAGAATGTGTGAATACTTAGGTTATGAAGTGGTTACGCTAAAGCGCACGCGTATTATGAATGTGACGCTAAAAGGCTTAAAAGTAGGGCAGTGGCGCCATTTAACTGAGCAAGAAATGGCACAAATTAATGACTCAATTGCGGATTCGGGTAAAACCGAAGAACGTTCGATAGATGAAAATAAGCAAGCCACAGCCGATGTTAAAAAACGGGATTTTCAAAAGTATGTTGAAAAAGCACAGTCGCAACAGCCATCTAAAGCCAATAAGTCTTTTAATAAACCTCGTGCAACTGCAAAACGAAGAACAGGCACACTGAGTTTAAAAAAGTAGTTAGATATGTTTTTAAAAAGGCCAAATAATTTAAATTACTTGGCCTTTTTTGTTAGTTGTTCTTTGGTACTTCAATCTTAAACAGCACGGTATAAAGCATTGGCACAACAATCAGCGTTAGTATCGTGGCAAAACCTAGACCAAACATAATAGTCACCGCCATTGACTGGAAGAACACATCAAACAACAGTGGGATCATGCCTAAAATTGTGGTGATTGCAGCCATAGCCACAGGGCGAACACGGCTTACACCAGAATCAAATACCGCTTGGTAAGGGTCTTTCCCTTCACTGAGTTCAAGGTTTATTTGATCCACTAATACAATGCCGTTTTTGATCAGCATGCCGCTTAAACTCAGTAAACCAAGTAAAGCCATAAAGCTAAATGCTGCGTTCATTAGCAATAAACCTGCACTGACGCCAATGATGGCCAGCGGCACAGTTGCCCATATAACCAGTGGCTTTTTAACAGAGTTAAATAGCAACACAGTCACGGCAAACATGGCCAAATAACCCAATGGTAGTGAACCAAATATGGCTTTTTGCGCTTTAGTGGATGATTCAAATTCGCCCCCCCATTGTAGCTCGTAGCCATGAGGAAGTTTAATCGCTTCAACTCCTGCTCTGACTCGGGCAAATAGTTTTGCTGGTGTTTCATCACCAATGACATCATGATCAGCCATGACGGTAATGGTGCGTTTACGATCGCGGCGCATTATTAGGCTGTCTTCCCACTCCACAACAAACTCATCCACCACTTGGGTAACGGGGACAAACACGCCAAGTACAGGACTGTATATTTGCAAGTCGCGCAGGCTTTCAACATTCAAACGCTCTTCTGCAGGAGAGCGGGCGATAATTGGTAACTGCTGAGTGCCATCTTTGTACACGCCGACTTTTTTACCCGATAAACTGGTTAACAACAGTTGGTCTAAGTCTGTTTTGGCAATCCCTAAACGGCGTGCTTTTTGTTCGTTAAGCTGAGGGCGAATAAGCTTAGAGCGCTCGCGCCAATCATCACGAATATTGTACGCACCGGCATCTTGGCTAAATACTGCTTTGGCTTCTTTTGCCAGTTGACGCAGTACTACGGGGTCGGCGCCAGAAAAACGTGCTTCTATTTTTGCGTCCGTCGATGGGCCAATTTCCATCCGCTTGATTTTAAGTTTGGCATCGAAAACATGGCTGTGTTCATAATCTCGCACTTTAGCAATCATAGTGGCGACGGCTTCACGGTCTTTCACTCTAATGATCAATTGCCCGTAGGCTGGGTATGATTTTTCAGGTGCGTAGGTCAACATAAAGCGTGGCGCGCCTTGGCCTATTGTTGAGGTGACTTCTTCAACCAGCTCATCTTTTTGTAAAAAAGCTTCAAGCTTGGCCACACCGTCTAAGGTTGCATGAATATCAGCGCCTTGTGTATGCCAATAATCGACGTAAAACATCGGGGTGTTAGATGCTGGAAAGAATGCCTGTTTAATGAATTTAAAGCCAAATACAGAACTGACAAGCAGTACCACCATTAGTAACAAGGTGGTTTTACGAAAGTGCATTGCACTGCTTAATAAGCTTTTATAAGTATTAAAGATAACGCCTTGGTAAGGGTCTTCATCTTGGTTTTGCTCTTTAACTTCAGCTTGTTTAAACATTAAATCAGCAAAAAATGGGGTGAGGGTTATTGCGGTGATCCAGCTTAACAGCAGTGAAATAAGCAATACCCAAAATAAGCTACCAGCAAACTCGCCACTGGCGTCAGAGCTTAATCCGATAGGCGCAAAAGCCGTGATAGCAATTACCGTTGCACCTAATAAAGGCCATTTTGTTTGTTGCACAATATTAGTCGCGGCTTGCACTTTTGTTTGCCCGCGCTTTAGGTTAATTAATATCCCTTCGGTGACAACGATGGCATTATCGACCAGCATACCTAAAGCGATGATCAAAGCCCCTAACGAAATACGCTGTAAATCTATCGCAAACAGCTTCATGAAAATAAAGGTGCCGAGTACGGTCAGTAATAAAATAATGCCGATCAATACGCCGCTTTTAAAGCCCATAAATACCAGTAATACAATGATCACAATTGCAACGGCCTCTAATAAGCTGACAATAAATCCGCTAACAGACTTTTCAACTTCAACAGGTTGATTATAGACCGTGTTAATTTCCATACCATGCGGGCGCTGGTATTCTAAAGACGCTAAATGCGCTTGAATATTATCACCCACATCAACCACGTTTACACCGGTACTAAAAGATACGCCAACTAATAAGGCTTGTTGCTGATTAAAACGCATCACATTGCTGGGTACTTCAGCGTATTCACGGTAAACCGTGGCGACATCGCCTAAATAAATAAGCTCATTGGCCCCTGGTTTTGAAATAAGTAAATTTTCAAGCTCTGTCACATCGTTAAACTCACCAGTAGGGTGGAGACGAATTGACTCATCCCCAACTCGCACTTTACCGGCGTTTGATACGGTATTTTGTGACTGTAATAATTGATAGATTCTGTTAGGAGCGATGCCAAGCTGAGCGAGTTTACGGGTTGATATTTCTACCATCACTTGGGCTTGTTGTTCACCACTAACGGTGACTTTGCTCACGCCTTCAACTAATACCAGTTCACGCTTTAAATAATCGACATAGTCTTTTAATTCATCATACGAATAACCATCGCCAGTAACTGCATACATAACGCCGTACACATCACCAAAATCGTCTAATACTGTACTTGGATAGACACCGCTTGGTAGTGAGGAAGCGTTATCATTTATTTTGCGTCTGAGCTCATCCCAAATTTGACGTAAGTCTTGCTTGCGATAGGTGCTTTTCATCTCCACGGATATTTGCGATTTGCCCGGTGAAGAAATACTGGTAACGTAATCTACATAAGGTAATTGTTGAATGGCGTTTTCAATTGGAAACGTGACTTCCTCTTCAACCTGCTGTGGTGAGGCACCAGGGTAGAGGGTGATCACCATGGCTTTTTTTAAAGTAAACTCAGGATCTTCGAGTTGGCCAAGCCCTAAATACGACACCACGCCACCGATCAAGAGCAGTAACGCGAACATCCAGCTGATCACTTTATTTTTAATGGCAACTTCAGCAAAACTCATTTTTATAAGCCTCGCTCTTTTTGCCATGGGCGAACTTGCATTCCTTCTTCAAGGTAATGAACACCTGCTGCAACCACGGTTTGCCCTTGTTTTATTCCTGAAAGCACTTCGATACCGCTGCGATGCAGTTGCCCCACTTTAACGGCTTGTTTAGTCACTTTGCCCGTAGCTTTGTCATAGAGCCATACATAGCTACTGTTGGCTGATTCAGTTGGCTCTGAGAAAACAGCTTCCACAGGTAACAGAGCATAATGTGATTGCGAATGGGTGATTTTACTCAAATCAATATCCACACGACCTGTCATACCTGCAAGCAAGTTAAAGTCTTCAGGGACCGGCAGTGAGAACACCACTTTGTAAGTAAGCGTTGCTGGATCTGCTTGGGTATCAAATTCTTTTATCGTGAGTGTGTATGATTTATCCGGGTAGCCATCAAATACGACAGTGGGTTGGTATTTTGCATCTTTATCAATGCGAGCAATTAGTTTTTCAGGTACTTGGATTATTACGTCCATTAAATCACGTGTCTCAAGGCGTAAAATATTCTGTTTGGCTTGAATGTTTTCATAATTCTTAACAAATACTTTTGCCACTGTACCACTAAATGGCGCGCGTAATTCACTGTTATCAAGATTGGTTTTTGCTATTTTCAAAGCTGACTCTGCAACTTGTTTATTAGCTAAAGCTTGATCAAGTTCGGATTGACTAGTAATGGATTTATTAAATAATTTTTCCACTCGCTCTAGTTGAGATTGCGCAAGCTCAAAACGTGCTTTTCGTTCATCGTACTGGAGTTGGAAATCTTCGGGATCTAGTTTAGCTAGCAATTGGTCTTTTTCTACATGTTGCCCAGCTAAAGCAGGAAACTCTAATAACTCGCCATTCACTCGAAATGCTAAGTATGATCCTTGGTTTGCCACGACCTCTGCAGGGAAACTGCGGATCGTTTCATCAGAATTAGCGTCAATTTCAAATAACTTTACTGGTCGAATAGGTTGTTCGACAGGGGTGTCGGTATTTGCTTCTTTACAGGCGGTTAAACTCAGTATTAATGTCAATATAATTAAAACTGGCAACAGTTTCATGGTCTTCTCCGTGGCTATGAAAACATAAATTAAGTGCAGCATACGCCGCAAACATATAAAATAAAAATTATTAAATTTTAAAAAGATCATAAATAATATTTATGATAAAGCGTAAGAATACAATATGAACCTTGTGCAACTAAAAATGCTTGATGCGATAGTGCGGACCCAAAGCCTATCAAAGGCAGCAAATGCATTACATAAATCTCAACCAGCACTCACTCTTGCTATCAAAAAGTTAGAAGCTGAGCTTGGTTTTGAACTGCTTGATCGTAATCAGTACCGGTTATCGCTCACTGAAAAAGGCAAGCTTTTTCACCGAGAAGCAGCACAATTACTCAGTGCACAATCCTATTTAACTCAGTTAGCCAATGAGCTTGCACTAGGAAACGAAGCTAATTTTAAGATCTGTTATGAGCAGCTTTGCCATGCCCCGCAATATAACGATATTATTTGTGATGCTTTTAGGCAGTATCAAAGTACAGAGTTTAGCGTAAGTAGCGGAAAACGCTTTGCCTCTTTGGAGCAAGTAAATACAGCTCAAGCAGATTTAGGGATCGGCCCTTGGTTTGATTTATTTCATGCCACTGGCGATTTAGAAAGTATGCCTATCGGGAAACTTGATATTGGTATCGTATGCGCCAATAACTTAGTGCCTAAACGCGTCAAATATAAACAATTGCAAGATTATCCGTGTTTGGCAATGTTTGAGAGTGAAATGAGTTTTGATTCTGAGCGATTATCTTACTCTAAAGGCTCTGCTATTATGAAAATTGATGATATTGCGACATTGAAATCATTTTTAATTTCGGGGGCGGGGTGGGCAATGATAAGCCTAGCTCATTGCCAATCTGAGCTTGACTCAGGGCTTTTACAACGTGTTGAAGTAGTCGATAGAGAGCATACTTTTAGTGCTCAAATTAGAGTCTTTAGGCAGTATTCAGTACATCATGGGCCAGTGGCACGGGCGATCTGGCAAGGTTTCAAGCGGGCAAGTGAACAATTTATTAATGACTGATATTTCAAAAGAAGACAAGATATACACGGTTATGGCAAATATACCAAAGGGGTGTGTAGCAAGTTATGGCCAAGTTGCTACGATGGCAGGTCTGCCAAATAATGCGCGTTTGGTGGGACGATTACTAAAGTTAATGCCTAAAGACTCTGTTATTCCGTGGCATAGGGTGATCAACAGCCAAGGTAAAATATCGTTTCCTGAAGGGTCCCCTCAATACCTTAAGCAGTATCAACTATTGCTAAGCGAGGGGATCATCTTTAAAAGTGGTAAAGTGAATATGCGTATTTATCGTTGGTGATGGGTTTATAACTTTTATACCAATCGTGTTAAATTACTGACCATTTATAACGCAGTTAGCGGTTTATTTAGCCCGCTAGAATGGTTAGATATTTAAGTCGATTGGTATTACTTACGTTAATAAATGTATTTACTAATAGAGACATAGTGGCAAACACAGCCTGCAATCACAAACACATGCCATATTGCATGACTAAATTGGCGTTGTTTAGCACTGTAAAACAAGGTGCCTAGACTATAAAAAAGCCCGCCTGCGAGTAACCACCATAATGCATTTACATCTACATTTAAATAAAGCGGATAAATAATAGCCACTGCAAACCAGCCCATTAATAAATAGGTTGCTAGTGATACTTTTTTGTTTTGGTTTGTAACCCATAATTTGTAATACACACCACCCAAAGCTAAAAACCATATAAATATTAAAGGTAAAATTGACCAAAGCCCAGTTAATGACAACACTAAAAATGGGGTATAAGTGCCTGCAATTAAAATATAAATAGCACAGTGGTCACATTTTTTATAAATAGCGCGTGCACGTTGATCAAGGCTGCTGTGATAAAGTGTCGACGATAAAAATAGCAAAAATAGGCTTGCACCATAAACTATTGCACTGATGATATGCGCAGAGCTTTGTGATTTTGTCAGCAGCTCCCACAGTACATAAATTGAAAAAATAACCCCAGCCCCGTGTGAAAGCGCATTTAGTTGCTCTTCTTTGGCAGAATAAGCAGGTACAACACTCATAGTGTACTCAGAAATAGTAAAATGTGCTTTCAGTGTACAAGTGTACGCTGAACTTGGCAACACCAAAAAATAGCCTAAATAATGGTTAAATTGACTACATTTTTTGGTCAAAAAATTAATGTTAAAAATTCACTTCGAATAAATTTTAATAACTTTATATATTTCAATGTATTAAAAAATAATTTTCACTTGGCACAACCTTTGATTAAGTAATAGCGACTAACTTAATAACACAATAAGGAATACCATTATGAAAAGCATTATTAAACTATCGGTTGCAGCACTTTTGGTGGTTGGTTCTACACAGGTAAGTGCAAATGACGGTCAATTAGACATTACTCAAACACTTACAAACAATATTGCTCATTACATTGAAAGTGCAAGTAATGAATTACAAAGTAAATTAAAAGAATCTGTGTTCAGTGATTCGCAAAAAATGTTAAACGGGCTACTTTCTTTGCCAAATGAGCAATTAGTTGACTCTAATGCAGTTGAAATTTCGCCGTCCCCTGTGGTGAGCAATAGTGCGTCTAAGGTTGAGGGGTAAGACAATGAGCAGCGAACTTGGATTATTTGCTTTAATGTTAGCACCCGTCGTGAGCCTATTAAGTGTTTATGCTTCAGTAGAGCTACTGCGTAATCTGGGGCAATGGTTAAACTTAGGTTAAACGCAGTAGGTTACTAATAATCACTAACGTTGATCTTATTCGCTGCGGTGCACGTAACGTAATGCAAAGTTTAATTGATGTAGTAAGCCTTATGAAACGTGCAATCTTTCCATTACCCGTCTTTATTCTACCTTGCGGATATACGCGGTTACGTATTTTTGAGCCTCGTTATCTAGAGATGGTTAAAGAGTCATTAAAAACTGAGCAAGGATTTGTGCTGTGTCAATACGATATAGATAGCTACCTCAATGTTCCCAAGTACGGTTGCTTAGTGGATATTATCGACTTTTCACAAGATAAGCATGGGCAATTATTGATTGATGTTGTCGCTACATCAGTGGTTGAAATTAATGATGTATGTGAAAATAAACAACAACTGCGTTATGGTCAGCTATCGGCAACTGAAAACATATTTTGGTTTCAACAACCTCGTCAATTTGCAAATAAAGATAAATATTTACAAACAGCGTTACAGCAGTTATTTGCAAGTAATGAGCAATTAAATGAGCTTTACCGCGAAACTCACTTTAATGAGCTTAATTGGGTTGTTGCCAGATGGCTTGAGTTACTCCCTATCTCAATTGATAAAAAACAACAACTTGCCTTTGAATCTGACTTTGCGAATATTCATTCTTTCCTCCATACTGTGATTAATAACGAATTTTCCTAATTAATATGATCCCTCTGTATTTTTGCCGCGTATTGCACACATAAGAATACTAATAGGAATATTAAGATGGTAAGTCAACAACCAGCTACACGTTGTGAACCTAACACAGGTAACTATACTGCCATGCCAGAAACGCCGAGCAAAGAGCTCGCTGATGCCTTATCGGCTGTCGCCGACAAGCGTGATAAACAAGCATTTGCTTATTTATTTGCTTATTTTTCACCTAAAATTAAACGCTTTGGTATTAAACAATTTAATTCTGACGCACAAGCGATGGAGCTTGTGCAAGAAACGCTGACCTCGGTATGGCGTAAAGCGCATTTGTACAATAACGATAAAGGTGCAGCAACCACCTGGGTATATACCGTGATGCGAAATGCCTCTTTCGATATGCTGAGAAAAATGAAAAGTAATAAAGAAGAGCATATCAGTGAAGATATTTGGCCTTTGGTAGAGCAACATGCCAACTCTGACTACGAATTTAGCGATCACCTTGAAACCCAGCAGATAAAAAACTACTTGGATAAGTTACCTCAAGCACAACGGGACGTGGTTAAAGGTGTGTATTTTCAGGATATGTCACAGGAACAACTAGCAGAGCAGTTAAATATTCCTGTAGGCACTGTGAAATCACGTTTACGTTTAGCGTTACAAAAATTACGCAATGAAATGGGAGACCGCCATGATTAAACATCACCCAAGCGATGCGTTATTAGCGCAGTATTGTAATGCGTCACTGCCAGCAAGCCTGAGTGTTGCCGTGGCAATTCATCTAGAAATGTGTGAATGCTGTCATGCTAAAGTGAAGCGACTTGAAGCACAAAATGCAGAGCTTATCTTTGCTCAACCTCAAAGTGCTATTGATGAAGAGCTCAGTGCTGATGCTATGTCATTACTTGCGGCAATTACAGAAAATGATGACGTTGATGACGTGTATGAAGTCCAACCGCAAACCGTTGCTATCACTAAACAATATAGCTATCAATTGCCACGGGCCCTTACACGTATTCCGCACAGTAAGTTTATGCAACTGGGCAAAATATCGCGTTCGCGTATTGGTCTTGAAGACGGTGCACTGCGTTCGAGTTTATTGCACATTGCCGCCGGTGGTGAGATCCCAGAGCATACGCACACAGGTTTTGAATTAACCCTGTTACTTGATGGCGAATTTAGTGATGAAGAGGGAGACTACGTTGCTGGCGACTTTATGTGGTTAGATGGTCGTCATCAACATACGCCAATAACCAAAGATGGGTGTTTATGCTACACAGTTGTCAGCAGTGCACTACACTTTAACAAAGGCTTGAGTAAGTTACTTAATCCAATTGGTAGTTTGATTTACTAGGAATACTTACTGGGAATATTATGGCGCAATCGAGTATTAAAATTGGCATTAGTGCCTGCCTTGCAGGTGAAAAAGTACGCTTTGACAGTGGTCATAAAAAATCGAACTTCTGTATGGATGAGCTGGCAAAACATGTCGAGTATCAACGCTTCTGTCCGGAAGTTGCGATTGGGTTACCGATCCCAAGGCCGACTATTAGACAAGTCAAAGTGGGTGATACTATCAAGGTGTGTCGTCCAGATGGTAGTGAAGATGTTGGTCCAAAGTTGACCGAATACGGCAAACGTATTGCTACCGAGCAATCTGCACAGCTCAGTGGTTTTGTATTTTGCGCTAAAAGCCCAAGTTGCGGTATGGAGCGGATCAAAATATACAATGAAGCCGGCACTGGTAATACTTCTGAAGGAGTTGGTTTTTTTGCTGAGCAAATAATGGCACATAACCCACTCTTACCTTGTGAAGAAAATGGCCGATTAAACGATATGCATTTACGTGAAAACTTCGTAATGCGAGTGTTCACCTACAAAAATTGGCAACTACTGCGCGAGCAACCTGCAACGGTTCATCGTTTAACACAGTTTCACGCACAGTATAAATACCTGTTAATGGCTCACAATTACCAAGCGTATCGTGATCTAGGTAATTTACTTGGCACTTACGAAGGGCGTGATTTTGAAGCGTTAGCAGATAGCTATATCAGTGGTTTGATGGCTGCATTGAAAAGGCCTGCATCTCGAAAAAATAATAGTAATACCTTGATGCACTTACAGGGTTATTTTAAAAAGCAGCTGTCCAAAATAGAAAAGCAAGAACTGCGTGATGCAATTGATGAGTACCGCGATGGTTTAGTGCCATTGTATGTACCGCTGACATTGCTTAAGCATCATTTAAAAGTGCACCCAAACGAGTACTTAGCAAAACAAGTGTACTTTAACCCTTATCCAAACGAACTAAAATTACGCTACGGAATTTAATGAACACTGTATTTTGGTTTAGGCGCGATCTGCGCCTTTTTAATAATCAGGCCCTTTATCAAGCTATTGAAAATGGCTGTAAGAATGCTGTTTTTTTCATCACGGAGCAACAATGGCAGTGTCATGGTGTTGCGCCTATCCAGATTGATTTACTAAAACGCAGACTCGATTACTTAGGTCAATTATTGGCTGATAATGGCATTAAATTGCATATTATTGATGGTGTTGATTATAGCGGCTGCATTCAGCGGTTAACGGCCTTTTGTCAGCAACATGCAGTATCAAGTGTCTATGCAAATAAAGAGTATGAAATTAACGAAGTTAAGCGTGATCAGGCTTTTTTAAAACATGGTGATGAAATTGGAACCTCATTATTGTTATTTGATGGTGATGTAATAGCGCCACCGGGCACTGTGCTTAATCAAAGCGGCGAAATGTTTAAAGTATTTACGCCATTTAAAAATGCCTGGTTAAAACAGTATCAAGATTCACACTTTTATTTTACGACCCCACCGACCATGTTCAGCCCAATTGCGTGGCAGAGCTGTGCATTACTGAGCACTGATAATTCTTCCCATAAATGGCCTGTGGATGACCAGTCGCTTAGTCAAATTTGTAGCCGTTTTATCAACGAGAAGTTACTCAGTTATAAAGATCAGCGAGATATTCCAAGTATTAAAGGCACATCGGGCTTAAGTCCATATTTAGCGTTGGGGGTAGTGTCTGTTTATCAATTAATCGCTTTGGTACAGCAACAGCATATCGATGTATTGAGCAGCTCTAAAAGCAACTTATTTACTTGGGTGAATGAATTAGTATGGCGTGAGTTTTATCGGCATTTAATCGTGGCTTACCCAAAACTCAATAAGTACCAAAACTTTAATGAAAAGTATGATCCCGTTCAGTGGCGCAGCGACGATGCTGATTTTACTGCTTGGTGCCAAGGTAAAACGGGCTACCCACTGGTTGATGCCGCGATGCGGCAATTGCAACAGACAGGTTGGATGCATAACCGATTACGTATGGTGGTCGCTAGCTTTTTAACCAAACATTTGCTGATTGACTGGCGCAAAGGTGAGCGTTTTTTTATGCAGCATCTAATTGACGGTGATCTTGCCTCAAACAATGGCGGCTGGCAATGGGCTGCCAGTACCGGTTGTGATGCGCAGCCTTATTTCAGAATATTTAATCCCATTACCCAAAGCGAACGTTTTGATCCAGAAGGGGAGTTCATTCGTAAGTATGTACCGGAGCTTACGTCGGTACCGAGCAAGCATATTCATTTTCCGCATATTTATTTAGCATTGCAGGGAAGCGATAAAAATCAGTACTGGCCAGCAATTGTAGATCATAAAGCGGCTCGACAACGAGCACTTGACGCATTTAAGGTATGATATGGGTAATCACAAAACGGAAAAATTTATTGAGGTTTATCAGTCACTCAATAAAGACAATTTATGTTTATTGAATCAGATTTACCACCAAGATATTACATTTAAAGATCCTCTGCATCAGGTAACTGGCTTAACTGAACTAACAAACTACTTTTCAGGTCTTTATAGTAACCTCTCTTATTGCCAATTTACTATCAGTGATGCAATTAGCACTGACGATAAGGCCTTTGTGTACTGGACAATGCAATACGTGCACCCAAAACTTAATGGTGCGCAGCAGATAAGCGTTGAAGGGCACAGCCACTTGCAGTTTGTTGATGAAAAGATTATTAGTCATCGAGATTACTTTGATGTTGGCGCGTTATTGTATCGCCATGTTCCTTTGCTCGGCTCTGTGATTAATTACATAGACAAAAGGGCGGCACAGTCATGATCACTTTGATAACAGGTGCAACCTCTGGCATCGGGGAACAATTAGCAAAACAATACGCGAGTGCAGGTGATACGGTGATCGCCTGTGGTCGAAATCAGGAAAAATTAAACGCGCTTGGACAGTTTGATAATATCCAAGCATGCCAATTCGATGCTACCGACATTCAGCAGATACGTCTTGCAACAGCAGCTTACCCTGATTTAGACCGAGTGATTTTAAATGCAGGAAATTGTGAATATGTTGACGATGCACGTAATTTTGATAGCAGTTTATTTACCCGCGTTGTCACAACCAATTTACTCAGTATGGGTTATTGCTTAGAGGCACTGCTACCTAAAATTAAACCCGGCGGCCAGCTGGTACTGGTCAGTTCAAGTGTCACTTATTTACCACTGCCACGCTCTCAAGCGTATGGCGCGTCAAAAGCGGGAGTCAGCTATTTGGCGAAAAGTTTGGCTATAGATTTAAACGATATTGATGTCACGTTAGTGCACCCAGGCTTTGTGAAAACACCACTAACAGACAAAAATGACTTTCCAATGCCCATGGCTGTAACAGCTGAAAAAGCAGCTGATTATATTATTAAAGGCGTGGCAAAAAGACGTAAAGAAGTGCATTTTCCTTATCGATTTACCCTCATTTTAAAATGTTTACGTATCCTGCCATTGTCGCTATGGCTAAAACTTGCAAAAGGATTAACCCGTTGAAAAAAGTCGCCATTATAGGGTCGGGTATAGCCGGCTTAAGCTGTGCACAGTTACTGCATAAAAAGTACGATATAACGGTATTTGAAAAAAACAATTACATTGGTGGGCACACCGCGACTGTCGATGTTCAGGTCGATGGACGAGAATACGCTGTAGACACCGGTTTTATTGTGTTTAATGACCGTACTTACCCCAATTTTGAGAAGTTACTAGCGCGTATTGGGGTTAATCGCCAACCCACCCAAATGAGTTTTAGTGTTCATAATGAACAAACGGGTTTTGAATACAATGGCCATACCTTTACTAGTTTATTTGCCCAAAAGCGTAATATCTTTCGTCCTCGGTTTTGGAAATTGCTCAGCGATATTGTGCGTTTTAATAAACTGTGTAAGTCATTACACGCAGCTAATCAATACCAACAAGGGCAAACATTAGGCGCCTTGCTTGATCAACATGGCTTTAACGAGTTCTTTCGCTACCATTATATTTTGCCCATGGGCGCGGCGATTTGGTCTACCAGCATTAAAGAAATGAGCAATGTGGGTGTTGAATTTTTTGTAAAGTTCTTTTTTAACCATGGCCTATTAGATATTACTAATCGTCCACAGTGGTATGTGATCCCCGGTGGTTCTCGTGAATACATCGCGCCATTAATTAAAGGGTTTGCCGACAAAATTCAGCTCAATAGTCACATCAAAACAGTAAAACGAAATGAGCAGATTGTTACTATAGAGTTTGCTGACGGGCGTACTGAAACCTTTGATAAAGTGATTTTTGCCTGTCATTCAGACCAAGCGCTGGCCTTAATGGATGAGCCAACTATGGATGAACAAACTGTACTTGGTGCCATTCCTTACACTGAAAACTCAGTGATCCTACACACTGACACGAGTTTATTACCAAAGCGAAAAGCAGCGTGGGCCAGTTGGAATTACTTGTTAAATGATCACACCGACAAGGCCGCAGTGGTCACTTACCAAATGAATATTTTACAAGGAATACACAGCGATACTCAGTTTTGCGTGACCTTAAATTATCGTGACGGTATTGATAGAGCTAAAATTTTACGGGAATTTACTTACCATCACCCGGTGTTTAACAAAGCATCGATTGCAGCTCAAAAGCAAAAACCATTGATTGATGGTGAAAATAATAGCTTTTTCTGCGGTGCGTACTGGTACAACGGTTTTCATGAAGATGGTGTGAAAAGTGCAGTTGATGTCGCACGTCAATTAGGGGTTGAGTTTGACTAGCGCGGTTTATGTTGGCGATGTTAAGCATCGCCGATTTGCTGTTAAAGCACATCAATTTAAGTACCCTATGTATATGATGTGGGTTGATTTAATGGAACCGGATAGTTTAGATGGCGTTCACCCTTGGTTGGGCACGAAAGGTTTTAAGGCCCTAAAATTTTGCCAACAAGATTACCTAGCATACGCAGAGCAACCACAACACACCATTAGCCAACGCGCACTTACTAGAATTGCTCAGCTTGGCGTATCAGAGTCATTTACTCATGTTTATATGTTAGGGCAATTACGCTGTTTAGGGGTGTATTTCAGCCCAGTAAATTTCTATTTTTACCAAACGGCAACCGGTGACTTTACCCACATGGTTGCTGAGGTGAGCAACACGCCGTGGAACGAAAGACACTATTATTTAGTGCCACTTGCAAAAAAAGTGAACTTTAAAAAAGCTTTTTCCGTATCACCCTTTATGGATCTTGATATGAACTATCATTGGCATATCCGCTTTAATAAAGATAACACCATGATACATATTGAAAATAAAAAAGATGACCAGCTGTTGTTTGATGCCACATTACGGCTTGAGCGACACACATTAACAAAGGCTGCGATCAGTCGTTTATTAAAACAGTTCCCAGCAATGACGTGGAGTATTTTTAAAGGTATTTACGTTCATGCTTTTAAGTTGCTTTGTAAACGTGTGCCATTTATTGGTCATTCAGGTAACGGCGGTTGAGATACTGTAATTAAATTTTAGGTGAAATTATGGAAAAAGTGTCCAGTTTAGAAAGTGGGCAATCGCACGATTGGCTAGTCAAAGTATATAAAAAACTTGTTTTTGGTGCGTTTAATAGCCTAAAGGTAGGCCATATTACCTTAGTACATGGTAATGAGGTTGTTCATTTTGGCGACCATCAAAGTAAGTTGAAGGTGCAGTTAACTGTGCATGATGCCTTAATGTATAAAGCATTTGCTTTATCTGGAAGTGTTGGTGCGGGGGAATCTTACATTCTAGGTCATTGGGATTGCGATAATTTAACCGCATTGATTGAGATTTTTGCGATAAATCAGGCTGAGCTGGATGCGTTTGAGAAAAAATTTGCGTTTTTTAGCAATCTTTATTTTCGTCTTAATCACTTTAAAAATAAAAACTCGCAACACGGTTCGAAAAAGAACATAGTCGCCCATTATGATTTAGGCAATGATCTTTATTCATCGTTTTTAAGCACTGAAATGCTGTATTCGTGCGCTGTTTACCCCACGAAAGAGGCAACGCTTGAGCAAGCGCAAAGTTACAAATTGGACTTAATTTGTCAGCAAGTTGATTTACAGCAAGGAGACACTGTAATTGAAATTGGCACAGGCTGGGGGGCGTTTGCTATTCATGCTGCTACTCATTATGGTTGCCATGTTACGACTACGACAATCTCAGATGAACAACACGCATATGTGGCACAAAAAATAGCCGAATTAGGGCTTGCAGATAAAATTACATTGTTGAAACAAGATTACCGTCTGCTTGAAGGGCGTTATGACAAGCTGGTTTCAATAGAGATGATTGAAGCTGTCGGCCATGAATTCTTACCCGGCTTCTTTCAAAAGTGTAATGCGCTATTGAAAGACTCTGGTGCAATGTTGATCCAAGCAATCACTATTGGTGATCAACGCTATCAGCATTATTTAAAAAACTCCGATTTTATTCAGCAATATATTTTCCCTGGTGGCTGTTTGCCCTGCATAGATGAAATGAATAAGCAAATTAAACAGCAAACCGATATGGTCGTACACAGTATTAAAGACATTGGTGTTCATTACGCTAGAACCTTGGCTGATTGGCGTACGCGGTTTATTACAAGCTGGCCAGAGATTGACAAAGTAAAGTTTGATCAGCGTTTTTACCGTTTATGGTTGTTCTATCTAGCGTATTGCGAAGGGGCATTTCGTACCCGTGCAACCAGTACCGTGCACTTAGTGGCGCGTAAGCCTCGATTTAGCCACTCTGGTGATGATATTGCACTCGGTTATTAATTTTGCGCTGTTCCAAAGTGTTTGGTTTATGGCCTTACTTTTTGAAAACAAAGCAAATTTACCTATAGCGACAGTGCTTATTTTGATGCTGTGGTTATCGAAACAACGTAAGCAAGATTCACTGCTGTTGTTGCTTGGCCTTAGTATCGCACTGTGCTTTGAATATATAATGGTGCAATTTGATTTACTTGGCTTTAAATCAACCCCTTACCCCATCTGGTTGGTATTACTGTGGAGCGCACTGTTGTTGACTGTTAATACGTCAATGCAATTTCTAACCAGGCTTCCTTGGTATTTATCATGTGTTTTATGTACTGTGTTTGCACCGGCAAGTTATTGGGCTGGCGCGCGATTTGAGGTAATAACAATAGCCCAGCCACTGTGGTTTTTTTGGTTGGTATATGGTCTTAGTTGGGCGTTGATGTTTACCTTGATTATTTTTGCGAATAAAAAAATAGCGACTTATCTTCTTTTACACGATCGCTATGGCCATTAATCACGTATCAATCATTTATTATTTAAAGGATGAGTTATGCGTAAAATTACCGTTTATTTATTTACCCTCTTCTTGCTACTTTTATCAATCAATAGCTTAGCAGCACAGTTCAAACAAGTAGGGCAGAGTCGCTTTGAATACTACTTTTGGGATGTTTACGATGCAAAACTTGCTACTCCTTCAGGTCAATATCAGTTTGGCCAACACCCAAGCAAGTTATCGTTAACCTATTTAAGGGACTTTGCTGCCAAAGACATTGTTAAAGCCACCAATGAACAATGGCAGCATTTAGGAAAGAATGACTTGCTTGGTAAGTACGATAAAGAGTTGCTAGCGCTATGGCCAGATATAAAAGAAGGAGAAACACTTTCTTTTATAACGGATGAGCAAGGTAAAGGCACTTTTTACCATAATGATAGCAAGCTGGGTGGTATTGATGACAGTGAGTTTGCTGATCACTTTTTAGCTATTTGGCTATCACCGCAAACTTCGCAGCCTGCAATGCGTAAACAACTGATCGGGGAACAAAAATGAAAAAGTTAACATCAGCATTGATAGTCATTTTTTGTATTACATTAGTCAGCTGTGTTGCGCCAGATGTCGATCATTATCAGGGCAGCAGCCCTGAATTTAATTTTAAGCAATTTTTTAATGGCAGATTGAAAGCCTATGGCGTTGTGCAGGATTACAGCGGTGAACTAACCCGCAAGATGGTCGTTGATATGAACGCCAGCTGGGATGGCAATCAGGGCGTGATAGAGGAAGATTTAGTTTACGACGATGGCGAAACTCAGCGTCGAGTGTGGAAAATCACCTTAAATGACGATAATTCTCTAACGGGCACCGCCTCAGATGTGATTGGTATTGCTAAAGGTAGCAGTAATGGCAGTGTGTTTCATTGGCAATACACGCTTGAACTACCTTACCAAAATGACACCATTGAAGTTAATTTAGATGATTGGATGTACTTGGTAACACAATCGCGCTTGATTAACCGTACAGCTATTGATAAGTTTGGCATTGAGGTCGGGGAAGTGACCTTAGTTATCGAAAAAGTGGAATGATAAACAAATTGTCATATTGATTTGCCAAATTAGTGGTTACATTCACTGTTGGTTAATGTTTAAATCGATATTTATTTGGGCAATTATTTAAAATTTACTCATTTTTTAAGAATTTACGCAAAAAAGGCATTTTGCTGTTGCCAAGACTTAAAAAATGCATAAAGATAGGTTTTGCGAAGGCAAAATAATAACGAATAGGAATTTAACAAATGAATAAAGCTCAATTAGTTGAAAAAATCGCTACTGATGCAGAAATCTCTAAAGCAGCAGCAACACGTGCACTTGATGCATTCACTGGTGCTGTTACTTCTTCTTTAAAAGATGGTAATTCAGTTGCATTAGTTGGTTTCGGTACTTTCTCTGTAAAAGAGCGTGCTGCACGTACTGGTCGTAACCCACAAACTGGTGCAGAAATTCAAATTGCAGCGGCAACTATCCCAAGCTTTAAAGCGGGTAAAGGTCTAAAAGATCAAGTTAATCCTTAATCAAGTAAATTGATTAAATAAAAAAGGGCTAGTTAGCCCTTTTTTTGTTGCGAAAATGAGTGTTACGCTTTTAACGCTTTATCACCACGACCAATGCCAACGGCACCAGAGCGAACCACTTCAATAATATCGGTTTCATGGCGTAGGGTATCCAAAAACGACTCAATCTTATCTGTGCTGCTAACAAGCTGTAATGTGTAACTATTACGACCCATGTCTAAAATAGCCCCTTGAAATACATCAACAACACGTGTTACCGCTGCTCGTTTTGCTTCGTCTTGCGCGAATACTTTGACTAATAGCAGCTCTCGCTCAATATGCGACATTTCAGTTAAATCGATAATTTTTAGTACATCGACGAGTTTATTTACCTGCTTAGTGATTTGCTCAACCACACGATCATCACCCATAGTGGTAATCGTTATACGAGACAGTGAATGATCGTCAGTTGTGCCAACGGTTAAACTATCAATGTTGTAAGCGCGTTGTGAAAACAGGCCAACAATGCGAGATAAAGAGCCCGGTTCATTTTCAAGTAAAATAGATAAGATACGGCGCATTATGCTTTCACTCCTTTACGTAACCACATGTCATCAACTGCCCCAAGTTTAATTTGCATCGGGTAGACATGTTCATTTTCATCAACCAAAATATCTAAAAATACTAGACGATCATTTATCGACATTGCTCTATCAATAGCTGGTTGTAGTTCATCGAGTGTGTTGACGCGAATACCTACGTGCCCATAACTTTCGGCAAGTTTGACAAAATCAGGTAGCGACTCCATATAAGACGATGAGTGGCGTCCACCATAAACCATGTCTTGCCATTGGCGAACCATCCCTAATGAGCGGTTATTCAGTGACACAACTTTGACTGCTAAGTTATATTGTAAACAGGTTGATAGTTCTTGAATGTTCATTTGAATTGAACCATCGCCGGTCACACAAATAGATTCTTTATCAGGAAATGCCAGCTTTACACCCATTGCTGCGGGTAAGCCAAACCCCATTGTGCCAAGCCCACCTGAGTTGATCCACTGACGTGGGTTTTTAAACGGGTAGTACTGCGCGGCAAACATTTGATGTTGACCCACATCGGAGCTGATATAAGCATCACCATGGGTGGCTTTATAAATTGCTTCAATGACCGCTTGAGGCTTGATTTTGTCGCCTTCATGGTTGTAGCTCAAACATTTTTGCTCACGCCAGCTGATGATTTGACGCCACCAATCTTCTTGCGCACTACGGTCTATTTTAATGGGGCTTTTATCAATTGCAGTTTGTAATTGCTCAAGTACTGTTGATAAACAACCTACAACTGGAATGTGCGCCTTAATTGTTTTAGAAATTGATGTTGGGTCGACATCAACATGGACAATAGTCGCGTTAGGGCAGAATTTTTTGACGTTGTTGGTTACTCGATCATCAAAGCGCGCGCCTAATGCTAGAATCACATCGGCATTGGCCATTGCTTTGTTTGCCTCAAGGCTGCCATGCATACCAAGCATGCCAATAAAATTAGGATGCACACCTGAAATACCACCTAAACCCATTAAGGTATTGGTAATTGGCGCATTGAGTGACTCAACCAAGTGGGTTAGTTGCTCAGAGGTGTTAGAAATAACAATACCACCACCAGAATAGATAACTAATTTTTTAGCTTCTAATATAGCGGTAACGGCTTTACGAATTTGCTTTGGGTGGCCTTTAGTATTCGGGCTATAGGTTCTCAGCTCTGTTGCAGGTGGGAACTCAAAATCAAATTTTAGTGCCGGATTTAACATATCTTTCGGTAGTTCAACAACCACAGGACCAGGGCGACCTGTGCTGGCAATATAAAATGCTTTCGCTAAAATTGCAGGGATATCTTTTGCGCTACGACAGTTAAAACTATGTTTAACTATTGGGCGTGAACAGCCAATAATATCGGTTTCTTGAAACGCGTCATCACCAATTAAGTTCGTTGGCACTTGACCTGAGAGCACCACCATTGGAATTGAATCCATATAAGCGGTTGCAATACCTGTAATGCAATTGGTTGCACCAGGTCCTGAAGTGGCTAATACAACACCCACCTCGCCGGTTGCACGAGCGTAGCCATCGGCCATATGAGTGGCTGCTTGTTCATGACGCACTAAGATATGTTCAACATCATCTTGTTGAAATAATGCATCATATAAATCTAATACTGAACCACCGGGGTAGCCAAATATATATTTTACTCGCAATGCTTTTAATGCCTGAACAACTAGTTCGGAGCCATTATATTGTTGTGTACTCATCCTCATTCCTCTGCGTGCCTAATACCTTTGTAAAATAGCGGTTCGAGAGTATTGACTCTGTTCGCTATTTAATCGCAATGGCATTGTATTTTAAATGCATAAAAAAACCCCCGCTGAAGGCGGGGGTTTTTAAAAAGCGTATTCACCTTTTAATACATCCCCGCTGGGCTTAAGACTAAGACCAGTACGAGTACATTGATAAGGTGACGTTGGTTATTCATAGCGCTGTTATTCTTCTATTTGTTTTGTTATAAAAATTTTAATAGTGCGTTACATTGTGCAACCTATTAGGCAATAAAAAGCACAACTCATTCACTAAATTTAATACCCTTATTTTTAAAGCTTTTGTCATTCGATGTCAACTGTGAATGTGAAAACTTGCATTAAATTTCCAAAATAAATGTTTTTTCATTTTAAAGTTGCTTTAATTTGTAATTAAAATGACAAAAACAAAAGAAATTATGCGATTTTTATATGTGAACCGTTTTACTGCTTGTAGCGTAAAATAGTATGTACCTTTTTGAATAGTTCGCTATGATGGCAACAATACAGTGGGAAGTAGGTGATAAAGTGAAAAATGTACAATGGTTCTTTGTCTTGATGCTGGCATTATTAACTCAGCCAACTATCGCAAAGCCACAATCAAGTAGCCCAACCGACATTGGTGTGATCAACAAAGAACGGATCCTCTATTGGCTAAATAAACGAGGACAGCTTAATGATCACTCTGATACTCAGTCGCTGTTAAATGATTATATAGGTCAAGGTGGAACCCACCTTTTTCAGAAGCAGCATATACCTGCGTTATTAAATCAACAACGTACAATAGCAAAGCGCATGGCAAGTGTGTCTGCTCAATTACCTAATGAACACAAGAATACCGTAAAGGTTCTCGCTATTTTAGTCGACTTTGCGGATTTACCCCATGATGAGCATGGTTTAGTTGCTGCTGACACGGATATGTATTATGAAGACTACAGTATCGAGCACTATCAACAAATGTTGTTCTCAACTACAGGTTATAAAGGGCCGCAACAGCAAACATTGCAAACTGCGTATCAATATTACCAGCAAGCGTCAGGAGAAAGCTTAGCTTTTACAGGCAATGTCTATGGCTGGGTAAGGGCGGATAGTAAAGCCAGTAGTTATGGAGCACGTCAAGGCGATAATAATGATATTGATGCACCGCGGTTAGTACACGAAGCGGTAGAAAAAGCTGTTGCGCAATTTAATATTAATTTAGCTGACTATGATTTGACCGACTTAGATGATCTTGATGGTGATGGAATAACCAATGAACCTGATGGCATCATTGACCATGTGATGATTTTTCATTCAAGTATTGGTGAGGAAGCGGGTGGTGGCGTTCTTGGCACTGATGCTATCTGGTCACATCGCTATTATGTGTATGGCGATGCCGAGGACTCGACTACTGTTATTAGTAACAGTGACATTCGTTTATTTGGTTATACGATTAATCCAATTGATGCAGGCATTGGCGTGGTTGTGCATGAGTTTGGTCATGATCTTGGCTTGCCTGATGAATATGATTTAACCGGTAGTGAACTTGGTGAACCGGTTGCGCTTTGGTCTGTTATGTCGGGCGGTAGCTGGGCAGGTTTCCCAAGTGGTTCACAGCCGGTTATGTTTAGTCCGTATGCGCTTGAGTACTTACAAAATCGATACCAAGGTAATTGGTTAAATCAAGTTAATATTTCACTAGATGAAGTTCCAAATAACTCACAACACATACTTCAGCATAGTAGCGGCACTTCTGCAGCACTTAATCAACTTAAGATCACTTTGCCAGCGAGTTTAGAATCGTTTTATCAAGCGGTAGAAGGCCGATTTCAATACTACTCCGGCAGTGGCGATAATATTGCTCATAGTATGGCCTTTAAAATAGATATACCAGCGAGTGAAGTGCCAACCTATTTAGATTTAAGTGCGTATTACAGCATAGAAGACCATTATGATTATGCCCAAGTGCTGGTTAATGGCCAAGCAATGGCTTCTCAGTATACTAAAGAGAATAATCCTTTTTATGAGCAACTTGGTCATTACATCAGTGGATCTTCAAGCTCGGTCGTTGGGAGACAGCAACCCAATAATTACCTACGGCATCGGTTTGATTTATCGGACTACGCGGGACAGAGTATTACCCTTGCCTTTACGTATAAAACAGATGTTTATACCAACTACTTTGGTTTTGTGGTTGATGATTTAAGTATTAGCCAAGGGAATAAGCTCGTTTGGCAAGAAAACGCAGAGCAAGTACCTGCCGTGCAACTAACTGGTTTTAGCCGTGTGGGTGAACACATTTATGCAAAACCACAGCATTACTATTTGCAGTTACGTAGCCATTTAGGAATTGACAGTGGCTTACAAGCTGAACAGTATTCGCCGGGGTTGCTACTTTGGTCTGCTAATGAACAATTTTCAGATAACAACACCCCAGAGCATGTTGGTGAGGGCTTCATATTAGTTGTCGATGCAGATCAAAATGCGATTACTAAAGGGGCTAGTGATGAAGTCGCCAGTACCACAATTCAATTACGTGATGCTGCATTTAGTCTTTATGGACAGCGACAGGGGCTGGGCGATACAGAGTTAACAGCCATCACGAAATTTACTGATGTTAATGATTATAGCTTTATCGAGCAGCCAGCTTCTGGTGTTAAATTGTCTCCGCTCGGTTTTAACTTCTCCATTATTGATCAAGCCGTAGATAACAGCTCAATCGAGTTATTGTTAGGCTATACGGCGCAATCAGGGATCACGGCAGTGGTCAATGATCTTGATGTGAGCTTTGAAATTAAGGGGATGACATTAACACCAACAGATAGTTTTAGCTGGCAGTTTGGCGATGGAAAAAGTAGTGAAGAGCTACGCCCTGACCATCAGTATGCTGATTATGGCAGTTATACAGTGAGCTTTACTCGCATAGATGAACAAGAGCGCCAGTTTCAAGAAACGATGACACTGCTGCTAACAGAGCCACTTACAATTACAGGTATTGATACCAATACAGAGCAAGGAACTGTCACTGCACAAGTGGTTATTTCAGGCGGGCAAGCACCGTATAATTACACATGGCAACTTGGTGATGGCTCAACGTCTACAGGGCAAACTATAAGTTATATGTATGAACACAGCGGTGATTATACACTGCATGTAACTGTCACGGATGCCAATAATGAAATGCAGTCTTTTGCAACAAGCGTTTCCCCAAAGGTGCCATTTACCGCTCAAGCACATTATAACGCAAATCGCTTATTGGTTAATTTTAATAGTGATCTGCAAGGGGGATTTAATAATTATACTTACACTTGGGATTTTGGTGATAGCAGTACTGTAAGTAGACTTGCTAACCCTTCTCACACGTATAGCGAGCCTGGAAGTTACACTGTGACGCTGACAGTTTCAGACACTTCCCCCGATGGTCTTGAACAAACATTGCCAGTGATTAAACTGCAAGTGGCAGTACAAAAACAAACTGCGAGTGCAGGCTCCAGCGGTGGCGGTATACTATGGTTGATGTTAGTACTTTTACCTATCAGTTTACGACGCAGGAAACTGTAATATCGTTAACGAAAAAGCCAGTAAACACTGGCTTTCTTTTTAGCGGTTATATTATTCGTTTTAATTATAAACGGTCAATAACAGCTTGTGTGAAGTCAGTTGTGCCGTGATTACCACCTAAATCGCGAGTAGTACGGTCACCCGTTTTAATAACGTCTGCTACTGCACTACGGATACGCTCTGCAGTGTCACCCATTTCTAAATGCTCTAACATTTGGATAGATGCTAAAATTACAGATGTTGGGTTTGCTAAGTTTTTACCTGCAATATCAGGTGCACTACCGTGAACGGCTTCAAAGATTGCTGCAGTTTCACCAATATTAGCACCTGGCGCCATACCTAAGCCACCGACTAAACCTGCACATAAATCTGATAAAATATCACCAAACAGGTTGGTCGTTACAATGACATCAAACTCTTCAGGGCTCATAACAAGCTTCATACACGTTGCATCAACGATCATTTCTGTTGATTCAATTTCAGGGTAACGCTCAGCCACTTCACGGGCGACCTTTAAAAATAAACCTGACGTTGATTTTAAAATGTTCGCTTTATGTACGGCTGTTACTTTTTTACGGCCTTCACGAACTGCAAGCTCGTATGCAAAAGTAACGATTTTTTCAGCACCTTCACGGGTGATCATCGACATAGCTTGTGCTTCGTTACCATCTTCAGAGGTTACTTGGCCTAAGCCTGAGTACATGCCTTGGGTGTTTTCACGTACAGTGATGATATCGATATCTTCATAACGCGCTTTAGTGCCGACAAAAGATTTTACAGGGCGAACATTGGCATATAGACCAAATTGCTTACGTAAAGTTACATTAATTGAAGTAAACCCTTCACCCACTGGCGTTGTTAGCGGACCTTTAAGGGTAATTTTATTACGTGCAATCGTATCGATCGTTTCTTGCGGTAATAATTCACCGGTCTTTTCTAAGGCTGCAAGACCTGCATCAACGAATTCATAATCAAAATCGCACCCTGCGGCTGTTAAGATCTCAAGAGCTGAATCAATAATACTTGGACCGATGCCGTCGCCTTTGATCACTGTGATGGTTTGTTTGGCCATGAACTTTTCCTATTACGAGTTAGAGAAGCACGTAAATATGTCGCATTGTTAAACTGCGATAGCTTGTTAGATTATTTACGTGAATGAGTTTGAAAATGTAAGCGGCTTTTATAGCAATTTATTCAACTTTTTGCCAGTAAAACCCGTGAAAACGCTCCTAATTAGTCACAATGTCTAATAAGTATTCATACACTACTACACAAACCTAAACTGGGTAGTTGACTGTAAAATTGTTTACTGGATTGCCAATCGAGTCGTTTAAGTACCTGTTCAAAAGTATCTGTTTGCCAACGACTTTGCTGAGCATTTGGTTGAAATACCTTGATTACCACCAATTTTATTGCAACCCATAGTTGCGCTTGTGTAGATAAAAGTTGCTTTTGCTGTTGCTCTGCATCCAATAGGGCTTGGGTCCATGGGTTGTCGCCTAGCAGTTCAAGTAGATAAGCTGTTAAATGTTCACTATCATCAATTGTCACGCCAAATAACCAAGAAAATGGCATACTTACATCACTTTTTAGCTGTTTTTCATACAATACTTTACGGCTTATTGTAGTACTGCAATGCTCGATTAAGTAACTTACATAGCCGTAAATGGGTAATGCGAGTAGTTCAAACTGACTATGCTTATCATGACTAACAAGTAGATCTAGCAAGCGTATAATCGCCTGTAAGCGTAGTTGTACATGTTGCATCAATGGATGGGCTTGATGACTCACAAGTTGTTCAAATAGCACCTGTTGAATGATAGCGGGGGCATTATATAAACCAACCATTGATAAACAGTGACGTAGGTCTTTCCCTGCTAAATGTTCTTTATTATATGGCCTGACTGCTTCACGTAGTAATTCAATCGTTGTATGGCGGTGAGACAGGAGTTTAGCAAGTGCACTGTATGAATACTCTTTCTGTATTTTAACTTGGCTTATCAACAGTAATAACTGTTGTTTTTCAGCATCAATAACTTTGACAGGCGATGCGATATGGTCCGTAAACCATACACTAAATAATAACCGTTTATCGATACTGGGTCGTTGCTTTGAGTTTGACTCTAATCTTGCTTTAACACTGTACCATTTCGCTTTTTGCTGCTCACTTAATGCAATTAATACATGACGTTGGCGAGAGTCTTTTCCAACATAAGTCAACTGCTGATCATGATACTGTATTAAAGCACCTGGTAAGTAAGGACCAATGTGAGCAATTAATGCTTTTAATGCGTGTTGTGCAAACAAGTTAGGGGTACGAATGTAAATATCAGCAATTGCTTTGTATATATCAACGTGGTCGTTTTGCGTACGATACGTAATGTTCATAGCTATTACATTTGCTAATGCCACTAAGGTCGTTGGTCCATCGTAGAGCATGATTTTTGGCGTACTTAACAGTGCCTGTTTATATTTATTCAAGCGCGATAAAATACCTGCAATATGCGCTGTTGGTATATTTGCCGCCTGTAGTAATTTAACTGCGAGCTGATGGCGCGATTGCCACTGTTTTTTTTCTTGTAAGTTGAGAGGCTGGCGCAGTGCTAATTTATTGGTTTGAGTTTGCACGCATAAATAATTGGTTAAACACACACAAATAAGAAGCTGGGTGATTTTACTGTCGTAGCTTAAAGAGTGACACAATGCACAAATAATAACACATTGATTGACGACTAAATTCGTTGTGTAACCATGGCTGTCAACATAAAGGCAAAGTTGTGCTTGCATCGCATTTGGATGTGTTTGGTAGAGCGTATAATACTGCTCAGCCAGTTGGCACAAAAGCGGATAAATTTGCGGCCATTGATTTTTGTTATGATAAAACCGTAACACTTGATGAGTTTTGTCAAAAAGGCTTGCAAGATCCTGTGCGCAGGGATTATCCATAGTTAATCAATTACCCGTGTTGCTCGTATACGTCAAATGCACTGGGTCCCCATAAAATTAATTCACCATTTTTAAACAGTAAACCTGTGCATTCGTCCATTGTGGTGATCCCATCCGATTTGACATGTTGTGTACGGTAAAAAATAATTTGCCATACTTGTTCGTTATCACGTTTAGCAAAAGTTAGATCTGGACTGCCTAAATACTCTAACACAGTGTTTAAGGTCGTAGGTGTTTCTACACTTAACTTAGCGATATAACGTTTATTGAATGCTTCTCGGTCCTGCCAGATCATTGCCTGTGGATCATCTTTATAAAAAGTGATGACCAAAGTTGCGATCAAGGCATATACACCTAAACCTAATATGAGATAGCGAAAAACTTTCTTAAACATTTTACACTCTTACACTGAGACTTAAACCGAGTATACGCATAGTTCAAATTCAGTGCTACGAGAATGCGATTAATTGAGCCTTAACTGCTTTAAACTAAAGCCTAAATTAATATCTGTACGTAAAGCCACCAAATGTTTAGAGGTAATATAGTCTGTCATACCTGCTGCTAATTTTTTACGCACAGCGGGAGATAGCGTCTCATCTTCAGTGGCTTGGGCAATATCTGCATGCTTGCTGATAATTTCAATGGCTGTTTTACTGCCTATCCCTTTAACGCCGGGAATGTCATTGGTTTTATCGCCGGCCATAGCCCAAAAATCAATTAATCTTGACTGTTGAACACCAAATCGTTTTTCGATTGCAGCGTGATCTAAATACTCTTTTTTAAAATAGTCATACACATTGATGTAGTTATTTAAGCTTGGTAAAAAACCTTTATCGGTAGAAACAATCGTGCTGCACAATTGATTGTCAGCCATTTTATGGGCCAAGGTGGCAATGATATCATCGGCTTCATCATTTAGCGGGGTAAACACCACCATACCAGTTTGTTCAATCGCATGTTTAAACTTATCTAAAGCGTTTTGTAGTGTTGCTGGCATCGGTGCACGGCTACTTTTATAATGTTGGTAATAATGATAACGCCAGCTTTTATCGCCATCGAATACAGCGATTGCATGGCTGGCTTGGGTGATCTTAATAAGCTTTTCACAGGCATGAGCAACCCGCGCGCAGCAGGTAATGATCATTTGCTCATCACTGCCTTTATTTTGATTACTATCTACTGCATAGATGCGCCTAATTAAATTAAGCGCATCTATTAAAAGTAACTGACCTGACACAACTATATTTACCCTTATGCCTTAACTTCATAACATGGTACATATTTACTACCTGGAAGTTTCATTCTACCTTGCTCAACAAATGCTTGTAGTAGCCTGTCCATTGCTTTCATTAGCGCCGGCTCGCCACTAATTACAAAGCGACCGTGCTGTTTAATCGCTTGGATACCTTCGTCTTTTACATTGCCGGCCACAATCCCTGAAAATGCACGCCGTAAGTTAGCGGCAAGTAATTGCTTTTCTTGGTTTAAATGCAAATCAAGGCTGGCCATATTGTTATGGGTAGGCGCAAACGGTTTTTGAAATTCATTATCTATTTTCAATGTCCAGTTAAAATAATAAGCATCCCCTTGGCTCTTACGATAATCACGAACATTTGCCATTGCAGATTTGAGCTTGATACCGACTAACTCAGGGTTATCAATGATCACTTCAAATTTATCAAGGGCTTCTTTGCCGAGCGTCATTTCAATAAATTGGCATAGCTCAGTAAAATAATTCTCACTCTCTTTAGGCCCAGTTAAAATAACGGGCAATGACTGTTTAGCGTTGTCAGGGTGAAGTAATATACCTAATAAATATAATAATTCTTCAGCTGTCCCTGCGCCACCTGGGAAAATTATAATAGCGTGCGCAGTACGTACAAAGGCTTCAAGGCGTTTTTCGATATCAGGCAGAATAACCAGCTCATTAACGATTGGATTGGGTGGTTCAGCGGCAATAATACTCGGCTCTGTTAAACCTAAGTAGCGGTTGTTGGTGTTTCGTTGCTTCGCATGACCAATTGTAGCACCTTTCATCGGGCCCTTCATTGCACCTGGGCCACAGCCAGTACAAATGTTTAAGCCACGTAAGCCTAATTCGTAACCAACTTGTTTGGTGTATTTGTATTCTACTTCATTGATTGAATGGCCGCCCCAACAAACAATCATACTTGGGTCGCTATTAACGCGCAGGGCCGCTGCATTGCGCAGCATGTCAAACACCATATGGGTAATGGCTTTTTGTTCGCTTAAATCTTTTTCATACTTTTGACAGATAAATAAAATGTCACGAATTACAGAGAAAATATGCTCGTGAATACCGGTAATTATTTCACCATCAACAAACGCCGTTGTTGGCGGATTGAGTAGCTCAATTTTAATGCCGCGTTCACGGCTAAGTAAACGAATATCAAAATCTTCATATTTGTCATAAATCTCTGAGCTTGAATCAGTGTGGCTACCCACATTGAGAACAGCTAAAGCACAATTTCTAAATAACTTATAACGCTCGCTGGTGGATGATTGCTCTAATAAATCTACTTCAAGTTGCGACAGTAAATCTAACACACCTGTCGGGTTTAACTGTATTAACATAGGCATTCTCCTTGCTTTTGAAAGCAGTGGGGGAGTCGTGATTATTTATTGATACATAAACGATCACGACCGGTTTTTTTGGCTTTGTAAAGAGCATCATCAGCACGATCAAATGCACTCAAAGGTGTATCGCCTTTCTTAAATTGAGTAGCACCGATTGAAATTGTGATCTCTACTTGTTTATCTTTAAACTTAAACGGAATTCCCTTAACCGCTTTTCTAATTTTTTCAAGAGGTTGACTGGCATACTCTAAAGACATACCTGGCATTAATAACACGAATTCTTCACCGCCGTAACGCGCAATAAAGTCAGATTTACGAATAGACATCTGCAATGCTTTGGCAATCACTTGCAGTGTTTTATCACCGGCACTATGGCCGTATTTATCATTAATAGATTTAAAGTGATCGACATCAATCACCACTAGTGTGACATCGGACTCTTGCACCGCAAATAAATGAAATTCATGGTTAAATCGCTCATCAAACGCAGCTCGGTTAGGTAATTTCGTTAAGCTATCAAGTAAACTTTTAAAGCGTTGTTCATGCAAACGTTTTTTATATTTTGATAACTTAGTTTCAAGATTACCAATGCGTTGATTTATTTCTTGAAAACTGCCAAGTAACATTTCTCGGTCCTGTTGTTCAAGACGTTCTTTTTCGATTAAATCTTGGCTAAGTGATTTTAATTCGTTATCCACGAGTGCTTTTAATGCTGAAATTGATGTGGCATTTTGTGTTTGCGTTGTTAGATTATTAATTTTACCTTCGATGCGTTTATTAAGCGCATCAAATTCAGCCCCCATCGCTTCAGAATGTTTGCTCGTAGAGACGATTGAGTGATGCAATTCTTCAAGAGTTTGATTTAATGAAACTAAAAAACTTTGGGCTGATTGACGCTCTTTACTAATATTCCCAGCAATAATTTTGATTATTTCAATTGCTGCACGTAACAAATCATCGACAGAATCGGTTTCAGAAATATTATTCTTAATTGTTTTTACTTGATCTGCTGCTTCATCTTCAAAAACTAAATCGTTCGCTAAATTTAATAACTCTTTTGCTAATGAAGGCTGCGCGGCTGTTTGCTGGCTATCAGATAAAGTGAGTTTGGCATGCAGTGCTTGGTGATAAATAGCCACTAAACGATTTAGCAGCGGGGTAAAGTCACGCGTTGATTGTACGTTATTGAGCTCATGATCAAGTAAATGGCGCAAGGTCCTGCGCGCATCTTCAGGTAACCCTTTGGTTTTTTGTAATAACTTACCAGCATCAAGGACACTATTATGAAGTTCACGTTGATGAGCGGCTTGTTGGGCTTCTTGACTTTTTAATAGCGTCAAAATCTCATCGATAAGGGGAGAGAAAGCCTCAAAGTCAACGCCTTTGCTAAGGGCACTGCGAAATTTGGCTAAGCGGTTATCCAGTTCGATATCCATGCCCTTACAACTCAAAGAGAGTTTTGCTGCAAAATTACTTAGGGTGTCTACTTGGTGTTTTCGTGCATGTTCAAGGACCATGCGAGTATCAATGGCCTGTTTAAGTTTTTTATTTAAAACTTCGAGCTGTTGTGACACTAAAAATTCCGCCATTGATTTAATCTTTATTGGACTAAGTTTACAACAAAAACGGCACAAATGTAGTCACTAAGTCAAAAACTTAGCTTTTGTTGATGATTTTTATTCATCGAACCTATCTGGACGTGAATTTATCGCTTTTAATTCACATTTCCTATCATCGTTGTTAGGCTCAAGCACAATTATGAACACTGGATATAAGAATTAAGAACCGTTATGAAAAAGTTTTTAGCTTTGTCGGTATTAGCCGCATTTTCTCAATCGGTGTGGGCCGATGTTAATTATTCACTTGCTGTCACTCAACCTGAACATCATTTAGGTAATGTGAGTGTTGAATTTCCACAAACCGCGCAAGCACATTTAGATGTAAAATTACCAGCTTGGCGTACCGGCCGTTATGAAATTTTAAACTTGGCCAATGGTGTACGTTTTTTTGAGGCCAAGGATGAGAATGGTAAAGCATTAAAATGGGAAAAAGTGGATGCTAGTACTTGGCGTGTTCATCTTAACGAACCTACAGAAGTAAATATTGATTACCAGGTTTATGCGAATGAACTGGGTAAACGTGCACGCCATATTGATGATAGTCACGCATTTATCGATGCATCGGGCTTTTTCATGTTCAGTGAATCATTCCGCCAAGAACCCGTTACTGTCAAGCTTGATGTGCCTAAAGCATGGCGTTCAGTATCGGGAATGGACAATGCCGGTTCTAAGCATAGTTTTAAAGCCGCCAATTACGACGTATTAGTTGATTCACCGATCGAAACCGGTATTAATGAGTTACATAAATTCAAGGTTGATGGCCGAGATTATGAACTGGTAATTTGGGGCGAAGGTAACTACGATGTTGATTTAATGCTTAATGATTTAAAGAAACTAGTTACTACAGGTAGTGTGATCTGGGATGATTACCCGTATGAGCGTTACGTCTTTATGGTGCACGCTACATCGGGTGCAGGTGGCGCAACAGAGCATATCAATTCAACCATTATTCAGCGTCCACGTGATCGTTTTGGTTCACGTGAAGATTACCTTGCGTTTATTAGCACGGCAGCTCATGAATTTATTCATACCTGGAATGTAAAAGCCTATAGACCAGAAGGTCTAGTGCCTTACGACTACACACATATGAACTTTGATAAGTTACTTTGGATTGCTGAAGGCTCAACCAGTTATTTTGAAGATCACTTAATGGTACGCGCAGGTATATCAACCACTGATGAATTTCTTAATACCTTAACAAAAACGGTTAACCGCCACCTTGCGACTCCAGGGCGAGAAGTGCAAAGCGCTACAGAAACCAGCTTTGACAAATGGATCAACCAAGGCGGCGACCATGCGCGCAACTACAGTACTAATATATACTCAGAGGGTGCGTTGATCTCGATGGCGCTTGATATTGATCTACTTGATAAAAGTAAAGGCAAACAGAGTTACCGCGATGTTCACCGTGCATTGTATAGTCAATATAAAATGCCTCATGGCTTTAGTGTCAATGATGTTAAAGCTATCTTAAAAGAGTTAACTGGTCGCGATTACAGCAACTGGTGGGCAGACAATGTTGATGCACCTGCTGCTATCGATTTTGATGCTTTGTTTGCAAAAGTGGGTTTAGAGTTAGTACGTCCTAAAGGCGCTAAAGCGGTTGCTTGTATTGATGCTGTAGCAAAAAATAGCGGTGAGTTACTCACCTTAACGCATGTACGTCGTGATGGCGCTGCATGGCAGGCGGGCTTAACTACTGATGATAAAATTGTCGCTATTAATAAAAAGCATGTAGGCAAAGATTTAACAGCAAGCTTAGAGACCTTCAAAGCAGGCGATAAAGTGACCATTGATTTTATTCGTCGCGATGCGCTGCAAACGACGACACTCGAGCTCAATGAAGACTTTGATAAAGACAAAAAGCTGGTTGCTCGTAAAGGGGCAACCACAGAGCAAATGGCGTTATTTAAAGCGTGGATGGGTGTCGAGCACCCAAATTTAGCTAAAAAATAACTGCGTTATTGTTTTAAAACGTTATTGATAAAAGGAGCTGCGGCTCCTTTTTTATAATCACTGTTACTTAAGGCACGTTTGGTGTGTTTAACGAAGTCTGCAGTGGCAAATTTATTTTTCACGGCACTCGATAGTTGCTGACCTTTTCGTGTTAAAAATGATTTTTTAACACGCACTGCACTGCGCGATTTTATATCGCTGACTTGCTCACAATTTTGAGCAAAGGGATAGGGCAGTAACGAATAGCCAGCTACCTGTGTTTCCCAGATATGTTGTAAATCACAATCCACAGGACGGCCAAATGTATCTGTCGCCGCTAATAATTGTTTGGCACCTTGATAACTAATAGCTGTTGCACAACAGCCTGTCATCAATTTTTTATGTATGACTAGCTGCTGTTCATGCTGTAAAGGCACTTGGTAGGCAATAGGGCGAGTCCGGTTTTGATAAGCAGAGAGTTTTATCATCTGCCAATCAAAGGGGAGTTGTTCAATGTTTTTGATAGTATTATTGAGATCAGTGTCTAAGATAAAGTCATCTTCGAGCACAATCGCGTAATCAAGCTGCCTTTCAACTATTGTTTGCCATGCTTTACGGTGGCTTAGGTAACAGCCAATCTGTCCTACGCTCAATGAGTAGTGGTAGTTCTGCTTATTAAGTACAGCGCTGTAGTGACGATTTAGCTGCGCTGGTGTCAGTATCGCTCCATCAATAGCATCTATTCGCTCAAAACTCAGCCCATATTTGGCTAATTGTTGCTGGCTGGTTGTTAACCGCTCAGGAGAGTGAGCTAAATTGATTACAAGAATAGTAGGCATGGTTAGGCCGAATTACTAAAGAGTAGTTAAACCTTAGCGACTCTGAATGACAATTTGATTGCAGTGTTATGTCGTTTTAGTTGCGTGGATTGTCAAACTATTAGCACAATAGGGCTTAAGATAACGCAGTGTATATTTTGTTACATTATAATAGTGCAGTTTAGTCGCAGAAATATTGACCCAAATAAGTGTTCACGCGTAACCTGCCGTTTAAATAACAAAAAGGACTAAAAATGCGTTTAAAACCTCTTATCGCAATGCTTGCTATTGCAGTCTCTGGTACTTCTTTTGCTGATGAAGGGATGTGGCAACCTCATCAATTGCCAGATCTTGAATCGATTCTTAAAGCTAAAGGGCTGGAAATTGATGCTAAATCTATCTCTAAATTAACCGAATTTCCAATGAATGCTGTAATAAGCCTCGGTGGTTGCACAGCCTCATTTGTATCGCCTAAAGGGTTAGTCGTTACCAATCATCATTGCGCATATGGCTCGATTCAGTACAACTCTACACCTGAGAACAATATATTAGAAAATGGTTTCTTGGCAAAAACACCTGCTGAAGATTTACCTGCGGCACCAGGCTCTCGCGTATACGTGACAGAAACTGTTACTGATGTAACTGACAAAGTGATCAAAGGGACTGAAAAGCTCAGTGCTAAAGCACGTTACGATGCCCTAGATAAAAATGAAAAAGCGCTAGTCGCCGAGTGTGAAGCAGATAAAAACTACCGTTGTAATGTGTACTCATTTCACGGTGGCTTAGAGTTTTATTTAATTAAATCTCTGGAAATTAAAGATGTACGTTTAGCGTACGCACCGGCGATGGGCGTAGGTAAATACGGCGGTGATATAGATAACTGGATGTGGCCGCGTCACACGGGTGATTTTTCTTTCTATCGTGCGTACGTAGGTAAAGATGGCAAACCGGCTGAATTTAGTGAAGATAATGTCCCTTACGTACCTGATTCATACCTCAGTGTAAGCGCTAAAGGCGTGCAAGAGGGCGACTTTGTAATGGTGACAGGTTACCCAGGGCGAACTAACCGTTACCGTATTGCCGCTGAAGTTGATTATGTATTTAACGAAGCTTATCCAAAATCGCGTGAGCATAATTCGAAGTATGTGTCTTTGATTGAAGAAAACTCAGAAGACGGTAGCAAAGCGCGCATTGCTTATGAAAGCACGATAGCGGGCTACAATAACTACATTAAAAACTACGGTTCAATGATAGAAAGCTTTAATAAAGGCACTATGTATGAGCGTAAAAAACAGTTTGAACAAGACTTAACAACTTGGATAAACAGCGACCGTAAGCGTAAAAAGCAATATGGCACAGTGTTAAATGACTTATCAACGCTGGTGGCTCAATCGCAGCAGCATAACCAACGTGACCGTATGCTAGGTTATGTGCACCGCTCACAAATGATCAGCACTGCCATCAGTTTGTATCGCCTTGCCTATGAGCAACAAAAACCGGATAGCGAGCGTGAATCAGGTTATCAAGAGCGTGATTTACCGCGCATTGAAGCCGGTTTAAAACGTATGACACGTCGGTTTGATACAAATGTTGATAAAGCAATTTTACTGCATTTTTTAGAGCTATACGCAGCCTTGCCAAAGCAAGAGCGCTTTGCAGAAGTTGATAAAGTCTTTAAGCTAGAAAATGGCTTTGATAACGCGAAGCACAGCGCATTGCTAGATAAAATGTATGCAAATTCAACACTTAATGATGAAGCGGTTCGCATCACATTATCTCAGCAAGCATTTTCGGAACTTGAGCAAAATCAAGACCCATTCATTCAATACGCAAAAGCAATTTTTGCAGTAATGAAAGCTGAGGAAGACAAAGACAAAGCACTTGCAGGTAAATTACAAGCGGCGCGTCCGCAGCTCATGAGCGCCATCATAGCGTTTAATGAAGCACAAAATAAACCTGTGTATGCCGATGCTAACAGTACACTACGAGTAACGTATGGCACTGTTGGCGGTTATTCACCACAAGATGGCCTAGTCGCAACTCCATTCACAACACTTGAAGGCTTACTTGCTAAAAATACCAATGTTGATCCATTTAATGCGCCTGAAAATCTGCAAAAACAGATCAAAGCTAAGTTATATGGCGATTACACGGGCGGTATGAATACTGTACCGGTTAATTTCTTATCAAATGTTGACACCACTGGTGGTAACTCAGGTTCGCCGACCCTTAATGGTAAGGCTGAGCTGGTAGGTTTACTGTTTGATGGCGTGTATGAAAGTATTATTGGTGATTGGGATTATAACCCTGCATTAAATCGCTCAATCCACGTTGACTCACGCTATATGTTATGGGTGATGGATAAAGTAGATAACGCACAAAACCTATTAGACGAAATGAAAATCGTAAAATAAGTAGCGAGTACAAAGTAATAGGGTGCTCAGAGTAGCGCCCTTTTTCTTTTATAAATTAATTATCTCAATTATTAATCAGCAGGATAAAGGGTACCGTTTTTATTTATGATGCTTTTCCATTTCTCTATCATGGTCTGTGCATTGGCAAATTCATCGGCTGAAAGTTGTGAGTACTGTTTTTGTTGGCTTAACTAGGCTTGGGTAAATAGAAATCCCAGTTATTAAGGTAATAATAAAAATTAGCAAGAGGAGTCAGTGTCGCTTTAGAATATGAGTCACAACCTTTAGCCTTTTCTAGGTGTTGCTAAGATCGCTTGTTTTTCGCTATCCGATAAAATAATCCAATCAAAAATTTCTTCACTGGTTCGGCCACATCCTTCGCAAATACCTTTACGACGATCGCATTGCCCAATGCAGTCGGTTTTATATGCAGATGTTGGTTTTTTAATTTTCTTTGTTGCCATAATGGGACTGTTCGCTGTACTTTTTAAAGAGTCTGAGGTTTACTAGCATTACTATTTATAAAAGGATTAGGTAATGAAATTATTCTTTATAGTCTGCTTGAGCTTAGTAACTAGCTTGGCAAACGCAAAAGATTATAGCAGTTTGTATGAAAAACTCGACCAATCAGTGGTGGTTATTTATGCCGATACCGACTTACAGCGAATTGAAAATGATCGCGCAGTAAAAACCACCTCAAGTAGTTTAGGCACAGGCTCCATTATTAATGATGAAGGGCTTATTTTAACCGCAGCACATGTAGTAAATGATGCGGATGAGTTAACGGTAGATGTACCAAACCGTGGTCACTTTAAAGCGAAAGTACTGGCCAGTTATGCACCTGCTGATATTGCGCTTATTAAATTGATCAGCAAAGAGGCTGATTTTAAAGCCATTAAAATAGCGGACTCAGATAAAACAAGCATTGGCGAGGAAGTCTTTATTATTGGTACTCCTTATGGTTTGAGCCATACCTTAACGGTCGGGCATTTAAGTGGTCGGCGTATTCACCCGCATAGTGATGAGGATCTGAAACTAGAGTTCTTACAAACCGATGCAGCCATTAATCAGGGCAATTCAGGCGGCCCTATGTTCAACCAAAAAGGGCAATTGATTGGTGTAGTCAGTTATATTCAAACACAATCAGGCGGTAATGAAGGCTTAGGTTTTGCAGCCAGTAGTAACCTTGTTAAACAAATGCTGATAGAGCGGCCGACTATTTGGTTTGGTACTCACTATACAACGCTACCCAGTGGTATTACTGCAGCGTTAAATATTCCACAGCGTTCAGGTTTATTAATTGAGCGAGTATCTAAGCAAAGTTTTGCGGATCAAGTGGGTTTAAAAGGCGGTTTAGTACAGGCTGTTATTCAAGGTCAACCTTTAACGCTTGGTGGTGATGTGATTTTAGCGGTAGGGCCGCATGTGATCACTGGAGAAAAAACTAATATTGAGCTTATCACCAGCTACATTAAAGGGCTTAAAGCCGGCACGCCGATAGAATTCACTTTAATGCGTGCAGGACACGTAATTAAGCTATCAGCCCCCAAACCTGCAACCCAGATCAAGTTGCTCTAAACAGCAGACTTTCATGACTGATTTAGTGCAAGCAAAAGGCCAACAATTATGTTGGCCTTTTGTTGTTAAGTAGTGTGACTTTAAGGATGAATGTAGCTATTTTCCTGCGACAGGCTTGCCAATTTCTAATGACGTTGACCACGGCGTTGAACGCGATAACGTTTTACCTGTATGAATTGAGATCACAGGCGTTGATTCATCAAGTACAAAGGTAGTACGTAATGACTCAGCCGATTCTTTTTGTTGCTCATGCCAGTTATTCGCAGCTAAACATTCACGCGTGAAATCAACGGCTTTTTGATGAATTGCCACAGCTTGAGACTGCTCTTTATATTCTTCTTGGCAACGATAAGTCACTGTATTGGCATCTAATGCGGTGATCTGACATTGATCGCCCACTAAATTATATTTAGCAGTCCAGGTTTCCATATACTTAGTGTTTACACGGGTACGTTTTAGACCTTCAAAGCGTTTATCGTAAGAACCTAATAAACCATTGATTTTTTCACAAGGGGTGAGGTTATCAATTTGCGCTTGTTGCTCTGGAGATAAAGATGTACAACCCGCTAAAATAATACCAGTAAATAATACCGTTAAAGACTTTTTCATAGTGCGCTATCCTTTTGTAATAGCTAATCCTTCGAAGTTCCCTAAAGGATACCTAAGGGCTTGAAAAAATGCCATTAAAGACTAAAAAATAACGCTATAAATTATAAGTTTTGCTTAGGCACATTGTTTATTGCAACCGAACCAGAACCATCAGACAACAGAGTGAAGCTTGCAGCTTTATCAACATTAATACCACCAGAACCATCACTAATAGTCACATTCCCCTGAGTATTTTTTACTGTAATATTGCCAGAGCCATCGCTAATTTTCACGTTCTGCTGAGAGTTTACAAGGTAAATACTGCCTGAGCCGTCTTGAATGTCTACATTACCGGTAATGTTTCGGGCTTCAATCGAGCCTGAACCGTCATGTATATCAAGGGTGCCTGCAATATTACGGACGTGTATTTCACCTGAGCCATCATGTATTTTTGTTGCTGAGGTAGTGTCAATTGAAATTGCGCCAGAGCCATCGGTAATATTAAGCGTCATTGTTTTCGGTAATGATACCGTCAAATCAATGCGTGTTTGTTGCTCGTTATTATTACAATTATCAGCGGTGAGTGTCGCTGCAGTGTTTTTCTTAGCTAAATTAAGGCAATAATTATTATGTGCTTGATGTTGATAAATTTCAGCTTTAACGGTGATGGAATCGGTATCACTGCCAACAATATTTAAAAAACCAGCTCCGGCTTCTACGTTTAATTCTGAGGTTGATGTGGCATCAAGTGTCAGCTGTTTTGTGTTTTGTAACGTCATATCGTCATTCCACGCTAATGTTTGAGCTGATAGTAACGCTGCGCCGATCAAAGTAAGTCGAGTGAATGTGTTGATCATTATTATTCCCTTTCTTTTATGTCGTGTTTTTAGTTTAGTCGCACACAGCGGTTGAAAAGGTTTAAAGAGAAGTAGATATTTTTTTAATTCGCCTTTATGTGTGCTTCTAAAGCGAATCGCCTATTGGCCTGTTTGTGAGTAATCTATGTAAAGATCGTTTGCACAAAGAGAAGGGAATGAGAGTAGAGCAACAAATGCCTTAAGCCAATCTTCGACTCATAGGGTAGCCATACCGACTTACTTATTTATAAAAAGTCTTTTATACAATGCGCTGAGCCAAGCTCAGCGCGTGTAGATAATTACTTATGGCGTCCTTGCAAACATGCAACAACGTCTTTCAGCTCAAGGCCTTGGCGTTGTAGCAACACAATTAAGTGATATAACAAATCAGCAGATTCGTTGGTTAGCTCTTCGTTGTCATGCTTCATGGCAGCAAGAGCAACCTCAACGCCTTCTTCACCGACTTTTTGGCAGCTGCGGCTTAAGTCTTTAGCAAAAAGTGATGCAGTGTAGCTTTTTTCAGGGTCATCGTTTTTACGCTCGACAATTACTTGCTCAAGCTGGGCTAAAAAGCTTAAGCTTGGTTTAGCATCATCACCAAAACAGCTTTGTGTGCCTAAGTGACAAGTAGGGCCCAGTGGGTTGGCGAGCACTAAAATTGAATCGTAATCGCAATCCGTATGCACTGACACCACCTCTAAGTAATTTTCAGAGGTTTCGCCTTTGGTCCATAAACGGTTTTTTGAGCGTGAATAAAATGTCACTTTTTGTTTTTCAAAAGTGACCTCAAGAGACTCTTGATTCATAAAACCTTGCATTAAAATAACCCCAGTACGAGCATCTTGTACAATGGCTGGGATCAGTTCGCTTTTAGCGAAGTTGACTTGAGTGAGGTTTTCTTTAGTTAGTTGCATAGTCGCGCCGCCACTTGGTTATCTGTTAAATACTGTTTTAATTCGCCGATATTGATCACATTTTTGTGAAATACACTGGCTGCGAGTGCACCGTCGACTTGGCTTTGCTGAAATACATCAACAAAATCCTGCATGGTGCCCGCACCGCCTGAGGCAATCAGCGGAATGTCACATAAAGCACGCATTTTAGATAGTTGCTTGTTATCGTAGCCGTTACGCACGCCGTCTTGGTTCATGCAATTTAGAACGATTTCGCCTGCGCCTAAGTCTTGTACGCGTTTAACCCATTCCTGCGTTTTATAGCGTGTGCGGCTTGATGCATTAGGATCGCCAGTAAGCTGGTATACTAAATATTCGCCGGTGACTTCATCATAAAAGCTATCGATGCCGACCACTACACATTGCTTACCAAATTCATCGTGTAACTCTTTGATAAGTTCAGGGCGTGCAATAGCAGGGCTGTTGATGCTGATTTTATCGGCACCACGTTCAAGTACGCGTGCCGCATCAGCAACAGATTTTATACCACCGGCAACGCAAAAAGGAATATCAATATGGCGAGCAATGCTTTCAACCCAATTGACATCGAGTAGGCGTTTTTCCACACTGGCGCTAATTTCATAAAATACCAGTTCATCTGCGCCAGCTTCACTGTAAGCTTGGGCAAGGGTTAAAATATCACCAACGATTTCGTGGCCTTTAAACTTAACGCCTTTAACGACTTGGCCGTCTTTTACATCTAAACATGGGATTATGCGTTTTGATAACATGCCAACGCCTCCTCAACATTAAATGCACCATCAAGGAGTGACTTGCCTAAAATAACTCCACCAACGCCAAGCTCTTTTAGCTTTTTAATATCATCAAGTGAGCTTACGCCACCTGATGCTTGCACTTTAATGTCACTGTTATGTTGTGCAAGCTCTTGATACAAGGAAAATGAAGGGCCAGTCATAGTGCCGTCCTTACTGATGTCCGTGCATAGAAAGTCAATCACACCTAGTGCAACATAAAAATCCACTAGCTCAAACAAGCCAAATTCAGACTCACTTAACCAACCGTGAGTAGCAGGGGCCCAGCCGCTGTCAGTTTTATTTACATCAAGGGCAATTACAAAGTGTTTAGCGCCAAATTTTTCAATCCAAGCTTTTACTTCGTCACGTTTTTCAACGGCCATAGAGCCAATAACCACTTGGTTAGCACCAGCGTTTAGCCAGTCACTTACATCTTGCTCGCTGCGAATACCGCCGCCAACTTGATAGGGTACGTTCAGTGCTTTGGTTGCGGCTTGAATATGTTGCCACTGCTTTTTGTTTGGATCCCGTGCGCCTTCTAAATCAACAAGGTGCAACTTACCTGCGCCGCTCTGTGCATATTCTTGTAAGCGAGCGCCAAGCTCAAATGGGTAAAATTGTGCGGTATCGTATTTACCTTGATATAAACGCACGATTTGATTTTGTAATACATCTAATGCTGGAATAATCACGTTGAGTTCTCTTTATAATGTTGATTAAACTTGCCAGTCTAAAAAGTTTTGTAATAAACGCGTGCCCACTTTTGCGCTACGTTCAGGGTGAAATTGCATACCTGCGTAGTTATCGTTTGCTACGATGGCTGAAAACGTTTGCCCGTATTCGCCGCTAACAAGGGTTGCATCATTTACGGTATGCGCAAAGCTGTGGACAAAATACACTTGGTCGTTTTCATCAAGGCCTTTGGTTAAGGCATGTTCGCGATTCAGTATTAAATTGTTCCAACCCATGTGCGGTGAGGTTAAATTTCCCACATCAAGGGCGTTAACTTGACCTGGGATTTTACCCAAGCACTGCACATTACCTTCTTCAGTGCTGTCGCATAAAAGCTGCATACCTAAACAAATTCCCATTAGCGGGCGTTGGTATTCATTTATGGCTTGTTGCCAACCGCCTTCAACTAAGCGTTTCATTGCAACGGATGCATGACCCACACCCGGTAAAATAGCGCGTTCAAAGTTTTTAAGTTGCTCAGGAGAGGTGATCACCTCAGGTGTTTGCCCTAAACGTTCAAAAGCAAAACGCACAGAGTTGATATTGGCACAACCGGTATTAATTATGGCAATCATAAACACCCCTTAGAGCTTGCCGTTTGTTGGCTTGCGTCAGCGGCAATAGCCATACGTAACGCACGAGAGAATGCTTTAAACAAGCCTTCTACTTGATGATGACAGTTACCATCGCTAACCGACATGATTAAGCTAATTGCAGCATTATCACTTAAGCTTTTGAAGAAATGCTCCACCATTTGCACATCTAAGTCACCGGCTTTTTCACGGCTAAAGTTAGCGTTTAGAACAAATGATGCACGCCCTGATAAATCAATTTGTGCTTCTGCTTTGCATTCATCCATTGGCAGCGCAAACCCATAACGGGCAATTTGCGATTTTGTGCCAAGCGCTTCTTTTAATGCAAGGCCAAGGGCGATACCAATATCTTCTACTAAGTGGTGCTCATCTATGTGTAAGTCACCTTTGGCTTGAATATCAAGGCCGATATTGGCGTGAGTACGAATTTGATCAAGCATGTGATCAAAAAAGCCAAGACCTGTGCTGATCTCACCATTTTTACTTTGATCTAAATTGAGTTTTACATCAATTTGCGTTTCTTTGGTGTTGCGAGTGATGCGGCCTTGGCGATCTGCTGTGGTTAGTTTAGTAACAATGGCGTTCCAATCACCGTCATATAATATGCCTTCGCAGCATAAATTTTGCGCTAGGCCAATATCAGTTTGTCGATCGCCAATCACAAATGAACGGCCTAAATCAACTTTGCCAGAGCGCATAAGCTCGGTAAGTAAGCCTGTTTTAGGCTTACGGCAATCACAGTTTTGCTCATCAAAGTGAGGGCAAATTAGCACCTCGTCAAATTTGATCCCTTGGCTTGATAAAATATCCATCATTTTATCTTGGGCGATATCAAAGTCAGCAGTAGGAAAGCTATCTGTACCTAAACCATCTTGGTTCGACACCATTACTAAACGATAGCCCGCAGCTTGCAACTGTAATAGGGCAGGGATCACATTGGGTAAAAAAGCCAGTTTTTCTAAGCTGTCTACTTGTTTGTCTGTGATTGGCTCTTCAATGATAGTGCCGTCACGGTCGATAAATAAATACGGGTTGCTCATGATACTTCCTGCTCTGTTAGCGTGGTTGATTGGCTTAGGCCATCTAACCAAATTTTTACTTGTTCTAATTCTTGTTCATTACCAATTGAGATACGTAACCAGTCGTTTTCGCCATATAAGGTAAAGGCACGCATGACTAACCCTTGCTTTAATGCAATATTAAAGCTGTTTTTATCGGCCAGTTTTAAGGTAACAAAGTTACCTTCACCGCTGAGTACATTTAATACGGCAGGGGACGCACTAAGCCATTGCTTTAATTTTATTTTAAGGGCGTTCAAAATAGTAACTTGGCGGCGCATTGACGTAATTGCATCCGGGCTTAGGGCATTGGCTGCAATGCTTGCGACGACGGTTGATACTGGATACGGTGCAATTACTTTACGAATTGGCGCAAGTACTGACGCTTGTGCAAGAGTAAAGCCTGTACGTAGGCCTGCTAATGCAAAGGCTTTTGAAAGTGTACGCAATACAACCACGTTGGCAAATTGATTAATAAGGCTACTCGCGCTTTGCTCTGGACAAAACTCAATATAGGCTTCATCAACAATAACCAGCGCTTTATCAGTGAGGGCTGTCGCAATCGCTTTGATTTTATCAAGCGGTGTTAAGCTGCCTGTAGGGTTATTTGGGTTACAAATAAACACTAATTTACTGTTACCCACGGCTGTGATTATGTCATCAACTGAGCCATCTAATAACAGCGCTTGGCTTAAACCATTAATCGCGACATTATGGGTATCCGCGGTGACTTTATACATACCGTAAGTTGGTAAAAATAACGCTATGCTATCTTTAGTTGATTCACAGTATGTACGAACGAGTAACTCGATGCCTTCATCTGCACCACGAGTCATGAGTACTTGATCGGCGCTTAACTGCGCATAGTCAGCATAGCGATTGATCACGCTAGTGGGCTGTGGATCTGGGTAGCGATTTAAATCACTAATATTAATATCGATATTTTTTACATACGGGCTTTCGTTAGCATTTAACCACGTTGTGCCGGTCAGTTTTTCACTTTTAGCTGAACTATACGCTGCTAATGCATCAATATTTGCGGGTAATAAAGGGTTATTACTCATTATTCATTGCCTCTATTCATAGCCTCTAAACGCACCTTTACAGCATTGGCGTGGGCATCAAGTCCTTCAGCATCTGCAAGGGGTAGTATTGCTTTAGATAAGTTTTTTAAACCATTTTCGGTGATTGTTTGCACCGTATACGTACGGAAAAAATCAAGTAAGTTTAAGCTCGAATACGTTGCGCTATAACCGTAAGTGGGTAATACGTGGTTAGTACCCGACGCATAATCACCGGCTGATTCAGGAGTATAATCACCAACAAACACAGAGCCGGCATTTTTCACTTTATCTAAATACGGGTTAGCATCAGCTAATTGCAAAATTAAGTGTTCAGGGCCATAAAGTGCTGACACGTCAAATGCTTGCTCAATTGAATCTACCAATATGAGCGATGAGTTAGCAAGTGCTTTAGCGGCGATATCTTGTCGTGATAGTTTAGCTAACTGACGTTCAATCGCTTGTTGGGTGCGGGTAATCGTCAATTCACTGTTACTCAATAAAATAACTTGTGAATCCGCTCCGTGCTCTGCTTGAGATAATAAATCAGCGGCAATAAATTCAGGGTTAGCGCGCTCATCAGCAATAACTAAAACCTCAGATGGGCCAGCTGGCATATCTATTGCCATACCGGGAATAGTTTGTGCGACAAGTTGCTTAGCCATAGTGACAAAGCTGTTACCAGGGCCAAAAATTTTATTCACCTTGGGCACAGAGTCTGTACCATAAGCCATGGCGGCGATTGCACCGGCGCCGCCACTTTCTACGATTGTTTTGATTCCGCATAATTTAGCCGCATATAAAATTGCTGGGTTGATTTGCGCATCACCTTGCACTGGCGTTGCAAGTACCACGGTTTTTGCACCGCTTAACTGTGCAAGTACACCTTGCATAATAACCGACGAAGGCAATGGCGCACTGCCACCGGGTACATAAATACCCACCGCTTCAATCGCTTGATATTTTAGTTCACACAACACGCCAGGTTGAGTGGTTAACTTAATATCTTTAGGTAATTGCGCTTGATGAAAGCGTTTAACATTGGCATATGCTGTATCAATTGCATATTTAAGTTCGGGGCTTAACAGTGAAACAGCACTATTAATTTCCTCAACAGGCACTAATAATCGTGGTGCCTCGCGATTATCAAACTGCTTTGCCATTGTAAGTAAGGCTTCATCACCTTGCTCTTTTACGTTTGCCATTATGGTCTGGCAAATTTCTTCTACCTCAGCACTCGCACTTACAGCAGGGCGCATTAGCGCCGCTGCTTGTGCATCAGCGGATACCTCATTCCAGCGCAGCATCGAGTTACTCCATCATTTTTTCAATTGGCATAACGAGGATAGAATTTGCACCAAGTGCTTTTAATTGCTCCATCGTTTCCCAAAATAGCGTTTCGCTGCTGACCATGTGTAGGGCAACATATTCTTCAGAACCGGCAAGTGCTAGTACTGTTGGTTGGCCTGAACCTGGAAGAATATCGCAAATTTCATCTAATTTATCTTTTGGTGCGTGTAGCATGATGTACTTGCTTTCTTTAGCTTGTCTAACGCCACGCAGACGCGGCATAAGCTTGTTGATAAGCGCCAGTTTATCAGTATCTTGTAAATCTTTATTTTGAATTAAACAGGCGTTTGATTCTAAAATTGTATCGCCTTGCATTAGGCCGTTTGCTTCAAGGGTTGCACCTGTTGATACTAAATCACAAATTGCATCAGCAAGACCTGCACGAGGTGCAACTTCAACTGAACCCGTTAGCATAACAGTGCTGGCGTTAATACCTTCACGCTTTAGGTATTGAGTAAGAATTTCTGGGTAAGTGGTAGCAATACGTTTACCTTCAAACCAGCTTTTATCTTGTTTACCGAGCTCTTGAGGCCAAGCTAAAGCTAAGCGACAGTAGCCAAAATCAAGTTTAGATAGTTTGTTTACTTCACTTGGTACGCCTTGACGTTCACGCTCAGCTTGTACTTCAACAAGCACGTTTTCGCCCACGATACCCAAGTCACACACACCATCCATAACAAGGCCCGGAATATCGTCATCGCGCACACGCAGTACGTCAATTGGCATATTGGTTGAGTGGGCGATTAAGCGTTGCTCACGTAAATTAAGTTTTACACCTAATTGTTTTAGTAAGTCTTGGCAATCTTTAGAAAGGCGGCCACCTTTTTGGATGGCGATACGTAGACGGTTGCTGTTACTCATTATTCATTTTCCTTTAATTTAAAAACTAAAAACCCCGAGGGAACCTCAGGGCGAAAATGAATCTTTATATGTTGATTCGCCAGAGGTTCCTTTTAGGAATAACCTCTCAGCGAAAGACCTGACAGGTTATTCCGGTGAATGGTGGTGATGATGTACTGTTGTCAGGTTTAAGCGCATTATAATATTTCCTAAATAACTTTCGTTTTGCATTACAGTGTATAAACAAAAGTTGTTAATCTGTTTAAGTAAATTTCACATATAGAAAAACATTTAATGGTTAAACTGGCAAGTTTTTTTTGCATAAATTAAAGAATAAGCTATAACGGCCGATGATAAGAGTAACCAAAGGAGGAACGTATGGATATGATGATCCCTTATTTAGGGCAAATTACTCGCTTACAGCTTGAATCAAAAGGTGCTTTTCACATTGCGGGGGTAAAAGACTCGAACGCGCAGCGAATTGAACGTGAAAAACGTAGAAAAAGAGAGCTACTTCAAAAAGAAATATTGCAGGGTAAAAAGCCAAAATCAGATAAAACAGCAATAACAGAAGATGAAAATGGCGAAAAACATCTTGATACTTGGGCCTAAAAGCTCAGTACATCCATAGTATTTATTTAATCTGCTATATTAAATATACACAGAAATTAATAAATATGTACGTTGAGGTATTTGATGGATAAGCCATTACTTCCTGACAATGAAGACGTTAGACTTGCAGGATTAAGAGCGCTAAATATTTTAGACACGCAAAGTGAAGAATCACTTGATAGAGTTACACGCCTCGCTAAATACTTATTTGATGTACCAATTTCACTGATTAGCTTAGTAGATGAAGATAGGCAATGGTTTAAATCATGTATAGGGCTTGATGTTAAAGAAACACCTCGCGATATTTCTTTTTGTGGTCACGCTATATTAGATGATGACCCACTCGTTATTTGTGATACTCTTGCTGATCCCCGTTTTGCAGATAATCCACTGGTTTTAAATACACCGAAGATACGTTTTTATGCAGGCTATCCAATTAAATTATCTGAAGGTGTGCGTATTGGCACGCTTTGTATTATTGATATCAAACCCCGAGCGTTTTCTAATGAAGATAAACAAGCATTAAAAGATCTTACGCTGATAACTCAACGTGAGATATCAATTATGCAATTAGCAACTCGTGATGAGTTAACAAATATTCCTAATCGACGAGGTTTTATTTTAATGGCTGAGCGCTATCTAGATTTGTGTATCAGACAGCAGTTTAATGCGATTGTCATTTTTATTGATCTCGATTCATTTAAGCCAATTAATGATAAATATGGTCATGCTGAAGGTGATAGAGTCCTGCAGCTGTTTGCTAGTATTATAAGTTCATTGTGCTGTAAATCGGATCTATTCGGTCGTTTTGGTGGTGATGAGTTTGTGCTTTTGTTGACACAGGTTACGCTGAGTGAATGCCAGCGGCTTATCTCGCGAATAGAAAAAAGTGCAGCTACGTTAAATTTGTCACTGCCCAGCTCGACAACTGTGAGTTTTTCGTTTGGTGTTGCTGAGTTTAACCCCCGACAGCCGTTAGAACTAGAACAATTGTTGCAAATAGCAGATTCCGATATGTATAAAAATAAGGAGGCTAAAAAGGCAAGTTAACCTTTTTAGCCTTGAATAAAACTACTTAGCAGAGTTAATACTACTATGGATCAGCGGTGAAATAGTAAGGCCTTGCACTATAATCGAAAAGATCACTACCACATAAGTGACAATAACAATCAGATTATGTAAGTCTGAACTACCAATAAATACTTGATCGCGAGGTATAGCTGCCGCCATTGCCAGCGCAAGGCCACCACGCAAACCACCCCAAGTTAAGATTTTCACTGTATGTCTGTCGTATTTTCTAAACTTCTTGAACACCACAAACGGCGCGCCAACACTGATAAAACGCGCAAATAGCACCAATGGTACCATTAATAGTCCTAAACCAATTTCAGCAAGGCTGATGGGCATAGTGACAATGAGCATGCCAATAATCAAAAACAATAACGCATTTAGAAAGCTATCGGTAGCATGCCAAAAGTCTTTTACATAACGCGTGTCTTCGGGCCCGGTGCGTTCAGTGGCTTTAGTGCGGGTTATATTACCCAGCAATATGCCACTGGTTACCATTGCCAGAGCACCTGATATCTCCCAAATATTAGCTGCAGCAAACCCGGCGGTTGGAATGGTTAATGTAAGTAATAAGCGAATATTTACATCGCGGCTGTTAATTATTAAAAAATGACCCACTAAGGCTATTGCAAGACCAAATACAATTCCGCCGATTGCATCGACTAAAAACAATTCACCAATATCAGCCACTGTGGCTTCAGTGCCATAAAATGCCACTGCAAAAATGGTGGTGAAGATCACCAAACCAATACCATCGTTAAACAGTGACTCGCCTTCAACTTGCACAGATATCCCCTCGGGAGCGCGCATTTGTTTGATGATGGCAAGTACGGCAATTGGATCGGTCGGGCTTATCAGGGCACCAAATAATAAACAGTAAATAAAAGGTACAGGCCACCCCATGAGTGCGAATAAATAAAAACTTAAATAACCAATTATGAAGGTTGAAGCGAGAGTTGAAAATAACACCAGCGCTGTTATTTCCCAGCGCTGCTTTTTAAGTGCAGCAAGGTTAATTTCAAGGGCGCCAGCAAAAAGTAAAAAGCCCAACATACCTTTGAGTAATAATTGATTAAAATCAATGCTTGAGACGATTTGGGTTATCTCTAATGCGGTCGAGTCACCTTGTAATTTAACCGCTAAAATTAATAACAATGATATAACCACTGAGCCTGTAGTGATGGCAATGGTTGTTTGCATCTTAAGGATGTATTGATTAGCAAAAGCAATAAATATAGCCAGTGCGGATAAAAAACAGATGAGGTACCAAGCATTCATAGATTAACCCTAATTAATATGTACAGGTGCTTATAGTCCAATAAAATATATAGCCTAATAAAATAGTTATGTTCCATAGAGTACTTGTTAATCTTACAAATACAGTATGAATCTATTTACTATTTAGCGGAGTTTTTCCGTGGCGCTATGGTACTCCTGTCTTTTTTATAAGTCACAAGGAAAACCGCTTTTTGTTATGCGATTTCGTTTATTTTTATATAAATTATTGCATGCAACGGAGTAATATTTGACTGAGTGTTGCATTGACTTGCTCTACAGTCATACCTTACGTAAAATCCAGCTATTATTTTTAGTAAAGCGATCGTTATTATCAAACAGCTTTTTAGTGCAGATGGGCCATTAGCACTGTCTTTGGATGGTTATACGCCGCGCCAGCCGCAAATTGACATGGCGGTGGCCGTTAGTGATGCTTTGAAGAACCGTACGCAATTGGTTGTTGAGGCAGGAACGGGAACAGGTAAAACCTATGCATATTTGGCTCCTGCATTAAAATCTAAAGGTAAAACTATTATTTCTACCGGTACTAAAGCCTTGCAGGAACAGTTGTACCACAGAGATTTACCGCAATTAGTAAAAGCACTGAGTGCCAGTAAAAAAACCGCCTTACTCAAAGGGCGCAGTAATTACTTATGTATTTATCGGCTAAATCAGCATGTTGCCCATGTACCGACAGATGATTCAGACGTGATGCATCAATTAGCTATGGTGGCTAAATTTGCCAGTGAGACCCGTACCGGTGACTTAGCAGATTGTATTGGTATTGAAGAAGACGCCAAAGTTTTACCTTATGTAAGCTCTACCGCCGATAATTGTTTAGGTAAAGAATGCCCTGATTTTCAAGATTGCTATATTCGTAAAGCGCGATTAACAGCTATGGATGCCGATGTGGTGGTGGTAAACCATCATTTATTTTTTGCCGATATGGCAGTGAAAGACACTGGCTTTGCCGAGCTTATTCCAACTGCTGACGCGTATATTTTTGACGAAGCACATCAGCTGAGTGAAATAGCCAGTGATTATTTTGGGGAAAGTGTCAGTACTAAAAAGCTGGTCGATTTAATCAATGATCTGCGGGCAATTTATAGAGCAGACATACCTGATATGCTGCAACTGGGCAAAACGCTCAATAAATTAGAAACCAGTGTCGCTGACTTACGGTTACAATTTGGCATTGATAGCAGTCGGGGAGATTGGCGGCAAATGCTCGCTAGCAAAGAAATTTGTGCCGCATTACACCGGGTGATTAGTGACCTTGATTTTTTATATCAAGTGCTCAAACATTGTTTAGATAGAAGTGACAAAATAGAACACCCATTTGAGCGTACACTCGCATTTAAAGGTCAATTAGAGCGTGTGTTCGATATTAGCCAAACAGGTTACAGTTATTGGTATGAAACCACTCGCCGTTATTTGACTGTGCACGTTACACCATTGAATGTGTCTGTTAAATTTGCACAAATGATGAAAGATACCGGCGCTGGCTTTGTATTTACCTCTGCAACTTTGTCTGTCGATAATGCCCTTGAACATTTTAATGCAAGCCTAGGCTTAAAGCCTGCCAAAAGCATGATGGTAGACAGCCCATTTGACTATTATCAGCAGGCACTTTTATGTTTACCACGTTATTTACCAGAGACACACGCGGCAAATATGCCCCATGCAATCGTGAAGCTTACCTTAGATTTAATAAAAGCGGCAAAAGGACGCTGCTTTGTGTTGTTTACCAGCTACCGTATGATGCACTTGGTGGCTGAGGGGCTAAGTACACAAATTGATTACCCTATTTACATGCAAGGGCAAATGTCTAAACGTATCATACTCGAAAAATTCACCCGCCATGGTAATGCTGTTTTACTTGGCACAGCTTCATTTTGGGAAGGGGTTGATGTGCGAGGAAGTGCGTTAAGCTGTGTTATTATTGACAAATTGCCTTTTGCAGCACCAGATGATCCCTTATTACAAGCTAAGATGCAGGATGCACAACGACAAGGCCATGACCCATTTGCATATATACAACTGCCACAAGCTGTTATTGCACTCAAACAAGGTGTTGGCCGCTTAATTCGTGATAATAAAGATAAAGGCGTATTAGTTATTTGTGATAACCGCCTAGTGACACGACACTATGGCCAGGTATTCTTAAAAAGCTTACCGCCAATGCGCCGCACCCGAAGTTTGGCAGTTGCCAGCGAATTTTTAGAACATATTAATTAGAGAAATAATTGCCATGAATGAGCAACTAACTGCGAGTAAAATAAACATATTGGCGCTTGATGCCTCAACAGAAGCACTGTCTTTAGTGCTTAGTTATAACGGTCAGCTGTTTCATCATTTTGAAGAGTGCCCACAGCAACATAGCCAAAAGATCTTACCTTTGGTTGATTCATTACTAGCGCAAGCAAGTTGTAAGTTAACTGATTTAGATGTGATTGGTTTTGGTCAAGGCCCTGGTAGTTTTACTGGAGTGCGTATCAGTGTGGCGATTGCTCAGGGACTTGCTTATGCATGTAAGTTACCGTTAGTTGGAGTATCAACCTTGCAAATGATGGCGCAACAAGCATATCAGCAGACCGGGCAGGTGAGTGTTTTAAGTGCTATTGATGCACGGATGGGGGAAATTTATTTCGCTCACTATATGATAAATGAGCTGGGGATCATGACATTACAAGGTGAAGAGCAAGTATTGAAACCAGCGCAGTTAACACTTGAAGGTAAACAAGGTATTGCTGTTGGCACGGGGTGGCAAACATACCCTGAAGTATTACATAATAATGCGAATATACAGTTAAATAACGAGATCACCTTACCCGATGCGGGTTTTATGTTATCCACAGTTAGCCATGAATTTGCTGAGCAACGTACTGTATCTGCTGCGCAAGCTCAGCCAAAATATGTACGTGATACAGTGACCTGGAAAAAACTACCAGGGCGCGAATAACGCAACTTGCAAGGTTATTAAATATGGCACATAATTTAATAACCTTAAATAGCGAGACCTAACTGTGACTATACCGATTGGTTCAGGTTTTTACACGGGAGATATCCCGGGTAAAATCACCACAAAACAGAGTATAACTAATAAGCCGCAAGGCTTGTTAGAGCAGCCTGTTGCCGAGGGTAAAAAGTCTGTCGAATTTGTTAAGTCTAACCAAGCAGGTATTGCGCTTGCCGATAAACTACACAGTGAAACACTAACGCCTAATTATCGACAAACAATTTATGACCAACCTACTGCAAAAGTAAGTCGTGCAATTTCTACTTACACCGAGTTTGCAAACCTTGAACGCCGAGCTGAAGTACAAAACTTGATCGGTGTTGATATTTACGCTTAAAATGAGCATGAGCTTTTTTCACTTTCTGTTAACGTATTTCGCTTGTTTATTTTCCTAAACTAGGTATTGTTGGTGAAAAAAGAATAAGATCGACTTGTGTTACTCACTACGTTTTTTAATCAATTTAATCAAAGTGCTGTAAAGCTTTCATCGAATACAATTATATTGTCTTTGCGCGAAGGGTATATTGCTTTAATTCCATTCTTTATTGTTGCCTCTGTTATTACGCTCCTAAATCAGTGGTTTAATATTGCGGATAAAACAGGTAATCATGTTTTCCTTAATGAGTTTAACTTATTGGTGTGGGCGTTATTTCCACTCATCACATTGATTTCTTTTAGTTATTATCTTTCTAAAAATTTACAGTTACATACGATTGCAGCACCTGTGCTAGTCGTTACTTGTTTTTGCGCCAGTACTGGCTATGTGTATGTTGACTCAACAGGCATTAATGTTGACAATAAATCCGGTGTTCTTTATTCCATTTTAATGCCAATTTTTTGTTGTTATTCATTACGTTACTTTTCATCCATCAAAGCCTTGAAACTAGTTGGCATTAGCACGATCAGTTTATTTTTACGCAAGCACCTCAATTTAATATTCCCATTTTTATTAGTTAGTATGCTCACATTGCTGATTACCCCGTATGTAAGCGAATTAGGTCGATTTATTTTAACATCCATGATCAGTGATACGGTTGCAACCAGTACTTTTGAGAAAGTTAGTTTACAGATGATAATGGCACACACCTTGTGGTTTTTTGGTGTTCATGGTGATAACGCTTATCATATTTTAGCGCCAGTTAGCTATACTGACTATGAAGTGTTAGCAGGATTAACAAGTTATAATTTTTTTAGTGTCTTTGTTCTGCTAGGTGGTACAGGCTGTATATGGGGATTGATCATTGCGTGCTATTTAATTAAAGATGCAGAGCATGAGCGAAGTATTGCACGAATTTCAGCACCATTGGCTGTCTTTAATATTAGTGAAGTGATGATTTATGCACTGCCGATTGTGTTTAATCCTTATTTTATTATTCCTTTTTTACTTACGCCAATTTTGAATGGCGGGATTGCCTTTTTATTAATTGATAATGGATTTTTAGTACTCAGTAGCAGTGAAAGTATTCCATGGTTTACCCCTGTAATACTCAGTGGTTGGATGGCAACTCATAATTGGACGGGGATTGCGCTGCAGCTACTATTAATTGCCCTTAATGTAGCCATTTACTACCCATTTGTGCTGGCAAATAAGCGACTTAATATTACGGGCAAGTCATTGGATATTTTAGTAAAACGCTATAGTGCTGGGTTAAGTGTAGAGGGGCAAGCAGAGCAAAGCTTTGCCAGTGCTCATTCTAAAAAGCTTGTTGAACAATACAGTTTAAAGGCAGTGACCGATACACTAAACAGTGGCGCACTTGCCCTTTATTATCAACCAAAAATCGACCCCACTACGCAGAAAATCATTGGTTTTGAGGCGTTACTGAGGCTAATTAAAAGCAATGGTGAAGTTGTAGGTCCTTGGTTTTTAGCAACGCTAGAGCATAATAATTTAATGCAGGTGATTGATGATTTTGTAATTGATCAGCTTGAAGTTGATTTAGGTAATTTTGCCAGAAATGGCTTTAAGCCAAAAATTAGCTTTAATATTTCGCCACAAAATTTACTCGATGGTGGTTATAAACGAGTAGTAAAAGCGTTTAGCCGATACCCTAATCAAGTTGAAGTTGAAATATTGGAGTCTAGCTATATTGAAGACTTTGATGCGACGATTGATTTAGTAAAGCATTTAAATGAACATAATATCGAATGTGCAATGGATGACTTTGGTACCGGTTATTCGTGCCTATCCGTATTATCCAAACTAAATGTAAATACTATTAAGCTTGACCGCAGCTTATTACCTGAACACGGTAATAGCAAGTCTGTGATGCTGTATCAGCATTTGGCAAAAATTTGTGATGAATTAGGTTTTAATATTGTCGCGGAAGGGGTTGAAAATGATTTGCATGAAGATGTGGTGAAAAAAGCCAAGATACAGTGTGCACAAGGCTTTTTATATAATAAGGCGTTGCCGTTTAATATTGTTCTTGAGCTTTTACAAAAACAACATAAACCCTAATTAATTTTGCTCAATAAAGCTAATTAGTTTATTTGCTATATCGGTATTATTCAGTGAACCGGTAAAGTGTTCAGCCCCTTTACCGTGAGCGAAAACTTGTACGTCAATTGCTGTATGGCCGCCTGTTGTCCAACCAGTAAAGCTGGCATTGCTGATGATATCTTTAATTGCCAAATTAAGTGCTTTGTCACCTAATTTTTTAGCTTGCTCAAGCTTAGCTTGATTTTCCGGTGTATAATCAATGCTGGTGTTTGCAGTCCAAATTGCTTTTAAGTCACTAGACTCACTCATTAATTTAGTTAAAGTAACAGCGGTTGCTTTAACGCCCTTTACGATTTCAGTTTCCCACTTATATTGACCATGAGCACCGAGTGTTAACCCACCAGTAGAGTGATCGGCTGTGATCACCAATAAAGTATCAGGGTTGTTATCGACGTAGGCTTTTGCTTGCTCAATTGATTTTGCAAAGTCGTCCATTTCAGCCATTGCACAGGCAATATCATTGGCATGGCCGCACCAATCAATCTGGCTGCCTTCGATCATAACGAAAAAGCCATCTTTCTTATTTTTATCCAATAATTCAAGCGCTTTATTGGTCATTTTTGTTAAACGTGTGGGGTTTTTATCTAATGCAAAATCAAGTGCAACCGGTGCAAACAATCCTAAAGCAGGAATTTGTTTTATATCTTTTAATGCAGCGAAATCATCACTGTATTGGTAACCTGCTTGTTTAAATTCTTCAACTAAATTACGGTCTTCGCGGATATAATATTTGGTACCACCACCTAGCATCAAATCGACAGGTAACTTACCCGCAATTTTATTGTCAATGTAATCATTGGCAATCTCGTCATAGTTACGGCGTGATTCATTATGGGCAGCAAAGCTGGCTGGCGTTGCATGGTTTATTTGTGAAGTGGCAACTAACGCTGTGATCATGCCTTGCTGCTTGGCGATTTCTAGCATGGTTTTAAGTGGTTTTTTAGCTGTATCGACAGCGATTGCACCATTGTAGCTTTTATGACCTGAACTAAGCGCGGTTGCACCTGCGGCACTGTCTGTTACATAAGTATGATCATCAGGGTAAGTATGCGCCATACCAGTAAGCATAGTGTCAAATACAGTGCTTTCAATTTCTTTAGTTGATGGGTCATCTTTAAAGTAGCGGTATGCTGTTGTATAAGCGGGGCCCATACCATCACCAATCATATAAATAATGTTCTTTGGTGCTTGCTCTGCATATACACTTGCAGAGCATAATAATGCCAATAGGCTTATTTGTTTTTTCATTTTTGTACCCTGTTTATTATGTGGTGTTATTGTATACCCACTGTATGATAAATAAATGTCTTTTTCGTTAAACGACCTAAAAAGAAAGAGGAGTTACAAAGTGCATCCATTTTCTGTACAAAGTGGCGAATTAACACTTCATGGCCTAACCTTTGGCCAAGGCAAGGAGATAGTGATCGGATTGCACGGTTGGTTAGATAACTGTCATAGTTTTTTACCTATGTTAGAAAACAATACATTATCAGCAACCTGGTATTGCATAGATTTTCCAGGGCATGGAAAGTCTGACTGGCGTGGGGCTGATGCCCATTATTATTTTATTGATTATATAGATGATATAGATGATATTTATAATTTAATTGATAAACTCTCAGTTGCAAAAGTACACTTGGTTGGCCATTCGATGGGCGCAATGGCTGCAGGATTGTTTGCTAGTTGTTTTGCTGAAAAAGTAAAATCAGTGACTATGATTGAAGGACTTGGCGTTATCACCACTCCCAGCGAAGAAGTGGTGACGCAATTGCGCAAGGCTATTTTAAACCGCCATCGCATTAAGCAAAAAGTGCCAAGATACTACGACTCAAAACAAACACTATACCAAGCACGTGCGCAGGTGAGTGATTTGCCACTTGATTTAGTGACAGTTTTGATGGAGCGAAATATAATCAAAGGTGAACAAGGCTGGCTATTAAGTACGGATCCAAAGCTTAAAAATCATTCAGGTTTTAGGTTTGACGAGCAGCAATGTATAACGGCTATAAGCGAAATAAATGTGCCGTGCCAATTAATATTAGGGCATCAAGGTTATCCATTTGTGAAGCAGAATTTAGATAAATATGGTTGTTATTACAAAGGTTTAATAGTAAATAAGGTTGTGGGCGGACATCATTGTCATATGCAAAGCCCGAGTGAATGTTTACAACACGTTCAAGCATTTATGCTGCAAACTGGTGCATGTTAATTGTATATTTGCACAAAATGTGGGAATATTTGCAGAATTAGAGTTATTGCTCAATTGTGGAATTGCCTTACTTAGTTTAAGGTTTAATAAAAATAAATTATAAACAGAACAGGAGCTAAGAGTGGAAAAAATTTGGCTGAAGCGCTACCCAGAGGGTATGCCTGAAACAATCGATCCTGAGCACTACAACTCGTTGTTAGAAGTGTTTGAAAAAAGCTTCACTGATTACAAAGACTTGCCTGCATTTACCAATATGGGTAAAACATTGAGTTATGCTGAAATAGATAGCGCTACTAAGCGTGTTGCAGCGTATATTCAAAATGATCTAGGGTTAAAAAAAGGCGATAAAGTGGCAGTGATGATGCCAAATTTATTGCAAACTCCAGTTTCAATATTAGGTATTTTGCGTGCTGGCTGTGTAGTGGTAAATGTTAATCCACTTTATACAGTTCGCGAGCTTGAACATCAGTTAAATGATTCGCAAACTTCAGCAATTTTTATCCTTGCTAACTTCGCTGACACGCTAGAAAAGGCACTGCCAAAAACCAATGTAAAACACATAGTTGTTACGCAAGTCGGTGATATGGTTGGTGGTATTAAAAAGCATGTGGTTAACTTTGTTGTTAAATACATCAAGAAAATGGTGCCAAGCTATTCTCTGCCTAAGGTAATTAAGTTTGACGCTTTACTTGGCGCTAATGAAGCTAATTACAATAAGCCTGAAGTGTGCTTATCTGATTTGGCATTTTTGCAATACACTGGTGGTACAACTGGTGTTTCTAAAGGCGCAATGCTAACCCATGGCAACATGGTCGGTAATTTAGAGCAAGTATCAGGTTGTTTAGATAAAGTATTAGAGCGCGGTAAAGAAGTCGTGGTCACTGCATTACCGCTTTATCATATCTTTGCCCTAACGGCTAACTGCTTAACCTTTATGAAATACGGTGGCTTAAATTTATTGATCACCAACCCTCGTGATATGAAAGGCTTTGTAAAAGAGTTAAGCCAACATAAATTCACCGCGATTACCGGTGTAAATACGTTATTTAATGGGTTACTCAACACCCCTGGCTTTGCAGAACTAGATTTTTCAAGTCTGAAAATGTCATTGGGTGGGGGGATGGCTGTACAGCGCCCTGTTGCTGAAAAATGGCAAAAAATTACCAGCAGTAAACTAATGGAAGGCTATGGTTTAACAGAGTGTTCGCCATTGGTTACTGTCAGCCCATATGATCTAGACTCTTACAATGGTTCGATTGGTTTACCAGCGCCAAGTACAGAGCTAAAACTGATGTTAGATAATGGTGAAGAAGCCGCCAAAGGTGAGCCTGGTGAGCTTTGGGTAAAAGGTCCGCAAGTTATGGCTGGCTATTATAATCGTCCAGATGCTACAGCTGAATGCCTGCAAGATGGTTGGTTTGCAACTGGCGATATTGCTACTTATGACGATGAAGGGTTCTTTTACATTGTTGACCGTAAAAAGGATATGATTATTGTATCTGGCTTTAACGTGTTCCCAAATGAAATTGAAGAAGTGATTGCAATGCATGACGGCGTGCTTGAGGCTGCGGCAATTGGCATCCCACATGATGTTAGCGGCGAACAAGTTAAAGTTTTTATAGTTAAAAAAGACCCATCTTTAACTGAAAAAGATATAATAAACCACTGTCGTGATAATTTAACTAATTACAAGGTCCCGAAACTGGTTGAGTTTAGGGATGAATTGCCAAAAACAAACGTTGGCAAGATACTCAGACGAGCCTTGAAAGATTAGCAAGCTAAAAAGCCGACATCATTGTCGGCTTTTTACTGTAGGAGATTAAGTGCAATATCAATTGATCCAAACCCAAAATCAATTAAATGAGTTTGTTGAGCAAATTCGCAACAAACCTATCTTAGCAATTGATACCGAATTTATGCGCCGGCGTACTTTGTATCCTGAAGTGGCGCTTATTCAAGTATATGATGGCGAGCATTTAGCGTTAATTGATCCCCTTGCTGAACTGTCATTATTTGATTTTTGGGAGATTTTACGCGATCCCACTGTTCTTAAAGTATTGCATTCCCCATCTGAAGATATTGAAGTATTTCAAAAATATGCCGGTTTTGTGCCGATGCCATTATTTGATACGCAATTTGCTTTACAATTATTGGGTAGTGGTAACTGTATGGGCTTTGCGCATATGGTTAAAAACTTACTGGATATTGAAATAGATAAAAGTGAATCGCGCACTAACTGGTTACAGCGGCCACTGACAATTAAGCAGCTTGATTATGCCGCGGCTGATGTATTTCATCTATTACCGTGTTTTGACCTTATTATTAAGCAAATCAATGAAGCTGAATTTTTTGATATTGTGATCAATGAAAGTGAGCTTGTGGCGCAAAAACGTGCCTATCAAACGCCAGACGAACTCTTGTATCAAGATATAAAAAATTCATGGCAATTGAAACCTGCGGATCTTGCGGTACTAAGAGAGCTTGCAGCATGGCGACGAAATAAAGCTATTCGTAAAAACTTAGCGCTTAACTTTGTATTAAAAGAACATAATTTGGTTGAAATTGCGAAACGTAAACCAAGCAGTCTAAATGCATTACGCAGCATCCCCGAAGTTGAAAATATCGAAGTTAACCGCTCTGGTGTTGAAATTTTAAAGTGTATAGAAAAAGCCAAGGTAGTGCCGGTGTCAGATTTTCCTGAGCCACTAAAACGCTTGATTGACTTTCCAGCTTATAAAAAAGTAGCTAAAGACATTAAACAAAAAATAACTAAAGCCGCGAAAGAGCAGGGCATACCTGAAGATGTACTGGCATCTAAAAAGCAAATAAACCAGCTAATAAGTTGGAACTGGAAGCTAACCCCAGAGCAACGCGCAAATTCTCCTAAACCGGATCTACTGAACTCATGGCGTTATGAGTACGTTAAAGATGCACTGCAAGAGTGGGATGTGTAATAAAATAGGAACTCGTTTATTAAGCGAGCTCCTAACGTTCAACATTACATGCTGCGTAGTATTTTATCTAAATTGGCTTTTGATTTAGCAACGCTTTGTAGAGAAGTTAAACCGTCTGGATATTCTTCTTGCTCTACAACCAACCACTTGGTGGCGCCATCAGTAATTAGCGACTGTATTATTTTACCCCAAGGATAATTATTTTCACCGAAAATAGGGCTTAAGCCGTCATTTTCGTGGGTCCGAACTTTTAGGTGTGTCGCGTAGGTTCTACCTGCGTATTTCTTGATGAAATAAAGCGGCTCTTTGCCTGCGTAATGCACCCAGCCAATATCAAGTTGCAGTGGCAAACTCGTAGGAGTATTAGTAGCAATTGCATCCCAATAAGTTGCATTATTGAATGATTCAAACTCTCTATTATGGTTATGAAAACCAATATTCATCTCATATTTTTGCGCAATGTTATTAAGTTCTGTGAGTTGCTTTGATAGTTGCATTACACCTTTAGGATCCCAAGCGCGCTCATCCCACGGCACGAACAAAGTGGTTACTCCAAGTGTTTTATAGAACAGCAAGGTTTCCATCAAGTGGCTATCCGTTAATGCATCAAAACCAATATGTGCACTACTGGCCACTAAATCTAAGCTTGCAAGTTTGTTTTTAAGTGCACGAGGGTTGTTCTTATAAGGGCCAAAATCACCTGCAAATTCGAGCCCTTGAAAGCCCATCTCTGCAAGCGCTGTGATGGTTGCATCAAAATCAGCTTTTAATGCATCTTTAACCGACCACAATTGCACGCTGACTTTAACAGGCTCACTAGTAGTTGCAGAGGCAGGAAAAGAGTGCAGTGCAAGTATGGCTAACAGACTTACGATAGCTTTAAAAAATGGTAAATAGCTGGCTTTAAACATAATAAAATACCTAAAAAATAAGCAGGGAATAAATCCCTGCTTTGGTCTGGGCAAATAGCATCTTAACCATTTTAGCACGCTAATAAATGGTTAGAGACTTAACTTGATGGGTAAAACTCTATGTTGTGATCACAGCTCCTTATAAGCGAATTCACTTAAACCAAGCTCATTTAAAACAGTATCTAAATGGGCTTTTGCTTCGTCAGATGGTCCAGGGTAATCACCAGCAATCGGTACGTTGCCCAGATAACCTATGTCTTTACAGCCTTCAGGCGTGCAGAAAAAGGCAGCGAGCACTAATTCTTTAAAGCGTAAAAATGCTTTTCCAATACGCTTAAACTGCGTGGGTGTTTGCTCATTCAAAAACGCTATATCGTCTAAGATTGCACGATGTTGTTGCTCATTAAGTGCAACAAATTGTTTTTTAAAACGCAGCTGTGCTTCGTCATTAAGCCACGCGAGTGAATTTAAGATTTTAATTCGGTCCCGTTGCTGGCCTTCATAGGGGGCACTAACCCACTCATTGATCACCGCGGGTACTTGTAACTCGCTGGCTGAAGGAATAGCCCCTTCACGCGGTACGATATAATCAGTTAATAGGGCAACTAAGGTAAGTTCGTCTGCTGTTAATGTCAACGGCCAAGGTGATTCTGGTGGCATCACCAAATTAGGATCTTGACCATAGCCTTTAGCTGTCACAGGCTTAATATCTAAATCAGGCCAATGCTCTTTTGCAGAAACTGGCACATCATCTTCAAGTGCTTTTGTGCAGCCAGCAGTTAAACCAACAGCAGAGCCCGCAGCTAATAAACCAAGCCATTTTAATGACTCACGGCGGCTCATGTTAGAAACATAGTTATATGAGTCGTGTTCGTTACGATGATGCATAATTAAAGTACCCCGTTATCAATTTGTTGAGCAAGCCAAGTTGAATTACGCATTGCCAGTGTCATGATGGTGAGCGTACAGTTTTTGTGAGGGTTTGACGCAAATACACCTGCATCCATTACAAAAAGATTATTACAATCCCATGTTTGACCCCATTGGTTTGTTACAGAGTCTTGCTTTGAGCTACCCATTCGGGTTGTGCCCACTTCATGGATGATTTCACCGCCTTTTGAAATCGCTTTTTCAGCTGGTGGCAATTCACCAACGGTTGCACCCATATTTTCTAGGATTTGCTTCGCGGTTTTTAAGCCATGCTCAATTTGCTTTAATTCCCTGTCTGACCATTTAAAGTGGAATTTTGAAACCGGAATACCCCATTTATCTTTGACGTTTTCGTCTATTTCCATGTAAGTATCTTTGTTAGGTAACATCTCGCCACGTAGTGCAAACCCTACATACGAGCCATAGGCATCACGTATTTGTTGTTTAAGGGCAGGGCCATAGCCATTTTTGTCACCCGATACGCCAGAGCCAGGTTGTCCAAACCCTGTTCCTAGCTCAAAGTGATAACCCCGTGGGAAATCCAGTTCATTGTTTGCTTGTGCTTGGTGACCCCACCACGGAATAAATAAGTGATTGGCGGTATGGCCATCTTCGTTATAGCGTGGGCGACCTTTAAGTGCTGGAATTTGTGCACCTAACCATGCACCGGTCGAGTCCATTAAGTTTCGGCCAACTTGACCACTTGAATTAGCCAGGCCCTTAGGGTGCTTTTTATTCTTTGAGTTTAATAAAATACGTGCTGATTCACAGGCACTGGCCGCTAAGATAACCACATCTGCATCAAGGGCATGCTCTGTTACTGTGTGTTTATCAACATAGGTCACTCCGGTTACTTTTCCTTGCTCATCAACCTTGACTGATTTAACCATGGCGTCGGTTATTACTTTTAAATTACCGGTTGCTTTTGCCATTGGTAGCAGCGATGTTGTGGTTTGGAATGCTGCTCCTATAGAACAACCAGAGCCACAAGGAGTCGCATAAAAACAGGCCATACGGTCATCTTTCGGGCGTGTTAAAACCGCGCGGTGCATTGGCACAGCATCAATGCCTAGTTTTTTAGCCGACGCTGCTATTAATAGCTCTGGTACACGAGGTTTAGGTGGTGGCTGTAAAATACCTGGCGATGAATTAGGCATATCTTCATGGCCCGTATTGGTACCACATATTCCTACAAGTTCTTCTGTTTTATCGTACCAAGGAGCTAAATCAGCATATTCAAATGGCCAGTCTGCGCCGTGACCATCACGGCTTTTACCTTTAAAATCGTGCTCACTAAAGCGCAATGAATAACGACCCCAATGGTTAGTTCGACCACCGAGCATACGCGCACGCCACCAATAAAAATCACTGCCTTTAGCACTGGTATAAGGCTCATCTGGTACTTGCCAACCGCCATCAACGGTGGCATCGTAAAAACCAAAATTTTTATCTTTGTTACCTGCGCCCATCAGGGGAGCTTCGCTGTTACGACGAAACATGGGGCTTTCTGTCTTAGGGTCGTAATTACGGCCTGCTTCAAGTAATAATACTTTATGACCTAGTTTTGTCAGGGTGTATGCAGCCATAGCACCACCGGCTCCAGAGCCAACAACTAACACTTTATGATCAAACGTTGACATAATTATAGCTCCTTAATTTTAATATTTTTAAACCACACTTTGTCACCATGATCTTGTAAGCCAATACGGCCTTTATTGGCAGTGGCAAAGTTAGACCAAGTCGCAAATTTACTGTTTTGAACTAAGGTGTTCCATGAGCTGCTGCCAACAACAATACTGGTTGTGCTAACGCCATTTTGCCAAACCTGTAAATGATTATTGAGCATTTTTATGCGTACCGTGTTCCATAGCATTGCAGGCTTATGGGCCGACTTCGGTGCTGTTAGCAAATCATAAATAGAGCCTGAAAGGTGAGAGTCAATTTTGGTATCAGAATGGCGCTCATTATCGATAATTTGGATTTCAGGTGCGTGCGAGTATATATATTTACCAAGTTCATCGGCTAGGACAAAAATGCCACTATTGCCGACTTCACTGATTTTCCAATCAAGCTTTAAGTCAAAGTTTTCATAGATTTTTTTCGTTAATATATCGCCGCCACCTTTGGTTAGTAGCATAGCGCCATCGTCAATTATCCATTTTGAGCTGATCGTATCACTTTTAAAATTACGCCAATGCGACATGTCTTGGCCATTAAACAGTAATTGCCAGCCTGCTTTTTGTTCTTCTTTGCTCAGCTGGTTATCAGCTGTTTTGGCAAATGCTACGCTGCTAAATGCCAGTGCAATGGATAATACTGAAATTGTTTTAAGCATAAAGTACCCCTTTATTTTGTGTGTGACGTATTGCTATTAAACGTGTTTTTCTACATTTTTTTGTTTTGTTATAAACAGGTGAAAGCCAATAAAGACCACAACCAGTACTATTGGAAAGAGTAACAGGTTTTGTAATACAGCTTGCCCCGCACCTATTTCTATTTGTTCTGTACTGAGTTGTGTTTGCTGAGCTTGCTGTTTGGCATTGTCAATCCAATAACCAATTACTGGGTTCCACAAACTCATCGCAAACATACCGGCGCCACCGATTAAAGACATTCCCAGTGCCCCCGTTTTTGGTGTGTATTCAGCAACACAACCAATCATGGTCGGCCAAAAGTAAGTCACACCAATAGCGAATAAAGCGGCGGCAAAGTAAATTGCATTACCCTGTGCTTGACTCATTAAAAATATGCCAATGGTTGAAAACACAGCTGAACCCAGCAGTACGCCCGAAGGACTAAAGCGATGCACAATAGGCCCAGCAAAGAAACGCCCTAATGCCATTAACCCTGTAATTAGTGCCAAAATCACCATAGGCGAGGCACCTGATGAGCCAAGAATTTGCTCAATCCATTGTTGAGTGCCAAATTCGGTTACAGCGGTGAGGGTCATACAAATAATTAAAAACAAATATAAAGGCGAAAGTAGATGCTTTAAGTTGCTAGTTGTTGAATTTAGTTGAGTATTAAATTGTGGGAACTGTGCTTTGACCATCATTAAGCCATAGATAATGGTCGGAATAAGGATTAACGCTACTTGCCATTGCCAACTAAAACCAAAGGAGGTCATCACGTTTGAGGCCAGTGCACCGATAACTATGCCACCAGGGAACCACACGTGAAAACGGTTTAACATGGTTGTAGTGTTCTTTGGATACATTTGTGCAATGAGAGGGTTGCAACCAGCTTCAACTGAGCCATTGGCAAAGCCAATTAAAAAGGTTGAGATAAGTAATCCCCAAAAGCCTTCTGCAATGATAGTTAAAAGCAACCCTGCTAAGTGACAAACAAATGCCAGTGTCACTAGTTTCTTAGCACCTATAGCATTGTAAATAATGCCACCGAGCATAGTTGCAACCGGAAAGCCCAGAAAAGCCATGGCATTGACCCAGCCTAGTTGAGCACCCGTGAGGCCAAATTGCTCGCCTAATTGACCTAAGATACCGGCCCTTATTGCAAATGTCATCGATGTAACAATCAGTGCAATACAGCAAAGCCGAAAAATAATACGGTGATTATTGTTATTATTCATTGTGTGTGATCCTGTTTATTTAATGCCTAATATCCGCTTATTGCGATCATCATTAGTGTCCATTGCACTAAAGTCATCAAACGCTTTAGCTGTTGGGCGGATCAGATGATCTTGTATAAATTTAGCACCTTCACGGGCGCCATCTTCAGGGTGTTTAATACAGCACTCCCACTCCAAAACGGCCCAGCCATCAAACCCATATTGGGTTAACTTGCTAAAAATACTTTTGAAATCAATTTGTCCATCACCTAATGAGCGAAACCGGCCTGGACGGTCTTGCCAATTTTGGTAGCCGCCATAAACGCCACTACGGCCATTTTGGTTAAACTCTGCATCCTTAACGTGGAATGCTTTTATTCTGTGATGGTAAATATCGATAAACGAAAGGTAATCAAGTTGCTGTAAAACAAAATGACTCGGATCATAAAGAATATTTACCCGTGGATGGTTATTAGTCGCGGCTAAAAAACGCTCAAAGGTAATACCATCGTGTAAATCTTCCCCAGGATGAAGCTCGTAGCAAACATCCACGCCCATTTCATCAAAGTAATCAAGTATTGGCAGCCAACGTTTAGCAAGTTCAGTAAACCCAGCTTCAACTAGGCCTTGTGGTCGTTGCGGCCAAGGGTAGAAGGTATGCCAAAGTAAAGCACCAGAGAAAGTAACATGGGTGGTCAAACCTAACTGTTTACTGGCCTTGGCTGCCATCTTTAATTGCTTAATCGCCCATTGGGTTCTACTCGCAGGGTTGCCACGTAATTGTTCTGGTGCAAAGTTATCAAACATTTCATCGTATGCTGGGTGTACTGCAACTAATTGACCTTGTAAGTGTGTTGATAACTCTGAAATTGTAAGCCCTGCTTGTGCCGCAATACCAGTCACCTCATCGCAGTAATCTTGGCTTTGAGCGGCTTTTTCTAAATCAAATATCGCGGGGTTTGATGTTGGCAGTTGAATTGCCTTATAACCTAAACTGGCTGTCCACTGACAAATACTTTTAAAGTCGTTAAAAGGGGCTTCATCACTGATGAATTGCGCTAAAAATATTGCTGGGCCTTTTATTTTTTTCATAGTTTGCTTATCCAATTTGAAATGGTTGCCATTTAGTGTCTTTGTTTGATGCCTCAACTGCATTTTCAATAAATGCCATGCCACGAATGGCTTCTTTAATACCAGGAACATCGAAGTCAGCGTTAGCGGCTAAGCTTCCGGCTTTTTTCGCTTCGATCTGCTTAGCAAAATTGACATAGATGTTTGCAAATGCCTCAAGGTAACCTTCAGGGTGACCGGCGGGAGCCCGTAAAGCGTTTTGAGCAGCTTGGCTTTTTAATGCGACTCCTGCACGTAGTAATGTTGTTGGTGCGTTATGACTTTTAAGCCATAAACTATTGGGCTCCATCTGCGACCACTCAATACTGGCTTTATCACCGTAAATACGTAAATTAAGGTTATTCTCTTCCCCTAATGCAACTTGGCTTGCCATTAACACGCCTTTACAACCTGTGTTAAAGCGCAGTAATACCGTACCATCGTCATCAAGCGCTCTACCTGGTACAATCTGGTTTAGATCTGCGCATAATGCAGTAATTTCTAGATTACTGACATATTCAGCTAAGTTTGCAGCATGGACACCAATATCGGCTATACAACAACTAATACCAGCTTGTTGCGGATCTAAACGCCATTTAGCTTGTTTAGCTTGCTCGTCTTCATTTCTAGAAAGCCAACCTTGACTATATTCAACAACCACCTTACGAATAGTCCCAAGCTCGCCTTGAGCAATACGGTGACGAGCTTCTTTGATCATCGGGTAACCCGTATAAGTGTGGGTTAAGCCATACAAGCAATCACTTGCTTGTACGATTTGCTCTAATAACAAGGCCTCTTGTAAATTCAAGGTCGCTGGTTTATCAGATAAAACGTGAAAACCACTTTCAATGGCCAGCTTTGCGATGGGGAAGTGCAAATGGTTAGGTGTTACAATCGCGACAAAATCAATGCGTTGATCAGCAGGTAACTTAGCTTCTTCAATAAACATTTGCTGATAACTGTCATAACAGCGACTGGGATCGATACCTAACATGGTTGCTGTTGCTGTTGCTTGGCTGCGAGCTGGATCAGCACTAAAAGAACCCGCGACTAATTCAATTAAGCCATCTAAACGAGCTGCAATTCGATGAATCGCCCCAATAAAGGCTCCTTGTGCACCACCGACCATGCCCATGCGGACTTTTGTTTTATTCATTAAAAGTTCCATTTCAGTACTGACAACTGAAGTTAGTTAATATCATGTTATTAATAATAGGGAATGCCTCACAGTAGGGGTAATATAAATTCGGTTGACAATGCAATAAAATCGGCGTTTTATATTATTAATGAATTTAGCATTGCAGAGATTGATAGGATGGATTTTGACACGATCATAGATGAGGCTGGTGTGAAGCAATTAATTGCTGCATTTGATTTATTACCTGATATTCTATTTTGGGTAAAAGATATTGAAAGTAGAATTTTATATGCTAATCAACACTTTGTTGAGCATCAAGGTTATAAGTCTTTAGAGCAAATTTTACTGAAAACGGATTTTGATTTCTCTTCAAAGCACCTTGCATTTCAATATGTGAATGATGATAAACGTGTTATGAATGGCTACATTGTTACAGACCGATTGGAATTAAATCAGACATCAAATGGTGAATTAGCTTGGTTTTCAACGTCGAAAAAAATGATCTGTGATGATGGTGGCAACATACTTGGGACTTACGGCATAACTCGCCATTTACAGAAAACCTCCAAGGCACTTTCTAATGTTAGAGCCATTGAAGGTCCGGTTAATTATATTCGTGAACATTACCATAGAAATATTTGTATTGAAGAGCTGGCCGAACTTGCGCATTTATCTGTAAGTGCATTAGAGCGGCGTTTTAAAAAACATTTGGCAAAAACACCGAACCAATTTATTAATGAAATACGTCTCGAAAATGCCCGTAAGTTACTGGTTGAAACGCGTTTACCGATTTCACAAATAGCTTATCAATGTGGCTTTGCTGAACCTAGTTATTTTAGTAAGCAATTCAGGCGCTTATTTGGTGAAATTCCATCGCAGATGCGTGCTCATATTGAACGTTAAAGGTGCAATTTAGCTAATTGAATTGCACCTTGCTCAGGCGAGCGTTGTGCATCGCATAAATAGCTTTGTGTTGTGTATGATAACCAAGGCGTAATTGCTTTTGCGGTACCGCCCATCAATGTAATCCTTTGATAGCCAAGCTTAACTAAATGTTCGATATAGCGGGTAATAAATTTGGCTGCTTGCGAGAGTATTAATTGTGCTACGGGGTCATCTTGCATCTTAAACACTAAAGGAGCAAAGCTTGCAAAGTAGGCGGGTTTTTCGTTCAGAGCCCGTTCTGTTAGCAAATTGCTCGTATTACATCCAAGTTCGCTCAATAGACACTGAATTAATGGACTCGAAGGTGACAGACCATCTAATACTTCCAATGCATAGCGAAATAACGTTAAGCCAATCCAACCTCCGCTTGCACCATCACTTAAAAGTAGGCCGTGACCGCCTAATTCTATGATTTGGTGATCTTTTATTGCCCCTGCACAAAATCCAGTACCCAATATAATAATTGCACCACTGTTGTTACCATGTGCACTTTTGCAAGCAATATGTAAATCAGTAGAGAAATTAAATTGTGCGAATGGATGTTGCCAGAGTGTCATAGCACTTTTTGCACCATTGAGTCCTGCGCCAGCAAGACCTGCATAAGCGTGAATTCTAGCAATGGCGGTGGCTGGCAAGTTTGCTTTTTGTAGTGCCAATGCTGTGGCTGCAAGGATTGATTGTTGAGCAATGGTTACTGAAGTGGCTATATTCGCAGGGCCACTTTGTGCAAGTGCCAATAACACCCCGTGCTCGTTTTCAAGTCGAACTTGGCATTTAGTGCCACCGCCATCAATACCTAAGAATAACGCAGCGTGGGATTGATTAGTCATGGGATGTTTGCTCGTTAATTGATGTTTGTAAAATTGAGTTAATTAATGATGGGTCTACCAAACCACAACTATTAAGTACCCCTGAGTAGGCATGTAATGAGATTACATTTTCGTTGCCAAGTTGCCATAAGCTGTGCGCGTTTTGAGCAGTGACACCACCACCAATAACGATCTCTATTTGTCCTTTCGCGTTAGCAATAATACGCTGTAACCGATCAAGCTCTTGTGAGATATTTTTATTTTCACCCCAGCGGGTGCCATTAGTTAGAATGCGATTTACTCCAAGTTCGGTTAAAGTATTAATAGCACTACGACTATCATCAATGCAATCAAAAGCCCGATGAAACGTGGTTGCTAGCTGATAATGTTTAGCGCACTCAACCAGTTCAGTTGTCACAGTAATATCAAGCTTATTACCTTCAATTGCGCCAAATACAACGCCTGTGGCACCCAATTTTGCAGCGCGCGAGATTTGGTTTGTCATGGTTTTAAGTAATGCGGCATCAACATTAAACTGATTAGCGACTGGCCTTACCATCACCAGTAACTCGCCATTTGCAGGTAATGCAGATACGGCAGATTCAATTTCCTCTACTGTTGGGCTCAATCCAGCGAGGTGCATTGCACCGCACAGTTCGATGCGACTCGCACCTGCTTTGAATGCAGTTTTTACATTATTAACGAGATTAATATGATCATCTGCATTTAAGCAAATTTCTAAATTTTTACCCATCGAGTAATTCCTTAATCTTAAGGTGATTGGCTTTGATAAATTATTTAGTATTAGCACGGCCAATGTGATAATAAAATATAGCATTTAAATTCATGCGGTTATATTTTTATTGTGTACATTTTTGATACTAAAAAACGCAATGCTAATGCTGTTTTCAGTTTTCCCACTATAAATTAGCTAACAACTAATTGGATCTATTTTTATGCTATGCGCCGATTTTGTCCTACTAGCAACCGAATTTCTATTATCACTTTCCGTTAACTGCCCCCTATTCTTGAAATGTAGTTTAACAACATGTTAACCCCGAACAGAATCATCTGAACATAATCAGGTGCCGTCATGTCAGGGTCATATAACAAGCACAACAAAATACGCACACAAAACTGGAGATAGACATGAATAATAATAACAGCCGAGGAGCTTCAGGTCTTTCAAGGCGATTTAAGAAGTCAGCACTATTACTTGCTGTTATGGCAAGCTTTAATACAGCCGCTGCAAATGATGAGCAAAGTGCCAAGAATGATGATTTAGAAGTGATAGAAGTTCGTGGTATTCGCGCTTCTATGGCGGAGAATTTATCAATTAAGCGCCTTTCTAATTCGATTGTAGACGCAATCACAGCAGAGGATATAGGTAAATTTCCCGATAAAAATGTCGCTGACTCATTGCAACGTGTTCCAGGTGTGGTGATTTCACGCAGTGGTGGTGAGGGCGAAAATGTCAGCATTCGCGGTTTGTCATCTGATCTAACTCTTACACAACTTAACGGAAACTTTATTGCTTCATCACCAGGCTCTCCATCTCGCTCTTTTAGCTACTCTTTATTGCCTTCGACAATGGTGCAATCAGTTGAAGTTTTTAAATCCTCAGAAGCTCGCTTAGATGAAGGCGGTGTCGGTGGTACGGTTATTTTACATAGTCGCACTCCCTTAGATATGGAAGCAAACTCTGGTGCATTTAACGTTGAATATACATATGCAGATGTGACCGAAGAGTATGAGCCTAATTTTAGCGGCGTTTACTCATGGAAAAACGACGATGAAAACTTCGGCCTATTACTGGGCTATACAAAGCAAGATCGCACAAATCGTACTCTCACAGGTGATATGTCTGGTGCAGGAGGTTGGCGCTGGGCAACAGGCAGTGATTTACCGGCAACGGATACAAATGGTAAAGAAATAACTGACAGTACTCGACGTTTTGATGCATTAGAAGATGCGTATGGAAATGTTTATGATGGCGTTTGGGCACCTCAAGTTGCTGGGGTCGGCGTTACTAAAGAAAAACGCGAACGGGTGGGTATACAGGCAACGCTGCAATGGCGTCCAACAGATAATTTAGAGCTCACATTTAATCATTTTCACTTTGAATTAGGTCAAGATCGCACGACTTTTCAATTGATGATCCCTGAGTGGAAATATAACCCTGATTATTTAACCGGGGTGACCCTTGATGAAACCGGTTCAATTGTGACTGGCATGGACTTTACCAGTGGCGCAAGTGGCAGTGAAGGTAATTTAGAATTTCCTTGGATCGTAGGTGGTTATACAGAAGAAAAAGACACCTCAGATACCTATGATTTTGCGTTTGAATACGCTGGTGATGTTTTTGACCTTAAAGGTAAATTTGGCCGTACAGAAGCAAGCGGTGGACCATCAGAATCATTTAATGCGGCATATAAAAGTGGCCAGCCTGGCAGTCGTAGTGATTCAGGTAAAAATGAAAATGCAGCCTCATTTGCAGGTTGGCGCTTAGGCGATCGTGTTTCTATGTATGCAGATCCTGCATTACTGACAAATTTACAAGCAGGAATTGCTGGCGATCCCGATCCAGGTTCAACAGGTTCAAGTTTTATCGTCAGTGATTTAAAAGAAGATTATGGTCAACTCGATTTAGACTACCATATTGCTTATGGCATTGTTGATACATTACGCGTAGGGGTAAAGCATCGTAAAGCCAGTTTGCATCGAGAAACTAATAACACATTCTTTATTACTCAAGATGGTGCGGATCGTATTGCCAGTGGTGATCTCGATCCATTTAGCCAAGGGGCAATAGATGAAGTGGCTTATCAATGGATTGGCGGAATGCCAAACCTTGAGGATATATTAAACAAGGAGTCTGAAAAGAATATTGCCGGTGGCTTTGAAGTCAATACTATGCCAACCATCAATTGGCAGCAGTACCGAGATATTGTCACTAATGAATATGTTAAATATACCCGCCGTGAACCCGATTTTGTTTTTGATATCGAAGAAGAAATTACAGCCGCTTACTTGCAAGCCGATTTTTCGTTTGGCGATTTTCGCGGCAATGTTGGTGTACGTTATGTAGAAACGCAAACACAAATAATGTCATCAGACAAAATTAACTACTTCTTAGACGATATAAATGATGCCACGGGAGAAGATATTTTAGGCGATGAACGTTTAGTTGATGTTGAAACTACTACATTACGCTCTGTTAAAGACGATCGTTTTCTACCTAGCCTTAATCTTGTTTGGGAAGCGAGTGACTCACTTGTTATACGTGCTGCCGCGGCTAAAACAATGTCACGGGCTCCTTTTAATGATTTAGGCGCGCCTGAACAACTCACTTTTATCTCACAAGAGTGGGCTGACGACAGACTAGAGTTTAGAGGAAACCCAGTTGATCAAGGTTGGAGTGGTTCTGGTGGTAATAAAGCATTACAACCGTTTGAATCAGTACAATTAGATTTGTCTGCTGAATATTATTATGGCATAGGCTCTGCTGTTGGGATCGCATTATTTAACAAGGACGTTGATAACTTTATTGTGCCTTTGATCATTACCTCTGAACGACCATTTGATGGTTTCACAAACCCTTATACAGGTGAAGAAATTGTTCCGCCAGGACCTATCACTGTATCGCCATTTACAACCACAGCTAATGGCACAAATGCAAACTCACGCGGCATTGAATTATTTGCTCAACACGCATTTGAGAATGGCTTTGGCATTAATGCCAATTACACCCTCAATGATACCAATCAAGCAGACGTTAGTGTTGATGGTGAAAAAGTTGGTGAGTCAGCTTTAGTAGGCAGTGCTGATGACCAATTTAACTTTTCAGCTTATTTTGAAGACGATAATTATAGTGTTCGAGCATCTTATAACCGCCGTGGAAAAATGGCTTTAGGGTTAGCTGATGGCTTAACCGTATCGCAAGAACCTTATCAGCAAGTTGACTTAAATGCGTCATTCAGTGTGATGGAAAATTTAGTGCTTTCAGCATCAGTGATCAATTTAACAGAAGAAGAATCACGCACCTATTACGGTGATGATAGCGAGGCACGGCTTCGTAGCAGTAGCTACAGTGGTCGTCGTTATTATGCTGGGCTTACCTATCGATTCTGATCATTACAAAATTTTATAAGTAATTAATATCAACACGTTAACTATATATTAGCTCATTTGTAAATAGCAGCCGTTCAATAATAAAGCAAATGAAAGCGGCGAGTTAACGTGTTATCGACACCTGATTATTAAAGGCAAAATTATGTATAAACTTAATCTATTTCAACTTGCAGGAACCTCGTTACTTGCAGCAAGTTTACTTAGCGGATGTGGTGGTTCGAGCAATGATCCGCAAGCAAATAATGTTCCCGTCACGCCAGACATAACACATGCACAAATCGCAGGAACCATAATCAAAGGCATTGTCACGAATGCGGATGTATCTGTCACAGCACTTAATGGCAGTAATCTGGCACAAGGCACGGCTAATAAAACAGATCAACAAGGTGACTTTTTTATTGAGCTGACTAGCGACGCAGGTTTTGGTATCAATGCTACCGTTAAATTGACAATTGCTACAGGCGAAGACGCTACAATGCTTTGTGATGCTATGCGCTGTGGTGATGCAGAATTCACACAAGTAACCAGCAATGCAGCAATTGCAGGAACCGAATTTTCAACATTGGGGTTATTGCAAGTGCCCTATGGAAATAATGCGGATGCAGTTGCAGATACTAACTTACAAGTGAATGCGTTAACTACACTAGCAACAGAGCTGGTTGAACAGCAAATTTCACAAGGGCGCAATGTATCAACGCCTGAGCTAATGGAGTTGGCAAAAGCGCAAATGTCAGCGTTATTACTGCGGGCTATGGGCTGGCAAACCGGTAATACCAATGTTTTTTCGATGCCAGTGATCAGTGCCGATAAACTTGAAAACTTCATCACCGATGAAACGTGTGAAGATAGCGACAGTGCTGAGCAAGAATGCCCGCCTCAATATGCCGATGAAGCAACGATTAAACTTTCGCTGTTAAATGCGTCATTTGCTCAATTTAGTGAAACTGAAAGTCTAAAATTAATAATGGACAACGCAAAACAAAATATCAGCGCTGCACTTTTAGAAGATAGCGAAGCATTAGCAGCGTTTCGCCAGCGTATTTATGATGCCGTCAGTATTCATCCTTTAACAACTGAGTTGGGTTTGAGCGCAGATTCAATCGTTGATTTGTCTTTGCCATTGTTCGATGAAGCGATCTCAACGGGGCCATTGCAGGAAGTGACAACATTAGCCAATTTAGTCGATGCTGTTTTTTCAGCAAGAAATGCAATCAGTGATGCAGAAAGCGCGAGTAAAGCATTTGATAACAACCTTGACACTAAATGGCTTGACCATAATGACTGGCTAGGCGCCCCAACAGAGGCAGAACCATCTTGGATACAAGTTGATTTTGCTACGCCACAGGCGGTTAATAGTGTGTTTATTACCAGTGCCAATGACGCTCCTGAGCGTGACCCTGAAAATTTCACTGTAGTTGGCTCTAATGACGGTGGAGAAAGTTGGATAACACTTGCAAATATTGTAGGTGCATCATTTGATGAGCGCCTTACTCGTCAAGAGTTTAGCTTTATCAATGGACAAAAGTATTTGAGTTACCGCCTCAACATTACTAAAAATAAAAACAATGATGGCTTAGTTCAACTGTCAGAAATTCAAATGGTTGGCCCTGTTTTTAGTAGTGTGGATCATACCGATACAAGCAGCGGTGCAGCTAGTGCAAGTAACAGTATTGGCGATGCTGAAAATCACGATAAAGCATTTGATAATGACGCTGCAACGAAATGGTTAGACCATAATGATTGGCAAGGAGCGCCAAGTGAAGAGAAACCATCATGGATACAAATGGACTTTGCAAGCCCTGTCGCGGTTGATCAGTTAATGATTATTAGTGCAAATGATGCACCAGAGCGTGACCCTGAAAACTTCGCTATCTTAGCCTCAAACGATGCCGGTACAACATGGCAAAAACTTGCAAGCTGGGTGGGTGAATCATTCGAAGAAAGAGGTCAGAGGAAAACATTTTCTTTTCAAAACCAATTGGCTTTTGATAGTTATCGATTAGAAGTGACCAAAAACAAGAATAATGATGGTTTATTACAAATCGCTGAAGTTGGTTTAATTGGTCCTGAACAACAAGGAGCCGATCACAGTAAAATGTCAGGCGCAAGCTATAGAGCACGTTTTAGTATTAGCGATAGCGAAGGTGCCGCTCAGGCATTCGATGGTGATTTAAATACAAAATGGCTCGATCATAATGACTGGCAGGGTCCACCTACAGCTGAAGATCCTGCTTGGATACAAGTGATGCTGCCACAAGCAAAAGCCGTTAATACGTTAACACTAACCAGTGCTGGTGATGCGCCGGAGCGTGATCCTGATTCATTTATGCTATTAGCATCCAATGATGGTGAAAATTGGCATAGTATAGGTTCTTGGGTTGGCGAAAGTTTTGAGCAACGACTTGAGCAAAGAAGTTTCTCTGTAGCAAATACGCTGGCATATAATTACTATCGGCTAGCCATTAGTAAAAATGCAAATAATGATGGGTTAGTGCAAATAGCAGAAGTTGGTTTGATTGGCCCTGATTATGCGTTTAGCGATCTCAGCACTTTGGCTGGCAATGTTTTTAGCGCACGTTTTAGTATCGGGGATGCAGAAAGTGCAGATAAAGCATTCGATGATGATAATGAAACTAAATGGCTTGATCACAATGATTGGCAAGGTCCGCCAACAGAAGAAGATCCTGCTTGGATCCAAATTGACTTCAGCGAACCTCAAACAGTTAGTGGACTTGCTATCACCAGTGCTAATGATGCACCAGAGCGTGATCCTGAAAACTTTAGTTTATTAGGCTCAAACGATGGTGGGCAAACATGGACACTTGTATCGAAATGGATTGGTGAAAGCTGGAATGAACGTTTAGAGCGGCGCTCATTTGAGTTTAATAATGGTTTTGCTTTTTTAAGTTATCGTCTGAGTGTTAGTAAAAATGCCAATAACGACGGCCTATTACAAATAGCTGAAATAGAGTTACTTGGACTAGAAAAATAGTTTTAACAGACCCAAGGCCAGCAATTTATCTGCTGGCCTTTATGCTTCACAATGACAAAAGATATAGCTATGAATAGTAAAAGAGAGTTTTTAAAGCAATCAATCACAACGATGCTTGCCTTAAGTGCAAGCGCTTTGACTGCTAAGGGATTTGCTCAAGAACAGCCGTTAAATAAACCTGCAGCTGTTGCAAACGTACAGGTTAAACCGATTGTAGTATCGACATGGCAACATAGATTAGCTGCCAATCAAGAAGCTTGGGGTATTCTCGCCAAGCACGGTAAAGCCATTGATGCAGTGGAAGCGGGTGTGCGTATCCCTGAAGCGGATCCAGATGTGATGACGGTCGGTTATGGTGGTTACCCGGATCGAGAAGGTAATGTAACGCTTGATGCTTGCATTATGGACGAAAATCAAAACTGTGGCTCTGTCGCATTTTTACAACATATTAAGCACCCAATTTCTGTTGCCCGATTAGTGATGGATAAAACCCCGCACGTAATGCTGGTGGGCGAAGGCGCACTTCAATTTGCTAAATCACAGGGTTTTGAAGAGCAAAACCTATTGACTAGTAAAGCCAAAAAAGCCTGGCAAGATTGGTTAGTGGAATCAAAATATGCACCTGTGATCAATATTGAAAATCATGACACAATTGGTATGTTAGCGCTTGATAGCAATGGTGATTTATCAGGCGCATGCACTACTAGCGGCGCAGCGTTCAAAATGTCAGGCAGAGTAGGGGACTCACCTATTATTGGCGCTGGACTGTATGTTGATAATGAGGTGGGAGCTGCAACAGCAACAGGTATGGGTGAGCTAATGATCAAAACTGTGGGCTGCCATTTAGTGGTTGAAATGATGCGCCAAGGCATGACCCCCACGCAAGCTTGCAAGGCTGCCGTTGAACGCATTGCAAATAAGTTAGGCGATTATAAGCAGTTTCAAGTAGGGTTTTTAGCGTTGAGTAAATCCGGAGAATATGGCTCGTTCTGTATTCAACCAGGTTTTAACTATGCAGTGACATCAAAAGCGGGAAGTAAATTACTTGATGCGGCGAGTATTCTTAAAGCATAAAGGAGTAGCTTGTCCTTTAAAGTAAGAATAAGTAAATGGCGTTAGTTTCGTTGTGACGTGGATATGAGAGTGACTTCGCTATGCAATGATGTGGAAGCTATGCCCGTAAAATCTTTTCTAGGGATTTTCCTTTTGCTAATTCATCGATTAGTTTGTCAAGATAGCGAATTTCTTGCATTAAGGTTTCCGTTATATCTTCTACACGTACCCCGCAAACAACTCCTTTAATTAGCTTACGCGCAGGATTTAGGAGTGGGGCTTGTTTGAAAAAAGTTTCAAAGTCAGTGTTGTTAGAAAGTAGAGTTAATAATTGTTTTTCACTATAACCCGTTAACCAATAAATAATACGGTCTACTTCTTCTTTGCTACGGTCTTTTCGTTGTGCTTTATTAATATATAAAGGGTAAACCTTGGCAAATGCCATAGAATATATTTTCTGATTGTGCATTTTATTCGCCTTCATCTACTCAGCAGTGATAACTATCCCATAAATTAGCCTGTGTATGCTAGCATGTTTTTGTTTGATAATTGTGCTTCGCTGCGCTACTGTTTTGTGCAAACGGTGGCTTGTTTGTAGCCCCAAGCTGAAATGCAAGTGATTAAGCATAAACTATAATGCGCTAGGTAGTTGATGAATAAAGAAAATACGCTCGTCACAACTGAAGCTGTTAAAAACAAGCTGGCGGCTATCTACCGTGATGAAGGACGCCGCATTTACGCAACCTTGATCCGCCTGTTAGGTGATTTTGAGCTAGCAGAAGAAGCGCTTCATGATGCTTTTAGTATCGCGATGACTAAGTGGCAAGTAGAGGGGATCCCAAACAAACCTGCTAATTGGCTTGTCTCTACTGGCCGTTTTAAAGCAATTGATCAATTACGACGCCAACATCGCCATCGCGAAATTGTGGCGCAATTAGCGAGCGAACTTCCCGACCAAGACCTAGCCAACGATGAGTTTTTATTAGCTGATGAACAGTTGATTGCTGATGATCAGCTGCGCTTAATTTTTACTTGTTGCCATCCTGCGCTCGATACCAAGGTACAAGTTGCACTGACCTTACGTGAAGTATGTGGCTTAACAACAGAACAGATTGCCAGTGCATTTTTAACCTCTGTATCGACTATGGCACAGCGTATTGTGCGTGGCAAACAGAAAATTCGTACCGCACATATCCCTTTTCAACTTCCGCCACAAGCACAGCTGGAAGAGCGAATTGACGCCGTGCTGTCAGTTATCTACTTGGTTTATAACGAAGGTTATTCATCTACTGCAGGAGATAGCGTGACACGCACTGAGTTGACCACAGAGGCAATCCGTTTAGCGCGGCAACTACAGTCATTTTTAGCCGACACAGAGATAACTGGCTTGCTTGCGTTATTGTTACTTAACGAATCTCGCCGCAATGCCAGAATTAATAAACAAGGCGACATTATTCTCCTCGCTGAGCAAGATCGTAGTCTTTGGAATCAAACGCTGATCCAAGAAGGCATAGCATTAGTCAAAAGTAGTACTGCTGGGGGGGAATATGGTTTTTATACTCTCCAAGCTGCTATCGCCGCAGAACATGCTCAAGCCTGCAATGCGAACGACACCAATTGGCAGCAGATTTTGACGTGGTACTCTTTGCTGTTACAAGTAGCACCTTCTCCAGTAATTGAGCTAAATCGCGCTGTTGCAGTTGCAATGCACCATGGCCCTGAAGCTGCGCTGTTGTTAGTTGAGCAGCTATTACAGCAAAAAGTAATGCAAAAATACCACTTGTGTTTTGCAACTTACGCAGAATTGTTAGGCCAAGTCGGGCGTAAAGATGAGGCACGCACGGCACTTAAACATGCTTTAACACTGACTAAACAAGCCCCTGAGCAGCGCATTTTAAAATCCAAATTAGCAGCTTTATCTGCCAGTTAAAAAATATTAATAAAAATTTTTAACTAATTGTCGAATTGTTTCCTTGCCACTCGATTATTACCTGAAAGCAATTTATTTAAAAACATAAAGGAGCATGAAAATGAAAGTAATGGTAATAGTTAAAGCAACAACAAGCTCAGAAACAGGCACTTTACCAGACAAAGAGTTGTTGACGGCAATGGGGGAGTATAACCAAGCCCTTATTGATGCGGGGATCATGAAATCGGGCGATGGTTTAAGACCAAGCAGTGAGGGATACCGTATCCGCTTTAGTAAGACTGATCGAACAGTAACCAAGGGCCCTTTTGCTGAAACGAACGAGCTGATCGCAGGTTACTGGGTGTGGGAAATAGACTCAATGGATGAAGCAATAGCATGGGTTAAGAAGTGCCCGAATCCGATGCTAGAAGAATCAGATATCGAAATTAGGCCATTTTATGAAATGGCAGACTTCGCTGAGATAGATAATGATGGTGAGGTTGCTGAACAAGAAAAGAGACAACAGCAAAGCATTGTTATGCATCAGGCGAAAGCAAGTTGTTACCTGTTTTTCTCTGGGCGCTGTGAAGAAGCATTGACTTATTATCAAACTCACCTCGATGCAAAAATAGGCATGATGTTTCGTTTTAATGAAAGCCCTGAGCCGATACCTGAGGGAGCGATCCCCGCTAATTTTGATGACAAAATAATGCACAGTGAGTTTACTATTGGCGATATGAAACTACTGGCTACGGATGGGTGTAACGATAGCGTTGATGAAGTTAATTACTCAGGATTTAATCTAACGTTGACGATTGACTCTGAGCAAGCGCTGCGTCGAATATTTGCTGCTTTATCGCAGGACGGTCAGGTTAGGATGCCATTAGCAGAGACTTTTTGGTCACCTTTATACGGGCAAGTAACGGATAAGTTCGGTATTGGTTGGATGCTAATGTTACCAACGCCGAGTGACAACTAATTTATATTATTAATAATAAGCAGGTATTACTATGAAATATGTTGCACTGGTTTATTACGATGAAGCAGTAATGCAGACTTTATCGCAACAGCAATGGGACGAATTAAATCAAGAATGCATTGCCTGTGGTGACTCTTTGCGTGAACGAAATTATATGCTAGGAGGGCAGGCGTTACAGCCAACCACAATTGCAACCACGTTACGAGTTCGCAGTGGTCAAGTAGAAATAACCGATGGCCCTTTTGCTGAAACCAAAGAGCAGCTCGCAGGTTTTTACTTGTTAGATGTAAAAGACCTCAATGAAGCTATTCAAGTCGCTAGTAAAATACCGCCAGCTCGCTATGGTAGTATTGAAATAAGGCCCGTCAGAGAGCTACAAGCAACTGGCAATCAAAGCTATTAGGTAGGTAAACATAAAAAAGGGCGCTTAAGTGCGCCCTAATTATTTATGGTTTTTTCTCTTCGTCAGGTAAGGTGACGTTGAGTTCTAATACTGCTAAGTCGTCTTCATTTTGATCGAATTGTACTTGTACTGCATCAGTATTGATGTTGACGTATTTACGAATAACATCAAGAATGTCTTGTTTCAATTGTGGTAAATAATCGGGTGTACCACGTTGTGAGCGCTCATGCGCGACAATGATCTGCAATCGCTCTTTTGCTAGTGACGCTGTGTTTTTCTTTTCTGAGCGGAAGTAGTCAAGTAGTGACACGTTAACCTCCAAATATCCGTTTGAATAAACCTTTCTTCTCTACATCTAAGAAGCGAAAATCAACTGTTTCACCTAATAAACGATTAATCGCATCTGCATAGGCTTGGCCTGCATCAGATTCAGTGTCTAAAATAACTGGCTGACCTGAGTTTGATGCACTTAATACCGCTTGTGACTCTGGAATAACACCAAGTAAAGGGATAGAAAGAATATCTTGTACATCTTCCACTGATAACATTTCACCTTTGGCTACGCGATCAGGGTTATAGCGGGTCAATAATAAATGTTCTTTAATATTTTCAAGGCCTTCTTCAGCACGCTTAGATTTGCTATGCAAAATACCTAAAATGCGGTCTGAATCTCGTACTGATGATACTTCAGGGTTGGTTGTTACAATTGCTTCATCTGCAAAGTACATAGCCATCATTGCGCCGGCTTCGATACCTGCTGGAGAATCACAGACAATGTAGTCAAAGTCTTTTTTCAACTCATTTAATACGCGCTCAACACCGTCACGGGTCAGTGCATCTTTATCACGAGTTTGTGAGGCTGGCAGTAAAAATAATTTTTCAACACGTTTGTCTTTTATTAACGCTTGATTTAGGTTTGCTTCGCCATTGATAACGTTAACAAAATCGTAAACTACACGGCGCTCACAACCCATGATCAAATCAAGGTTACGTAGCCCAATATCAAAGTCAATAATGACTGTTTTATAGCCTTTTAGAGCTAAACCTGTGCCAATAGCAGCACTTGATGTAGTTTTGCCTACACCACCTTTACCTGACGTAACGACAATTACTTTTGCCATAAGATTTATCCTTTAACCAAAGCTGAAATTTCTAATGATTCATTTTTTTGTTGGATTTGTGCTGCGTTGCCCCAGAACTCACCTTGCAGAGAATCGCTGATCCAATAATTACCATTGATAGAAACAAGTTCTGCTTCTAGTTTTTGGCAAAAAATGCGGGCTTCGTTATAACCTTGCGCACCTGCAATTGCACGGCCGCGCAAAGTGCCGTAAATATGTACATTACCGTCTGCTATAACTTCTGCACCGTGACTTACTGCACCAAAGACGATTAAGTCCCGGTCTTTTGCATATACCTGCTGCCCTGAACGAACAGTGCCATTAATCACTTGCGCGGGTAGGTAAACGGTTTTTTCAACAATCGAAGTATTGCTTTGTTGCTTAACTTGTTCACTCTTAACGTCTTGCGCATAATTTAAAACAGAGAGTCCTGCGGCTTTAGCTTGCGCATGTTGCTCGTCTGAGCCATTGCACACACCCACAGCATTAAAATTCATTCGTTCAATTAATGATTTTAAATGTACAAAATCAACAAGATTATTTTTTATTTCAATTAAATTTACAACAATAGGCGCACCCTCAAAAAAACGAGGGGCTTGGGCTATTTTTGCATACAGTTGTTCTGCTAAAAGGTTAATATCAGTACTATAAAGATGTAAAACTGATAACGTAAAAAGATTCCCTTTTAACTCAAAAGTTTGGTCCGACATACACGCTCAATTGAATTGTATGATCAGAAATCAATTTTAGATAAACACAGGCTGAATAAGGCCTTAATTGAAATTTCCAATCTAATTTTTCTAACTTATTATAAGTCTCATGTTATAGTGTGCAGCACTGTTAAGCAAGATTTTATAGGGTCAAAATGCTGACTGCGGTATATAAAAGTAAGAAAAAAGCGGATACCTTCCTTTTTGTAGAAAAAAGAGATGATTTTAGCAAGGTTCCGGAACCTTTAATGGCAATGTTTGGCAAACCAGAGTATGTGATGCTAATAAATTTAGCGAAGCGGGTACAGTTAGGCGTGGCTGATTTAGAGCAAGTTAAGCAAGCGTTAACTGATAATGGGTTTTACTTGCAAATACCGCCACCACAAGCAAACTTATTAGCTGAGCACAGAAAACAAAATGGAGTTGAAAGTGACTAAACATATAATGACAAAATTGGCTGCAATTTTATGCAGTGCCTGTATTAGTACGTCGGCACTAGCCAAGACTCAAGCACAGTTTGATGAATATGTAGCAGGCTTAAAACAAGAGGCTGCGCAAAAAGGCTATGATAGCCAATTAATCGAAGATGCATTTGCTACTGCGCATTTTAAAGAAAAGGTGATTTCAGCAGATAAAAATCAGCCCGAAGTCAAAGAAACGTTAGAAACCTATTTACCGAAACGTGTACCGCAGTGGAAAATTGACCGCGCACGTAAGTTATACGCTGAAAATAAAGACATCTTAGAGCAAGTGGCTGCGGAGTTTGGCGTACAAGCACGTTTTATTGTTGCGTTGTGGGGCCTTGAAAGTAACTTTGGTAAAATCCAAGGTGGTCACAATGTAATTTCATCAGTGGTAACGCTTGCGTTTGATGGCCGCCGTGAAACCATGTACAAAAATCAATTGTGGGCTGCCCTCGATATTCTTAAAGAAGGGCATATCACTTTAGACAAATTCAAAGGTTCATGGGCTGGTGCGATGGGGCAAACACAGTTTATGCCAACCTCATTTAACGCTTATGCGGTAGATTACGACAAAGATGGCCGCAAAGATATTTGGACTACCCAAGCTGATGCCTTTGCATCGATTGCAAATTACCTAAAACAAGCGGGTTGGAATGACAACCTTACATGGGGTCGCCAGGTGCAACTACCAGAAGGGTTTGATTCAAATTACGTATTACAACGCGGCACTAAAACACGTAAGCAGTGGCTAGAATATTGGGCTAAATCAGAGCGCTCACTTGCGGATTGGCAAGCACTTGGCCTGCGTAAAATGGATGGCACCGATTTACCAAAAGTAGATGTAACTGCCGCTTTAGTTATGCCAGATGACATGGGCGGTCGAATGTATTTAGCGTATGACAATTACAAAGCACTGATGCATTGGAACCGTTCATACTACTTCGCCACCAGCGTGGGTTACTTATCAGACCGAATTGGTTACCCAGCGATTTAATAGGTAACTAGGTGACTAGGCGCTAGGGGAGTTTACTGTAAGCGCGAGTTTATCTCGCGCTTTTGTTTATAAAGAATATAAGCGAGCTAGGAGCGGTAAGCTTTAAGTTGTAAGCTCGGAGTTAAATTTGGCTTCGTAGGTTGGATAGAGTGCAACGAAACCCAACGAATAAACATCGTATCAAACAGCATCTAGGCTCTGTATTAACAAACCTTTCTCTTTTTATTGTAGTGAAAACTCTTCAAATTATTTTTAAAAAGGTAACGTTCAAGACACGTCTCTATTTACATAAATATTTGTCAGGACTTCTTTTTAACGAGCTTCAAGTTATAAAAATTATCTCTTATAAACTTATAAAGCCTTAAATCAGGCCCGTGTTCTATTAAATCTTTTATAGGCAAAGTCCACTCATCAAAACCTTTCATTTTAATAACCAATATGTGCATCTCAGTTTCCTCTGCATTACTACCTGCAACAGCACGCTTATGACCAATTTCATAACGCATGGATTCTAGTAAGTCTTTTTGGATAACATCAGTACTGAAAACACCATCTCGAATATGTAGTTTATCTTTGCTAATCCATGCTGCTGGTTTAGTTCCATTTTTAAACTAAAATATGAATGAAGCTAAGTAGCAGAGAATAACAATTGATAATGAATATACCCATTCAAACTGGAACTCTGCGAGTATAAGTACCACGAAAATCATGGGTGATAGAGAGGCAAAAAATATCTGAAGGTAATTTCTATTTCGAGGTAACACCATAATTTAATTTAACACCGCTCTCTAATAAGGTCTAAAAGCTTAATTTCCCGATTTTTGTGATTGATCACACAGGAAAGCTTCATATATTAAAAAGGTAATAATCCCAACAATAATTACCTCTGTAAACAATTAGTTAAACCAGTAAGAATCATAATTTTTATTTTGCAACCAAACAACGGTGAATAATGCTATCGGAAAAATCGCAATTGGTATTTATCTGTTACCTAACTGGTATAAGTTATCTTTTTTATTTACCACAGAGGTGCTTCGCGCTGCACAGAGTAAAAACTTTTGCTTTCTCATTCACTTCTCTGAAACTCTGTGGTTATATTTTCTTGAACCTTGAACCTTGAACCTTGAACCTAACTTAAAGCCAGATTTTTTGCAGCTCTAGCCATTGCTTTTCAAATTGAGCGCTAGGTTTTGCTTTAAAATCACTGCGTACGAATTGATTCATTTTGCCCTCTATATAGGCAAGTAAAAAATTGGCAATAGTTAACTCATCACTTTGGAAAGTTTTACCTTCGCGTAGTTTTCGTTCACGAAGTACTTGTTTTAGCTGAGTTTCAAGCTTTTCAAATAAGCCTTGTACACGATCACGTAAACGCTCTTGCTCACCTTGTAGTGCGTCACCCGTTAAAATACGGGTGATACCTGGGTTTTTTTCAGCGAAGGCTAATAGTAATAATAAAATGTTATAGATACGGCTTTGCGTCTCTTTTTCATTTTCAAGAATTAAGTTGATCCGTGAAAGTAGCGTGTCTTCAATAAACTCAATTAGCCCCTCAAACATCCGTGCTTTACTCGGAAAATGACGATATAACGCAGCTTCAGATACGCCCACCTCAGCAGCTAGTTTTGCTGTGGTGATACGTTGACCTGGGCTGGTTTCTAACATTTGTGCGAGTGCTTGTAGTATTTGCTCTTTGCGATTACTTCTTTTTGTCGCAGGCATGAACATTCCTTTCTTTTGATAATTTATTGAGCGTAGGCCAGCGTTGACCACTCACTTTTTGAGCTAATGAGTGGGGCTATGTTAATGTTTTATTCAGTTTCTTTCCAGCCTTTTTACAATCGTTTAGCAAGCTCACTCATTACACTCAGTGCGAGTGCGCTTTTGGTGTCAATTGCTAATTCTTTTTGCTCATTGTGCCAGAATAATGTCAACGCATTATGATCTGAATTAAAGCCAAGGCCACTTGTTGATACGTCATTAGCGCAGATCATATCTAAATTTTTATTCGTTAGTTTCCCTTTTGCATAACTTGCAACATCTTGGGTTTCAGCAGCAAAGCCTACGGTATAAGGACGGCCATCAGTGAGATTGGCAACGGCTGCAATCACATCAGGGTTTTTTACTAACGTCAGCGTTAACTCGTCTCCTTGCTTCTTCATTTTTTGTTCAGCAACCTTGGCTGCACGGTAATCAGCAACGGCTGCACAACCAATAAATGCATCTGATTTTGGAGCCAAAATAAGCGCCTGTTCAAGTAGTTGCTCTGCACTCTCTATCTTTATAAGGTTAGCGCCCGTAGGAGGAGTGAGTGTAACAGGACCTGAAATTAAATTAACTTTCGCACCCAATAGTAAGGCGGCTTGTGCCAAAGCGTAGCCCATTTTTCCTGAACTGTGATTAGAGATAAAACGCACCGGATCAAGTGGCTCACGAGTTGGTCCTGCAGTGATTGTAATGGTTTTACCGGTCAGCAGTTGCGGCTGCTCAGGTTGGGTGCAAAGTGCGACTAATTCGTGTGGCTCAAGCATACGGCCCGCGCCTACATCACCACAGGCTTGCTCACCTTTGCCAGGGCCCCAAATTGCAATGCCGCGTTGTGCTAACGTTGTTAAATTAGCTTGCGTGGCCGGGTGGGCATACATTTGTTGGTTCATTGCAGGCGCTACCGCTACTTTTGCTGGTGTTGCCAGTAATAAAGTGGTGAGTAAGTCATCCGCAATGCCTGCGGCCATTTTTGCAATTATATTACTGGTGGCAGGGGCAACTAAAATTAAATCAGCCCATTTCGCAAATTCAATATGACCCATAGCGGCTTCAGCAGAAGGATCGAGTAAAGAATCTGATACCATTTCACCACTAACTGCTTGCATGGTAAGTGGTGTTATAAAGTGCTTAGCTGATTCGGTCATAACGACTTTTACATCACAGCCACGCTCTTTTAAGCGCCTTACCAGTTCGGCGCATTTGTAAGCGGCAATACCACCGCTGATCCCCAGTACAATTTTTTTCTTGATGAGTTCTGTAGGTAAATTGGTCATTAACTTTGTCATACTTTGCTGAAACCTTTGTCGATATGCGCTAACGATAGCAAATCTTTGCGTTATGGACGAAGTTTTAATAGGGAATTTTATTTTAACTTTAACAGGCGAAATTCTATTTTTGCATTACAGTTAAATAATAAAACACTTTTCAGGGACGAAATAATGCAGCTTATGTCTTTACCGAGCAACCAACGACCACGGGAAAAGTTATTAGCGAGTGGAGCTAAGTCGCTCAGTGATGCAGAATTACTTGCTATATTTTTACGCACAGGCTTGCCGGGAATGAATGTTGTGGAGTTAGCGCAGCATTTAATGACACAAAATCAAACCCTTCATAATTTATTTAATGCGACGATTGATGATTTTTGTGCGCAAAAAGGTTTAGGGGTCGCAAAGTTTGTGCAATTGCAGGCCGTGCTGGAGCTCAGTCGCCGTTATATGATGGAGCAATGTAAGCGCGATGCAGTATTTAATTCGCCACAATCAGTGTATGACTATTTAACGCTTGAATTACGAGGCTTACAGCAAGAAATATTTATGGTGTTGTACTTAGATAGCCAGAATCGATTAATTAAAGAAGAAACTCTTTTTTATGGCACAATCAACGCTGCATCAGTTTATCCACGTGAAGTGGTGAAAGCAGCATTGAAAAATAATGCCGCGGCGCTAATTTTGGCACATAATCACCCTTCTGGAATTGCTGAACCGAGTCAAGCAGACAAATTAATTACCACTAAATTGCAGCAAGCTTTACAATTAGTTGATATAAATATTTTAGATCACATCATTGTCGGTGGAGATAATTGCGTTTCGTTCGCAGAACGAGGCTTGATTTAAGAGCATTCAAATCACTAAGCGTGTTAAAAATGAGCGGTTTAGTACTTATTTGCAAATTAGTTTAATTTAAATGCAGTTTTTACTTTCCCTAAGGGCATTCGATCTTTATAATTAGCCGCTATCAAATTTACACATGAGCTGATTGGATTAGATCAATCACTTGATCTTTGCCTGTATAAGCTGTATAAAGAGCGCCCTTCGATTTATCCCTGGGGCACAAAATACATAGCCTAGGGGAAAATTAAGCTCGAGCGAAGTTATTGGAGATATATAGACATGTCTAAAGTATGTCAAGTTACAGGTAAGCGTCCTGCGGTTGGTAATCACCGTTCACACGCGAGAAACGCGACTAGACGTCGTTTCCTACCTAACCTACAAACACACCGTTTTTGGGTTGAAAGTGAAAAACGTTTTGTAACATTACGCACTACTACTAAAGGTATGCGTATTATCGATAAAAAAGGCATCGACACGGTTCTTACTGAAATCCGTGCTCGCGGCGAAAAAGTTTAAGGACCTGAGTCATGCGTGATAAGATCCGTTTAGTTTCTACAGCTGGTACTGGTTTTTTCTACACTACCGACAAGAACAAGCGTAACATGCCGGAAAAAATGGAAATCAAAAAGTTTGATCCAAAAATCCGTAAACATGTTCTTTTCAAAGAAGCTAAAATCAAGTAATTTTAGTTTTCTCTGAATATCAAAAACCCAGCCTAGGCTGGGTTTTTTGTTTTAGACTAGCCGTCAGTTAAGAGCAGCTAGGAGCGGTAAGCTGTAAGTTTTAAGCTGAACGGCGTTAAAATTGGCTACGTAGGTTGTGGTTGAGCAGCGCGAAACCCAACGAAAAATACCATATCAGCCTGCATCAAAAAACTGCATTATCGAATGTTTTTACTCCTTCGGTTTATCTGTTTAAATGGCTTACAGCCAACAAAAAACCGTTGTTATTTACATAACAACGGTTTTTAGAATTACAGCTTACAGCTTACAGCTTACAGCTTACAGCTTAGCAAAAGCGTCTTGCAGTGGTGGCACTACTTGCTTTTTACGGCTTAATACACCGTCTAACCATACTTTACCGTCTTCAGGCGTTACACCATAAGCAGCTTCCACTAATGTTGCATCGTCAGAAGCGATGAGCATTTGTGAGCCTTCTTTCATAATGTCGGTAAGTAGTAAGAATACCGAATGACGGCCGCCTTCTTCTTTAAGCTTGGCAATATCAGCTTCAAGCTCGGCTTTTATGTCATCAAATACCGCAAGATCGATAACTTCTAACTGACCAATCCCTACAAGCTTACCGTTCATGTTGAAGTCTTTAAAATCACGCATTACTAAATCGCGCGCAGGTGTATCTTCAACAGCTGATTTTACACGGAACATATCCATGCCTAATTCTTTAAAATCTTCAATGCCAGCAATTTCAGCTAGTGCTTCAACACATTTTATATCAGCTGTGGTGCAGGTTGGAGATTTGAAAATTACCGTGTCACTTAAAATTGCGCACATCATGATGCCTGCAATGTCTTTTGGTATTTCAACATTGTAAAAATCATACATCATTTTGATGATGGTGTTTGAGCAACCAACTGGACGGATCCAACACTCAAGTGGTGTTGAGCTAGTTAAATCACCTAATTTATGGTGATCAACAACACCCACAACGCGTGCTTGGTCGATATCATCTGGTGCTTGGGTTTTTTCAGTGTGGTCAACGATGTAAACGTCTTCACCTGCGTAGCTTAATTTTAGCTCTGGCGCTTCAAAGCCAAACTTATCAAGAATAAATTGTGTCTCAGGTGAAACTTCACCAAGACGGGTAGGAATTGCAGGCTCTTCAATTTGGTTTTTCAAATAAGCCAGTGCAATTGCACCACAAATAGAATCTGAATCTGGGATTTTATGACCCACTACATACATTGACATGACGGAACTCCTTAAATTTTGCCGTATATTAGCAAAGTAATCTAACTTTGGCACATTACCACTGGTGAATTTTAGTAATATTGCATAACAAATTTCGGCTGCCATTTTTACATATTTTTGGTTACACTTTAACTAATTGAATCTTTTAGGAAGAACTCAAATGCAGTTAGGCCGCAAGGGCTGGAACAATGTTGTTATTTTTTCCATGCTGTTAATGATTTTCTTTTTTAATGGATTACACACTAAACTAAACAGTGGCCCAGAAGAAGCTAGGGTGCAGAGCGTGTTGCCTGACCAAAGTTTTATTTTAGCGCTTGAATTCCCAAATCAAAAAATAGAGCGGATCGGTACGTCTTGGCGTGCTATAGCATTAATTGACAATGCCCCACCGAGTCAATGGCAAGCAACCACAGTTAATCTTGTCGAATTAATTAATCAATGGCAAAACATGCAGTTGTCGGTTGCAGAAGAACAGCCGACATTTCACAATACCACCGCGCTAACAGTTGCTACTGTGTGGTTGGCAGGTGAGCAGTTACCTTGGTTATATCAATTATACCGTGCCCCACAGGGCTATTATTTACTCGATAAAAGTAACCAGCGTGTATTGTTGCTTGATCAACAGACTGCGCAGCGGTTATTTCCAAGTTTTAATTTTATACACAGCGAGCCTAAGTCGAATGCCTGAATTACCAGAGGTTGAAGTTAGCCGAATGGGGATCACCCCACATATTTTGCAACAACGTGTCACTAAGGTGAATATTCATAACCCTAATATGCGTTGGCCAGTGCCTGATGAGGTTTATCAAATCACTAATTTAGCTGTGTTAGATGTACAGCGCCGAGCTAAGTATTTACTGCTGAAATGTGAATTGGGTAGTGTTATTTTACATTTGGGAATGTCGGGTAATTTACGGGTTGTTGATAAAGACGAACCATTAAAAAAGCATGATCATATTGAATTCATATTTGCTAATAACAAAGCACTGAGACTCAATGATCCGCGCCGTTTTGGTTGTTGCTTGTGGCAGCAGCTTGACCAGTGCCATAGCTTATTAAGTAAGCTTGGTCCTGAACCGCTTACTGATGAATTTACCGCTAAACGGGTATATGAGCAGTCGCGTAATAAAAAAGTGCCAGTTAAACAGTTTATCATGGATAACGCCGTGGTGGTTGGGGTAGGTAATATTTACGCTAATGAATCCCTTTTTAAAGCCGGTATTCATCCTAAACGCGAGGCAGGTAAAGTATCACTGGCGCGTTATCAGCAATTAGTGCCTATTATTAAAGATACACTCGCTGCGGCGATCACCCAAGGTGGTACAACGCTAAAAGATTTTGCGCAAAGTGATGGTAAGCCAGGTTACTTTGCTCAACAACTTTTAGTGTATGGTCGTAAAGGTGAGCCGTGTATGGTGTGTAAACAAATATTAACTGAAATTCGGTTAGGTCAGCGCAGCACTGTATTTTGTAGTCAGTGCCAGCGTTAATTGACTTTTATGGCCCGTATGAGCGATATACCTAGAAAATTACAAGTGAGAAACTAATGTATTTTAGTGTCAATCGTATGTTTACGATTTTGGTTTTATTGACTGTATTGTGTGCCTGCAGTAAGGACATTGTAGAGCAGCCAATAGAAGAAGTGGTGACGGCACAGGCTAAGAAAATGGACGTGCCAATTTATGGTAATTATGTCGCGCGTACAGATGCATCTCTAGATGTAGAAGTACGCGCGCGGATCACAGGTTTTGTGGAAAGCGTTGATTTTGTTGAAGGCAGCTGGGTAAATGAGGGTGACTTACTCTATAAGATTGATGATCGTCCTTATAAAGCGAAATTAAATCGTGTACAAGCCGCCTATGAAAAAGACAGTGCAGCATTAGCAAAAGCGAAGCGCGATGTAGTTCGGTTAAAACCTTTGTATGAACAAGATGCAGCTAGCCAGCTAGATTATGACAATGCGATATCAACACAAGAACAAGCAAAAGCAAGCCTTGCCGCTACCCAAGCTGAGCTCGATGAGGCTAAGTTAGAATTAGCCTATACCCGTATTACCGCGCCAATAAGTGGCATGGTTGGTAGCTCTGAAGCAGATTTAGGCGCGTTAGTAGGCAGCAGTGGTATTTCATTACTCACGACTATTCAGCAAATCGACCCTATTTACGTTAACTTTAATATGTCGGCGTTAGATTATTTAAATGCAAAACGTCGTATGACGACCATTATTGATAAATTAGAAGCTGAGCAAAAAGGCAAAGCCCTGCAAGGTTTTGTACGCATATCATTACCTGACGGCAGTGAATACCGTTACTGGGGAGATGTAAGTTTTACTGATCCTAAAATTAGCCCAAAAACAGGCACCTTTAAGGTGAGAGCCGTTTTACCTAACCCTGAAAGTGAACTATTACCAGGGCAATACACTAAAGCACGTATTAAGCTTGATGAAATAACTAGTGCCGTTGTGGTGCCTGAAGAAGCAACCCAAGTTGAACAAGGCGGTATTTATGTGATGGTGGTACTTGATAACAATATCATTGAGCGGCGTTTTGTGGTGGTTGAACATTATGGTGAAGAAGGCATTGTGATCAGTGGTGGTTTGAGTGCCGGTGAAAAAGTAGTGATCAAAGGCTTGCATCGTATTCGTCATGGACAGCATGTGATGGCGCTCAGTGAAGATGAATTTACTGCCCGTGAGCAGGAAAAAAATGCAGTTACTCTCGCTAAAAAGCAAGGAGAGTAAGGGTGTTTTCTCACTTTTTTATTAATAGACCGGTGTTTGCATCGGTGATCTCTTTAGTTATTTTATTAACGGGTGTGGTGTCGTTATTTACTTTGCCAATTGATCAATACCCAGACATCGCACCGCCATCAGTGAAAATATCAGCATCATTTCCTGGGGCTACAGCTGAAACCGCCTCTGAGTCCGTGGCAATACCATTAGAGCAAGAGCTAAACGGTACGCCCAATATGTTGTATATGGAATCAAAAGCCACAAATTCTGGTGGTGCTAATATTACGCTGACTTTTGATGTTGGCACTGATCCCGATTTAGCATTAGTCGATGTCCAAAATACTGCGAGTCAAGCAGGGAGTAACTTACCTGTTGATGTACAAACCGAAGGGGTATCGGTTTCAAATGAAAGCTCGGTTGAATTACTTAAGTTGGCCTTAACCTCTGATGATGAGCGTTATGATGAAATATACTTAAGTAATTATGCCAGTATTAATGTAGAAGCCGCACTTAAGCGAGTGCCAGGTGTTGGTAGGGTGCGTAATACTGGCTCGCGCTCATATTCAATGCGTGTTTGGCTCAAACCGGATATTTTGGCAGGCTATGAGCTCACAGTTAATGATGTAACTGATGCCATAAAATCACAAAACAAAGAAGCTGCCGCTGGTGAGATAGGTGCCCAACCAAGTCGTGAACATATCAAGTTAAACTTTCCTGTGCGAGCGCAAGGGCGGTTAAATAAAGTCGAAGAATTTAAGAATATTATGCTGCGAGTTAATAGCGATGGCTCGATGATCAGGTTACGCGATGTAGCGCGAGTTGAGTTAGCATCATCCGCTTATACGTTAAATTCTAAATTAAACGAGCAACCCGCTACTATCCTACAGATCTATATGCTTCCCGGCTCCAATGCGCTGGAAGTAACGCAAAGTGTCAAAGTTGAAATGGCCCGTTTAAGTGCCGCATTCCCGCAAGGAATAAAATGGCAGCTATTTTATGATGCTTCGGAGTTTATAAAGCTTTCAATCGATGAAGTGATCAACACTTTGATCCAAGCACTAATTCTAGTTATTTTGGTGGTGTATTTATTTCTACAAAATTGGCGCACTACGTTAATTCCTGCATTGGCGGTGCCGGTTTCTATCGTGGGCACTTTTATAGCGCTTGCAGCATTTGGTTTTACCATTAATAACGTGAGTTTATTAGCGATGGTGTTGGCGATTGGTATTGTGGTCGATGATGCCATTGTTGTAGTTGAAAATGTAGAGCGATTAATCAACGAAGAAAAAATGGATGTTGTCAGCGCGACCAAGCAAGCTATGACTGAACTTTCAGGGGCAATAGTTGCTACTTCATTGGTGCTTGCTGCGGTATTTGTGCCTGTGTCATTCTTAGCGGGCATTACCGGTATTATGTATCGTGAATTTGCTATTGCTATTACTGTTGCGGTGTTAATTTCTACCTTAGTTGCGCTAACTTTAAGCCCTGCGATGTGTGCTTTATTTTTACGCCCAAGCGCCCCTTCAACGAATAAATTTTTTGTTAAATTTAATGCTATGTTGGCTAACTTAGGTGATAAATATACCTGGTTAGTTACAGTTACTTGTCAAAAAGCTAAGCGTAGTTATGTCGCGTTTATCATTATTGCCGGCGGGTGTTATTTTGTATTTGCGCAATTACCAAGTAGCTTTATGCCACAAGAAGATCAAGGACGTTTTTTTGTTGATGTATCCCTACCGGATGCTGCGACTGTATCACGAACTAATGAAGTGATCAGCAAGGCGAATAAATATATTATGGCGCATGATGGTATTGCTTATTCGTTCTCTTTGGCTGGCGAAAACCGCCGCGCCGGTGGGGCGCAATCCAATGGTCAGTTTGAAATTATCCTAAAGCCATGGGCGTATCGCGCAGATAAAAATTACACTGTTAGTAATGTAATGAATGATATTCGCCAGCAGCTTTATAGTATTCCAGAGGCATCTTTTAGTGTGTATCAGCCTTCTGCAGTTGCAGGATTAGGTTCAGGCTCTGGGGTTGAATTTGCATTACAAGAAAAAACCGGCGGGAACCTTACCAGCTTGGTTGAATCGCTCGATGTATTGCTGGCTAATTTAAATAACCGTCCTGAAATAGCCAAAGCAACGAGCTCACTAAGAGGCTCTGTCCCCCAGTTGTTTTTAGAGTTAGATCGTGAAAAAGCCATGGCGCTGGAAGTCCCTATTGCTGATGTGTATAGCACCATGAAAGTGCTGACAGGATCATCGACCATTAATGACTTTAATTTATTTGGGCGTGTTTATCGTGTGAAAGTGCAGGCTGAAGGGGAGTTCCGTGAACGCCCTGAAAATTTAAATGAATTTTATGTGCGCAGTGATAATGGCGCTATGGTGCCATCTAATGTCTTAGCTAAACTACAACTCACGACAGGGCCGTCAATCATTAATCGCTTTAATATGTTTACAAGCGCCTCGGTTAACGCCTCGCCAGCTGCGGGTTATGCATCTGGTGATGTGATCAAAGCGATTGAGCAAGAGGTAGCAAAGCTGCCGCCTAATATTGGCTTTGAGTGGACAGGATTAACTTTTCAAGAAATACGCTCTTCAGGCCAATTAGGGATTGCCATAAGCCTTGCAGTGGTGTTTGTATTCTTATTTTTAGCTGCACTGTATGAAAGTTGGGCATTACCGTTTGCAGTATTACTGATAAGTCCAATTGCCATGCTTGGTGCGTCATTACTGACACTAGTGAGTGGGTTGGAAAACAATTTGTTTTTCCAAGTTGCTTTTATTGCTCTGATTGGTCTTGCGGCTAAGAACTCAATATTAATTGTGGAGGTTGCTAACCAACTATATCGCGATGGAATGAATGCTAAAGAAGCCGCGATAGAAGCTGCGCGTTCTCGATTTAGACCTATTTTAATGACTGCATCATCGTTTGTGCTGGGAGTATTACCGTTAGTATTAGCAACAGGACCTGGTTCTGTTGGGCGTCAGTCTGTGTCTATGCCGATTTTAGGTGGGATGCTGCTAGCAAGTTCTATTGGTATTATTTTGGTGCCATTATTTTTTATTACAGCTGCACGGTTTGTTAAGCAGCATGTTGTAAAAAAAGTAGAAATAGGCACTAAGCAGGAGCAAAGCCATGTATAAGTTATCGCTAGTGGCGACTGCATTATTGCTGGGTGGTTGTGCTGTTGGCCCTGATTTTTCCGCGCCTGAGCATGACGACATCAGCACCTTTATGACCACTGAAGCACAAGCGAGCAGTGAGGCTTTAATTGGTTGGCAACAAATATATCAAGACCCCTATTTACAAAAGCTCATAACGCTTGCGCTGGAAAATAATCACGATATGCTCATTGCACGTTCTCGTATTATAGAGGCGCGCTTAAACAGTGATATTAGTGATGCCGACTTGTGGCCTGATGCGAGTATCGGTTTAACCTCAGAGCGTGAAAAAGACACCAGCAATATTGCTAACACACATGACTTAAAAGCGTATTTTAATTGGGAAGTGGATTTATTTGGAGGAAACCGCAGAGCGAGTGAAGCACTTCTTGCCCAATATTATGCAACTGAGCAAGGCCGTAACGTAATACAGCTTACTTTAATAGCAGATATTGCTCAGCAGTTTTTTGCTCTTAAAGAAATTCAAGAAGAGCTGCAAATCAGTGAAAATACCATTAAATTACGGGCGAAAGAGTTAGAGTTGGCACGTATTCGTAAAGCCGGTGGTATTATTTCAGGACTTGAGCAACGCCAAGCTGAAGTTGAGCTGGAGTCGGCCAAAGTTAATGTGCCTAAACTACGTCACCAAGAACATATCAAGATCAATCAATTACGGTTCTTGATTGGTGATGCAACGGCAGATATTAGTGGGGGAAGTGAGCTGTCTGCGCAAGTTATGCCGCGGGCGCTACCTACGGGCTTACCAAGTGAGTTATTAAAGCGCCGCCCTGATGTACAACAAGCGATGATGAGGTGGCACAGTGCAATGGCCGAGATTGGCATTGCTAAAGCTGACTTATTCCCAAAGTTAAATTTGTATGTAGAAGTGGGCCGCGAGAACAATAGTTTGAGTGATATACTCACAGCTAACTCAGCCGTTTGGCTACTTGGTGGTGAGTTGTTAATGCCGATATTTAATATGGGTAAAAATTTAGACAGCTTATCGGCCGCCCAAGAGCGAGCGTATCAGGCCAGTGTCGAATATGAAAAAGCAGTCTTAATAGCCTTACAAGACGTGAGTGATCAAATCTCTAGTTTTCAAAGTTCAGAACAAATTTATGATGCGCAGCACAGCTTAGTGCTCAGTAGTAAAGACTATTATCGCCTTGCGCATTTACGTTATACGAATGGGGTTGCCAGTTCTTTGGATTTGCTCGATGCACAGCGGCAGTTGTTTTCTGCTGAAATTGGTTTAGCTCAAGCCAAAAATAATCGTCTCCAGAGTATGGCTAAGCTCTACAAAGCATTAGGTGGTGGTTGGTATGAAACCAACCAGCAATCAGATATAGCTACAGAAAAAGTAACTGAATAAGCACCTAGCAACTAGGTGCTATTAATTACAACTCAAATGGTGCGACGCCGACGGCTGTCATTTTATAGCCCACTTGAGCTATTTCGCCACTCCAAGTTTCAGTGTTGATTACGCCGGTAACAACAATTGCATCGTAGAGGCTTTCAATTGGCACACCGCCTTTAATTGTGACGTGAACAATTTGATTTGGTGGTGGTGGTGGCACATGAATACAGGCGCCAAAATACGGCACCAGTAAAAACTCAGTGATCACTTCGCTATCACCTTCGAGCGGTACAACAAACCCGGGTAAACTGACTGATTGGCCATTAAGTTCTTTTACAACTGGGGCATCTAAGTCGGGTTGCACCCAATTTTGCTCTGTTCCTTCATGACTGGCTTGCTCTTGAGTGTCTATTTGCACGTGCCCTTTAGGGATTAAATCTTCCCAAAATATCTCTTTAGGTTCGTTGGCTAAGCTATTAAAGCTTAGAACAAAACTAAAAATAACTAAGCAAACTACAGTGAGTTTTTGAAAATACTGCATGGTGTTCCTCTTAAATTTTAATGCTCATGCCATCTGATAATGAATAAAAATAAGCACGGGAGGCTGGAATTAAGCCAACGATAAAACCGGCCGCCATAATAGCGCCGATCAGCATCAGTTCATAGCTCGATAGCATAGTAATGGTGGTAGTGATCCCTGCGTGGCTTTGTAAGTAGCCTGAAGCGAGGGCCATGAGTAAATAAAATAATCCACAGCCCGCTAAGCAACCTAAAAATGTGGTCAATAAGGATTCAATGCTGATCAAGGCGAATAGGTGCCAAGGTCTTGCACCCACTGAACGCAAGATTGCTAATTCACGACGGCGTTGATTGAGGTTCGCTAATAGCGTAGTGAGCATGCCTAATAGGCTTACTAATACTACGACTATAGAAAACAGCAGTAAGATTTTTTCAACAATGGTGAGCATTTCCCATAATTCACGTAATGTGACACCGGGCATTATGGCAAGCAATGCTTCATCTTTAAACTGGTTGATATTACGGCGTACCTGGAGAGTATAAAGTGGTGAATCAAAACCAATTAAAAATGCGGTAATTTGTTTTGGGTTGCCAATCAAATCAGTAGGCTTTTCATGTTCATGTTCATGTTCATGTTCATGTTCATGTTCATGCTCATGGCTGGTGTGGTTTGTACTGTGAATTTGTTCAATTGCAGCTAATGGGATATGCAGCGTTTTATCAACAGGGGTGCCAGTGGCATTTAAAACGCCGACAACCGTAAAAGGGTTGTCATCATGATGATGAAAGCTCGTGTTACCCATGCCGTGGGAAATAATAATACTATCGCCAAGCGAGTAGCCTAAGCTCTTGGCGACTTGAGCGCCGAGCACAACTTCATTTAAATGCTGAAAAGGCCGCCCTTGGCTAAAACTAAGTGGCTGCTTTTTAGCAAATTTATAATGCTGGAAATAGTCTGCAGAAGTGCCCAGTACGGCTTGACCTTTATGGCTATCGCCAAGTGATAAGGGGATACTCCATTTTACGCCGCGTTGTTGTTTTATATATTGATAACTTTGCCAACTAACCCCGTTATTAGCGTGACCAATGCGAAAAACTGACGACAGTAACAGCTGAATATCACCCGTTCGTGCACCAACAATGAGATCAGTACCTGAAATGGTATTACTAAAACTACTTTTGGCATCAACACGTACGCGTTCAATACTCAGTAATAGCATTACGCTGATAGCAATAGTCAACAAGGTCAGAAACACACTTGCACGGCGGTTGTATAGGCTGCTTATAGCAAGCTTTACTAGGACCATTAAACTTGCTCCTGTAACGCGATCAAATCAATATTACGATTAAATAAGGGTTGTAAGCTGTCATCGTGACTGACAAAAACGAGGGTGCTGTTAGCGGCTTGAGCTTGTTCGAACAATAACTTAATGAATGCTTGACGGTTATTGCTATCAAGTGCTGACGTTGGTTCATCAGCGATGATAAGCTCAGGGCTACCAATAAATGCCCGTGCGGCAGCGACACGTTGTTGTTGCCCGATACTTAAATTAGCAACATTTTGCTGGTGGAATTGCTCGTCCAAGCCAAGCGCATTCATTAGTCTGCTAGCTTCTTGATGCAGACTTGAGCTAGTTGTTAATGCTTTTTTTTGTCGCAGCTTTGAAAACTGACAACCTAAAGTCACATTCTCAAGCGGTGATAAGTAAGGCAGTAAATTAAAGTTTTGAAAAATATAGCCAATGTGATCAGCACGAAAAGCATCACGCTTACTATTGCTTAGTTGGTTAAGCTCACAATCCAAAATTTTTAACGTCCCTGATGTTGGTTGATTTATCCCCGCTAGCAATGCTAGCAATGTGGATTTACCACAACCGCTTGGGCCATGTAAAAATACATGCTCACCTTTTATTACCTCCAACGATGCAATTGCTAGAGTGGGCTTAATTTGGTGTTTTTGCCATTTAAAACTTAGCTGCTTTATATCAATCATCATACAGTTTACTGCTGGAATTTGATGTTATCTTATAACGTTAATAACAAAATACCAACTAATCTGCGTTAAATCACATAGTGCTTTAATTGTGATTTTCTTCGGTCTCGATTATTATTAGCGGCTTATAACCCCAATCCCATACTAGTGCCTGTAATGGGCTCGCCATAGATCCGGAGATAGCATGACTAGCTATAAAGTTTTAGATGTAAACGATGACTTACCAATACGCACTAAGGGCCCTGTTCATAGTGGTAAAGTTCGGTCAGTTTATTGGCTAACAGACGAAGATAGTGCGCGTTTGATTAACGAAAAAGGTTATCAAGTACCTAAAGGTACTGAGCTGGCTATTATGGTTATTTCTGATCGTATCTCTGCATTTGATTGCATTTGGCAAGGTGAAAATGGCCTAAATGGTGTGCCAGGTAAGGGGATTGCATTAAACACTGTTGCATCGCACTGGTTTAAGCTATTTGATCAAGCGGGTCTTGCAGGAAATCATATTGTTGATATTCCACATCCATATGTTTGGATTGTTCGTAAAGCCAGTACAGTAAAAGTAGAAGCCATTGCTCGCCAGTATATTACCGGCAGTATGTGGCGTGATTACAGCAAAGGTGTTCGTCATTTTTGTGGTTTAGAATTACCAGAAGGCTTAACCGCGAATCAGAAGTTGGATGATGTTTTAATTACGCCATCAACGAAAGGTATTATTACAGGCGTTGCAGATATTCCTGCCGTGGATGATGTAAATATCACGCGTGACAATATCACTAATAATTTGAGTGTTTTTAATTTTAAATCTGAAGATGATGTTGCAAAATACGAAGAGCTACTTGTTGAAGGTTTTACTTTAATTAGTGCTGAGTTGGCTAAATTGGATCAAATTTTTGTAGATACAAAGTTTGAGTTTGGTTATGTAGAAGATATTGATGGTACAGATAAGCTGATCTATATCGACGAAGTAGGCACACCTGACTCATCACGCATTTGGGATGGTGCAGCTTACCGTGATGGTAAAATTGTTGAGAATTCAAAAGAAGGTTTCCGGCAGTTATTAATTAGCAATGTACCTGATAGTGATGTGCTATTAAATAAAGACCGTATGCCTGAGCGAGAGCAGCTTGCTAAAGATTATATTTTGCCAGAATCAGTAATGTTATCGGTGTCAGAAACTTATGTTGGTATTGCTAGTAAGATAGTTGGCTATGATATCGCCATTCCGACAGATCCACGTACTGAGGTTATTACTATTTTAGATCAGCAATATGGCTTGATCACCAAGCTTTAATCATGAGTTTTTTATTTGCTAATGTTTAAAAGCCTTAAGTTTTACTCTTATTTAGTGTAACTGGGCTTTTATTCTTGCATTTCGGGTCAGTCTCTAATTAACTTAACCTAAGATTAATTAGAGACACTCATAGGTTAGTGCTTACGCGCTACCGAGGATGACTAAATGAAACTGCAAAAAATGGCAAGCAAAAGCATAGTGACTCTTTTTACAGTGGCGCTCTCATACGCAGCCTGTGCGCAGAATGTTGCACTTAATATTGTTGATCAACATGGCTTGCCACTTAAAAATACAGTTGTCGAACTGGTTGGTGAAGATACTAGTAAATCATCATCGCAGTTACCCGTACTTATCATGGATCAAGTCGACAAGCAGTTTTCACCCTCATTGTTAATTGCTCAGCAGGGACAACAGGTTAATTTTCCGAATAGCGATAATATTCGTCATCATGTGTATTCTTTCTCTCCTGCAAAACCATTTCAGTTGAAACTTTATTCAGGGCAGCCTGAAAGCCCAATTACATTTGAGAATCAAGGGGTCGTGGTGCTTGGCTGTAATATCCATGATTCTATGTTAGGGTATATTTATGTCGCTAAAAGTTCTCATGTATATCAAAGTGATGAGCATGGAAATGTGCAGCTAAATGGCTTAACACTGCCCGTTCAGCTTAGTCTGTGGCACTCACTGCAAAAAAACGCTCTAGAAGAAAAACAATCTTTAACGTTAACTGTAAATTCACCTAATCGTGTCCAAGTTACATTGCAAACAATAGAGCCTAAGCCACGTAATACGTTTGGTAGTAAGTTTAAGGGCGGGAATGACTAACAGCTTAAAAAATCGCATTACTATTTTATGTGTAGGCCTTGTACTATTGACGACTATGGTCAGCTTATTGAGTTTTTGGTGGTCGACGAGCCAATTTAATGAGAAAAAGGTCACACAAGATATTAACGTGGCCGAAAATGTCTATAAGCAGTATCTGACCTCAAAAGAAAGTTTACTACTTACAGCTGCTAAAGTATTAACTGCTGACTTTGGTTTTAAACAAGCGGTTGCGACTAGAGATGCCAATACTATAAGTAGTGTATTGTATAATCATAGCCAACGTATCAATGCTGACTTGATGTTGTTATTAGACCTATCAGGGAAGTTAGTATCAACTAACCGACAGCAAGATTTTGATAGTAATTTACAAGAACTGATGAATGAGTTGCTCAATAATACCGAGCAATCAAGCTTTGTTGTGCTAAAAAAAGAACTATACCAGGTTATTTTATTACCGATCAAAGCACCTCGCACCGTGGCTTATAGCCTTGTTGGGTTTAAAATTGATGACGAGGTTGCTGTTGAATTAAAAAACCTAACCGGCATGGATGTAAGCTTTATTGCTAAAAGTGATGACTTAGTAAAAAGTTCGTTATTAGAACGGCCAACGCCCTTTATTCCAACTGAATATTTTCATAATAAAACCACACAACGAATTTTTGGTGAACAACTCGTTTATAGCAATCGTGACGTACATTTACCCTCACTCAATAACCACCCTGTGAATGTGTTACTAAGTGCTGATTTAACGCAAAGTTACAGTGAGTTTGAGCGGCTGTTTTACACGTTAGTTATTTTAGCCACGATAACCATTTTTATTGGTGTGATTACCAGTAGCTTATTAGCAAAAAACTTAACCATGCCACTATCACAATTGGCTAGCTTAGCGCGGCAATTTGCGCGTGGTAATTACAATGTTGAGCTAATGAGTAAAAAACAAAGCAATGAAATATCAACCTTGATCGATGCTTTTAAAAATATGGGTAATGATATTCAAGAACGTGAACAGCAAATTAGCTTTGCAGCAAAACATGACTCCTTAACAGGTTTTTATAATCGTTCAGCGATGTTAGAAGTATTGAATGAGACCCTTAACCAAAATCAAGAATATACTTTAGTCGCAATTGATATTCGTGGCCTCAGGCACATTAACGATAAGCTCGGTGCACGTATTGGTGATGATTGTTTAAAAGCCGTAGCATCACGGATTGCTGAGTTTTCAGATGACTTAGGTGGTTTACATGCCCGCATTGGAGGCGATGAGTTTTTAACTGCATTTGCGAGCAATACTGGCAGCAACCTTAAAAGTGGCATAATTGGTTTAATGGCGCAGTTGCAAGCATGTTACACGATTCAAAAGTTGAAGATTAATTTACGTTTCAGTGCAGGGGTTGTGCAATATCCCTCTCAGGGTTTGCAAGCCGATGATTTAATGCGCCGGGTGTTGATTGCTGTTGATAGTGCCGCTAGTGCGCATGAAAATATCCATTATTACCAGCAAGGTGAAGATGAAGAGCACCTTGAAAGGCTGAGAATGATCGATGAGCTCAAACAGGCTATTAATGACGATGATGGTCAATTATTTATGACTTATCAACCCAAATTACATATCGCCACTCAAAAAATAGATAAAGTTGAGTCACTCATTCGTTGGCAACGTAAAGATGGTAGTTGGGTGTCTCCAGAGTTATTTATTGATTTAGCAGAACAATCAGGGTTAATTGTTGAGTTAACAGGCTGGGTTGTTAAAACAGTAGTTGCACAAGTGGGGCTTTGGCAACAGCAAGGTATTTATATGCAAGCAGCTATTAATGTGTCAGCCCAAGATATAGCTTACCCAGGATTTCATGCAAATTTAATACGTACGTTAAAACAGTTTTCGGTGGCTCCAGCGCTTATTACTATCGAATTAACCGAGCGCGATATGATCGAAAATGAAGAAAAAGGTATTCACGCACTGGAAAACCTTAAAGCTATAGGCGTAAAAATTTCGTTGGATGATTATGGCGTAGGGCAAACTTCCTTAGGTCGTTTAAAAATGCTTCCTATTGATGAGCTGAAACTTGATAAGTGTTTTATTTTAAAGCTAGATGAATCAGAAAAAGATCAATTCATTGTGGAATCCACCATCACCTTAGGTCATCAACTTGGATTTTCTGTGGTTGCAGAGGGAGTCGAAACCTTAGCTTCGCTTGAATTGTTACAAAGAATGCAGTGTGATCATGTGCAAGGTTATTACTTAAGTCGGCCGCTCAAAGCGGAGGTGTTTGAACAATGGTTGGAGCAATATAATGAACAAGCTTAAGTTATTATTTGTTACCGTTATGACATTATCCGTTTTTGATTCTTTTGCATCACAGGGTAAGTTGTTAGCAACACCCGGGGTATCGCAAGTAGAAGGAAGTGGCGGTGGGGGGATCGTCCCCTGGGCGCAACTTGCAGGGTATGCCAGCGAAGATGAATTTGCCATCAATGGCTTTTGTAGCCGTGCAGATGTGACAGATTACACTCTAGATGTATGTGGTGCACAAATTAATTTATTTAATCGTGTTGAGCTTAGTTATGCACAGCAAAATTTTGCTGTGCCAGCACTTGATACTGAAATAGAACAAGCAATTACAGGTGTTAAAGTTAGGCTCTATGGCGATATTGTCTACAGTGATTGGCCACAGCTAACACTCGGTGCGCAGCATAAGTCTCTTGACGATGGCACTGTTGCGACACTCGTAGGCGCAAAAGAGACTTCGGGCACTGATATTTATCTTGCGGCGAGTAAGTTACATTTAGGTGCTATCGCGGGTTATAACTGGTTCTGGAATATAACTACACGCTATAGTGAAGCAAATCAGCTAGGGTTACTTGGCTATGGTGGAGCCAATGGCGGCGAAAAATTATTATTTGAAGGCAGCACTGCTATTTTCTTAAGCCGAGAAATTGCCATTGGTGTTGAATATCGACAAAAATCAAATAATCTAGCGCTCGGCGAGCAAGATTGGCACGATCTGTTTGTAGCGTGGATGCCTAATAAATATGTTAGCGTTACCGCAGCATACCTTGATTTAGGGAGTATTGCGGGAGCTGCTGAGCAAACGGGCTGGTATTTATCGGTAACAGGGTATTGGTAATGCTTAAATTTATTCCGGTAATAGTTTTTACAATGATACTCAGTGCTTGCTCAAATATAAGCAACTTAACTTTGTACCAACAACTCGATGGCCAAGCAGGCCTAGAAAGGTTAGTTGATAGCTTTATTAATCAAATTGGTAATGATGAGCAGGTTTTTCACTATTTTGAGCATGCCAATATTAGCCATTTTCGTGCAGGCTTCCTTAACCACCTATGCGTGTTAACGGATGGCCCTTGTAAATACACGCGCGATAGTATGGTGGAGATCCACACCGGCATGCACATCACTGAAGCGGACTTCAATCATGTTGTCGATTTACTTATTAATGCCATGAATGAACAAAATATTGATCACACAGTACAAAATAAAATACTTGCGAGAATGGCACCACTAAGATCGCAGATAATTAAGATTTAGCATGCAGAAGCCTCAAAGCTGCATTACTTATTTCCGTTGGATGAATTTCGTTAATGATGTCAGGCTCAAGTAGCTGATTGCCATTTGCAACTAATGCTATGTAGTTACTTACTTTAGGCGCAACAATACTCCATGGAGAAGTACCTAAGCCAACAACTGCGACAAAAGGTACATTAAATGCAGCTGCAATATGCATAGGGCCAGAGTCTATTGTAAGCAACAAATCTAATTCACTAATAGCATCACTCATTGTTAGAATGGAGGTTTTTCCAGCCAGCAATACAGAGTCAATTTGTTGTTGATTTAATTGTCTGTGTAATTGTTGAGCATCATCAAGTTCACTTTTGTCGCCAAAAATATAAAAAACGCAATCAATTTCTACAGCTATGCTTGCCATAGCATCAAATGAAAGCTTGTTTGGATAATGGCGTAGGCCTTTATTTTTTCCACCAAAATATACTCCAATTGACTTTTTCCCTGTATTGGGTATTAGAAAACTAGGCTCTTTTTTAAGGGCTGTATTTGGTATCGTATTAAAGGGGTTGCCATGAGGCTCATTTACGAGCCGACAATAACGGAATATATAATGGTGATTCGCATTTAATTTTAGTTTATGTGTCAATAAAAACGAACGTCCATTTTTTGCATAACCTACTCTATATTTAATGCTTGCCAAGAAACATAGCATTGCTTCGGATAGCGAGTTACGCATTATTATAGCAAGCTGGATGTTAGCGACTTTGAGTATTTTCGCTTGTTTTAAAATTGATATAGGCTTGCTTTGATTGAAACGTTCATCAACAATAATTGAATAGTCTGGATTGCGTGAAAATAAATCGACTAAGTTAGGTCTTAGTAATAAAAAAATTTTGTTGTTCGGATACAACTCTTTGAGTAACTTTAACGATGGAGTGCAATTAACAGCATCACCAATAAACTTTGGTAAGACGATTAAGATGTTCCCCATTATTTTTTGCGTCGCTATTTTACAGTTACTTTTTTTCATCTAAATTGTACCATTCGGTTTGTGCATCGATTGTAGCAATGCGTGTTTGTGAAGTCTATTGAACCACAATATGGAATTATTAAAGCTATAAAAATATGTTTTTATAGCTTTAATAATAAAAAATGAAAGTGGACTTAATTGTTATTAAAATATTGAAATGGTTAATTTTACTTTATTTTATTGCAGGATTAAGAAGAAGTATTAATTATTTCAATGTGAATGCTCTGTAAGCTATATACTATTAATAGCTCGTGACGATGAGTTGCATTAAGGACTGACTTTTAACAAAATAAAACTAGTGTTACCAAAACGCCCATGGGTAAAATAGATGGCTTATCTGCTGAGCGAATTGCGAACTATTTAGAGGAAAATAAATGAAACGAGTAATAACTTTTGGAACGTTTGATATTTTCCATGTTGGCCATATCAATATATTAGAGCGTGCAAAAGCATTGGGCGACTACTTGATTGTTGGGGTGTCATCAGATGCGCTCAATATGTCAAAAAAGGGGCGCAACCCTGTTTACAGTGAAGCCGACAGAGTAAAAATTATCAGCTCATTACGTTGTGTTGATGAGGTGTTTATCGAGCACTCGTTAGAGCTTAAAGGGGAATACATCACTACACATAAAGCTGACTTATTAGTTATGGGGGATGATTGGGCAGGACGTTTTGATGAATTTAAAAGCCTTTGTGATGTACAGTACCTTACTCGCACACCTTCAATTTCAACCACTGAAATAATTGAAGTGGTACGTAATCCATTATCGCAATAAGCCGTTAAGGTGGAGCCCGCCCACCCTCAAGTTACATCACTTTAATTTCATATAGTTGAGTGCTTTTCGGATTTTGTATCGACGCAATAGATTGAGTGGCTTTTGCATAACCCCAGCTTCAATTACTTGTGCGGTTGCAGCCAGTACACGTTGAGCACTGTTGCCATCAGTAAAAGGGTGTACTTGAGTTATATACTGATTAATCTTTAGTTGCTGCTCATCACTTAAAGTGAGAGCTTGTGCCAAAGCATTACTTAATTGCTCCGGTTTAGTGATATTTATCAGTGCATCTTGCGGTTGAGAGTTATTAAAAGTGATCACTGGTTTACCTAATAGTAGGGACTCATCAACGGCGCTCGATGTATCTGAAATAACAACATCTGCGTGTTGAATTAAAGGAATTAAGTTATCACTTTGACAGATCTCAAAATGTGCTAACTCAGCAAGTGACTGATACAATTGTTGCCACTGCGGTTTAGTTTTTGGGTGAAACTTCAGTTTAATGTCGTAATCACCACTACTTGCAAGTGCTTTTATTTGCTCAAATAAGCTCTCAAGCGAAGATAAGTTTGGCGAAAATGTTGGCGCATATAAAATAACCGGCTTTATATTCTGTTGTTTTTGATAATCGAAGTAAGGGTCGAGTTTTGGCCAGCCAGTTTCAGTGACTCTAAAATATCCGTGTTTTTTCGCGAGTTGTCTAAATGGCTCAGTGGTGAGAGGACCGTGAGTGCAGTACAAGTCAAAAAAGCCTCTGATCGCAAAATGCCCTTTCTTTTTATATTCTAAGCCATGAAACACTTGTACCTTTACCCCAGGGAAAAAATCCGGAACAACATTACCTGGCACAAATACGGCACACGGGTTAAAGTTTTTAACTTCTTCAATAGTATGAAGTTGTTTCTCACCGTCTAATAAGCTGTTGGTAATACCGCTTTTTTTTGTAATAAACCAGCAAGCTTTATCTCCATTTGCTTTAATAGCTGCTTGAATAGGGCGTAAAATAGCAAAGCTATAGGGTTGTTCTACATAGAATAAATAATGTTTAGGCATGTGAAGTCACTTTTCGACTTTAAGTTGGCAATAAAATACATCTCGAAGGTATTGGTAAAGACTCTATTTACCGGAATTAGTTTCATATAATACAGTTTTATTACATTAAAAGAAAATAGTGTATCTTCTCTGTCAAAAAAGCCGAATCGATTTTTTGTTCATAAATTAGTCATAATTACAGCTTAGTATTACCACCTAAAGAAGCTAAATGGGTGCGATCTTACTATGCATTTCCTCTTTGTATCTCGTCGTAATATACATGCTCGATATTATAAAAAGTTAATTGCTCAACTAGATCTGCATGCAAGTTTACATATTTTTGGTAAACCAATGCTCAGTGCATTAACATATTTACCTGACGCATTTAAAGTATCCTTTGATAGCGTTATTGCTACGCAATTAAAGCGTAAACAAGCAAAGCATGCTATTTGGCATAACTATCTGATAAAATTAGTCTACTCTTTTTTAATGAATGTAGTTGAGCGCTGTCGTTATGCTAAGTATTTAGCGTTATTCAAGAAGGAGCAGGCCACCCATTTAGTTATTTGGAATGGTCATAAACTGCCTAATGTTACAGTCGTAAATGCAGCCAAAAAGTTAGGTATTAGTGTTATTTATTATGAAAATGGCTTATTACCTAATACAACTTGTTTGGATCCCAAAGGCGTTAATTATGCATCTTCAATTCAACGTGAGAAACATTTTTACCTCGATATTGCACCTTCAAAAACTGCAGTTTGTGAAGCATCAGAATTAACAGCTAGAGTAAATCATAGAAAACGCAAAGCCTTTATGAAAAGCAAGCTGCCAGCTCGTTATATTTTTGTGCCGTTTCAAGTTCCTCATGATACGCAACTAGTATGTTATTCGCCTTGGGTTAATTCGATGGAGATGCTATTTACAGAGGTAATGACTGCGATTGAAAAGCTAAATGATCCAGACCTAAAAGTCGTATTTAAAGAACACCCTTCTTGGCATAAACATTATTCTCATTTATATAAAAAGCACCCTCAAGCAGTATTTGCTAATGGTAATATGGCAGCTGATTTAATTAATAACGCAGAGTATGTGATTACAATTAATTCAACCGTTGGCTTGGAGGCGCTATTGTTGGGGCGACGCGTTATTACATTAGGGCAGGCTTGCTATAACATTGATGAATTGGTTTTACATGCAGGTAACAGCGAGGAATTAATTAAGCGAATATTACTAATGAGCCAAGGTTGGCAATTCAACCCTCAACTTAGGGAGCAATTTTTCAATTATTTAAAGCATGTTTACAGTATTGAAGGAAGGTGGCAAGATTGCTGCAAAGAGCATGCTAAAGCTGTGGAGCAACGTTTACTCGGGTTAGATGTTTTTTCTCAGCAAATTAATGAAGTAAAGGACCATAATGAAAAACATAGTAACTTGCCAATGGTTGAACGAGCACTTGAACGACCCCAAGCTGATTATTTTTGATGCCGGCATGGTGCGCCCTGGTAAGCCGGGTGAATATAAACCTCAAGCTAAGTTACCGAATGCTTTACGTTTTGATTTTAAAAAGCAATTAGCCGATCAAGAAAATCCACTACCACATACTATGTGTAGTGCTGAGCAATTTACTCAGCAAATGCAGTTGCTGGGGGTTGATAAAGATTCGCTGGTGGTTATCTACGAGGATAAAGGATTATTTAGTTCGGCCCGAGGTTGGTGGATGTTTAAAGCCATGGGCTTTGATAATGTTAAAGTTCTCAGTGGGGGCTTAGAAAAATGGCAATCTCTCGGGTATCTCACCCAAGTTGAATACAGCCATAATCATCATAAAGGTAACTTTATAGCCAACCCAAGAACAGATTATTTTATAGATGCAGCAGCGGTATTTAACGGTATTGATGATGAGCACACGGTACTGCTTGATGCGCGGGGTTATCAGCGTTATTTAGGTGAAATGGCAGAGCCGAGAGTGGGTATGCGCAGCGGCCATATTCCTAATAGCCGTGCTTTGCCTTTTGGGGAACTGTTAGAGGGCGGCGAAGCAAAACCATTAACTGACATTAAAGCAGCATTTGATGTAGTTCTTGGCGATCAAGCTGATCTACACACTCGCTTGCAATTTAGTTGTGGCTCAGGTGTGACTGCTTGTATTTTGGCGTTATTTGCCGATGAATGTGGTTATCAAAACTTGCATGTCTATGATGGTTCATGGAGTGAATGGGGGGCTCGAGAAGAGTTGCCTATTGAAACAGGCCCTTGCCCCGCACGTTAAAATGCAAACGCGTAGTGCCGCCAGTAGTCAATTGCTTTGTTATTAAGTGGCTGGCGCACTTGTACTTTACTCGCCGTTGCTGACGGGCTGAGGTGCTGATAAAAATCAAGACATTGCGCCTGCCAAGGCAAATCACAAAAATCATAGAGTTGTTGCGTGCTTTTTATTGGTTCTGACACTAATGTTTCGTATTGCATAATCATCACATTAGCGGAGTGTTTTGCTGCAAAGTGATTGATCAAATCGCTGTAATCCTGATAAAAGCTGTCTATATCTTGTAGGTTATAACTGTAGTGATGAAACGCACTGGCTGGGCTGTATAGTTGACGATAATTAGCTATGCAGCTGTCTTCGCGTCCTCGTTGCATGCAAATAATTTTTGCTTTTGGAAATGCCGCTAAAATTAAATCAATATAGTAAAAATTAAACGGTTGTTTGTCACAACTACGCAGTAGTGGTGCCACTAATTGCTTAATACGCTGCTGATAGTGGCTAAGCTGAACTGGCAGCTTTGTATTTTTATATGCCTCATTGAGCACATGCTTACTCAATACCTGAGCATGCTTGCCTTGGCAAAGCTGGGCAATATCATTAAGTTCACCCACTCCATGTACTTGTGTTGACTGATTCATTATTTTTTCTAACAACGTTGTGCCTGAGCGTGGCATACCTACGATAAATAGCGGCGCAAAATTGCTGTCGCTTGAGCGCGCCTTATAATCATTACTGAGTGTTATCAGTTGCTCACAAAATTGATGGTGGGTTTGTGCATCATATTTCACATGCTCAGAGATTGCTTGTTTACTGGTAGTAAAGTGTACAAAGGCTTGTTGATAATCAGCGCAATGTTCATAGTTCAGTGCGATCGCGTGGTGTAAAAATTGCTGTTGCATGGGCGTTTTAGCGGATTCGCTCAAAGATAATAGTTGTTGTAGATGGTGTTTAGCCTGTTGGCTGTCGTTTAATTCAGCTAGCGAATAGTGAGCTTGAAAATGCTGTGGATGTTGTTTTATTAATTTGTGTAGCAGCTGTTGCGCATCACTAAATTGCCCCATGATTTTATAGGCTACGGCTAAGTTATAACAGATTTGTGGATTTTTAGGGGCTTGTTGATAGGCACGTGATTGCCATTCGAGTGCGAGCTGATAGTGTCCTAGACGCGTTAATACATTGGCAATTAAATCGCATTCAATAGCTGTAAATTGTGGATGTTTTATAGCTTCATCAATAGCTAGTTGCGCATCTAATAGCTGGCCACTGAGCACAGCAAGTTTAGCCGAGTGAGCAAAGTACACTGGCACAGGGGCAATGCTAATCGCTTTGGCGAGTAGTTTATTGGCCTTGTTAATATCCTTAGCTGCAATATTTACTTGCGCCAGTAAAAAGTAGCTAAAGTGGTCATCTGGGTTTTGTTTTATATTACTGATCAGGAATAAATGCGCGTCATTAAGCTTACCTTGATTAATGGCGTGCTCAACGCGTTGTTGTAGGTGTTTTTGTATAGATGTCAGCATAGCAATAAGCATAAAAGCCTTGGCGTAAAACACCAAGGCTTTTTTAGTTTATAAAGAACCGTTATTACAGTTCAAAATTATACGTAAACTTCATGCCGATAGTACGAGGGGCTGTGGTGTAGTGCCCATACACACGTTGTAGTTCAGGCAGGTCTTTGTTTAGCTCTTCATACTTAGCCATTCCCGCCCATGATTTATCACGACGTACTGAGGTAAACGCATACTTATCGAATAAGTTATCAACATAGAGAGTGGCTGACCACATATCGCCTGTTAATTTGGCTGATAAGTTACTCAGAGCATAGCCTGCAAGCGTTTCACCATCGGCTTTTAAGCCAACTTTTGTGATCACATCACTTTGTGCAGTCATACCATAGTTAATACTTAATAGTTTATCGTCTAACACATCTTGCTCATAACGCAGGCCGAATGAAAATTGATGCTCAGGCGCACCTGGTAAACGATCGCCATCAGCACCATCGTAGTATGATTGATACTGTGCGTAATCTTCGCCTAATATGCCTAACAATCCAGGAGCATCTTCAGTTAGCTCTGCCTTTGCGTAAGCATAAGTGGCGTAGGCAGTCCAGTTATCAGCAATCATAGCGCGTGATGAAATTTCCACACCTTTTGAATTGGCTGCACCGGCATTTGAGGTGATTAGCTCTTGGCCATTTACGGTTGCAGTACCAACCTGAGCATCTTTCCAATCAACATTAAAAAGTGCCGCGTTAAAGTGTAAGCGGTTTTTAAGCCAGCTCGATTTAAAACCAAGTTCATAGTTTACCGTAGTGTCTGGTTTATAATCTTCTTCGCTTGGTAGTGCACAGACAATTTGTTGCTCAGGTAGTACCTCTGGGCAAGGTGCGATACCATTACCACCACCAATTCTAAAGCCTTCACTGACGGTAAAATAAGCAAGCACTCCAGAATCAAATGTGTAACTGGCGTTAAATTTGAACAAGTTTCCATTGTCGCTAGCGCTAACGTTTTCCATTACTAAATCGTCAAGAGATGTAAAGTCACCTGAGTACAGCGGTGTTGCAGAGCCTGATGTGGTTGATACATCATACTCATAAAAACGTGCACCTAGCGTTACGTTAAATTGCTCAGTAAAAGCATAACCGACTTCACCAAAAAGGGCCGTTTCGGTGGTTTCAGAATCGCTGATTAAAATATACTCAAGATCATCTTGTACATTTGGAATACCACCACCCCAAAACTCAGTTAAACCTGGTGTGTATTCACGATCGTCTGAGTGGCTCTCAAGCTTGTTGTAGTAACCACCGACAATCCAGTTGAAAGCGCTATCAGAGTTAGACACTAAGCGAATTTCTTGAGTGAAACTATCACGTTTTGAAGTATCCAAAGTTTGAGCTACAAACGCAGGAAACTCTGCATAGCCACTCCAAATATCGTAAAGTAAATCGGTTTGGTCGCGTTGCCCAGATTGCTCGTAGCTTGACCAGCCTGAGGCTGAAACAAGCTCAGCAAAGCCTAAGTCAGCCTTGATCTCTAAGCTTAGTAAGTCGTTTTCTTCTTCACCCGGCTCAAGTATGCGGGCGGCATTTTCATACTGCCCAACCATACCGTGTAAGGCGCTGCTGTCGCTTAATGAGTTATATTGTGACGTAGAGTTGCCGCCATTTTCTTGTTTTTGATAAAAATAGTTAAGCGTTGCTTCTACAGCTTCATTGGCTTGCCAGCGCAGTGATACACGACCTGTGGTAATCTGCTCATCGTTCACATCACTGACACTGCGTAAGTTAGCGTTAACGTCTTGCTCATTCGTAAAATCAGGATTTGGGTTCGATACCCCAGGGTTTTGCACCACGTAGTTATAATCGATATAACCTGGGTTAGTGTAATAATTAACACTGGCGCGGATTGCCAATACATCATCAATTAATGGTGTATTAAACACTAAACCAAATTCACCACCGGTGCCGTCGCTTTCATTTAAGCTAAATACGTCACCAGTAACTTGGCCTTCGGTAATATCAAGCTCTGGTTGCTTTAATAAGTAACGAATAGCGCCACCTAATGTACCTGCACCGTATAAAGTCCCTTGTGGACCAATAAGCACCTCAACACGATCAACGTCAGTTAAACGTAAATCAATATTAAGTGGGATTTCACCAACGTAAGTTGCCACCGTACCACCATCAGAAATACGATCAGAGGTATTGGTATTTAAACCACGTACAATGATAGGTGAGCCTTCACGACCACCCTGATCAGAAATTGTTAAACCAGGCACCCAGCGTGCGACATCTTCAAGATCAGTAATGTTTTGATCTTTAATCACATCAGCATCAAGAGCGGTAATATTTAGTGGTGCTTCCTGCACTGAGCCCGCACGACGAGTAGCGGTAATTTGAATGGTTTCAATCGCTTTGTCTAGTTGGGTTGTGGATTCTTCAGCTGCAAGGTGTTGGCTATTAAATAAAATAGCTGAAACAGCTGATGCAAGAAGTGCTGGCCTAAAGGTGCTCATGTTCATTTTCCGAATAAGTTACAGTAATTTTATGCTTAAAAATCAAAGTAATTTGATTTTTTAAACAGAATACAGTGGATGTTTAGTGAATTTATATCCAATTATAGTGTATTTTTATTCTTTTAGTCATGCGTTATTTGCAGCTTTATGTCATTATTTTGAATAAATACTCTATACGTTTTTATAAGGGCAATTTTTACAATTGTTTTTACAGCATTTTCCACGCTTTAAGAAAAACCAACGAGTGAATACCATGTAGCTATTTTGCATTTCATAGTCGAGGTTTTCTATTAAATTAGCATTGCTTTGAAAGCGTTTAGCAAAAGCCAGTTGCTCTTTTAAAGGTTGGTCATACAAGGTAGTTAAAAATTGATTAATTTTAACCAGCGTACACGCTTTGCATAAACAGCTGGTGGTTGTGCTATCAAGGGGTAAAATAGCGGGCAGTTCATTGCACCAACAGGCATTAATGTTATCAACATTACATGTAAGCGTTGTTTGGCATTGTGAGCAGGCTAAAATCGTCATTTATATTCATTCAGTTTTTAAAGTAATCATTATTAGAATAACAGATAAGCAACTATGAACAGAGCACAAGCGCTAGCAGAATTCGTTACTTTTGGTAAAAACAGGGATCAAGCCATTGGTATAATTATTTCAGCAAATGATGCTGAGCCGATCCCATGCTATGTATTAACGCTCGAAAGCGTACTTGATGTGCTCAATCGATGCCTTACAGGCGAAATAGATTTAGACGACCTAGAGCTGTGGGCTAACGCTATAGAATCAAGAACCGACATCGACTACAGCGCCGTTGAAGGGGTTATTTACGCGCTAAGTAATAGCGAACAAATGGGGGAGCTGGATAAGAGCAAAGTGACGAGGCTGGTTGAGTTATTGAAAATCTAGCCGTCAGCCGTCAGTTTAGTGATCTGACCCCTGTAAAATAAAGGCCATCTTGATTTAACAAGCATGGCCCTTATTTTTGAGCTGAGAGCTGAGAGCTGAGAGCTGAGAGCTGAGAGCTGAGAGCTGAGAGCTACTTATGATACCCCAAGCAGGTTTCTACTTCGTTTTTCGAACCTAAAATCACCGCTACGCGTTGGTGGATAGCATCAGGTTGAATATCCATAATACGCTCAGTACCCGTTGAGGCGATGCCGCCAGCCTGTTCGATTAGCATCGCCATTGGATTTGCTTCGTAAAGTAGACGCAGTTTATTTGGCTTGTTCGGATCTTTAGTATCTGTAGGGTAGGTAAAAATACCACCGCGGCATAATACGCGATGCACGTCACCAACCATGGCTGCAATCCAACGCATGTTGAAGTTACGTGCACGTGGCCCTGTTTCACCTGCAATTAAGTCGTTAATGTAATTTTGCATGGCTGGCTGCCAATGACGCTGGTTTGATGCATTGATAGCAAATTCGTTGGTCTCTTCAGGAACCTTCGCAAAATCTTCAGTTAATAAGAATGTGCCGTGGGTTTTATCTAGTGTGAAAAAGCGCGTGCCTTTACCTGTAGTTAGTGCTAGCACTGTTGATGGACCATATAAAACATAACCTGCCGCAACTTGGTTTTTACCTGGTTGCATGAAAATACTTTGATCGGCAGGATCTGAGCCTTCAGGTGCTTTCATTATTGAAAAAATAGTGCCCACTAATGAATTGATGTCAGTATTTGACGAGCCATCAAGTGGATCAAATGCAACAATATAGCTTGCATCAGGGTTACCAGCCACGGTGTAATCTTCTTCTTCAGAGGCAATGGCTTTTACATAGCCTGATTCCAGTAAAATGTCTTTTAGTAGCTGATTGGTTAACACATCTAGCTTTTTTTGGGTTTCACCTTGAATATTCTCATCGAGAGTTGAACCAAGTACGCCAGATAATGCGCCTTGGCCTACGCGAAAAGAAATTTCTTTACATGCTGCTAAAACTGTTCGGATCAACGAGATTAAATCTCTAGGGCAACCGTCTTCGAGTAATACTGGAGGTAGTCTACGCATTCTATTTTCCTGATAACGTTATGAGCTATGATAATCATAAGGGGTGAGAGGGATTATCAAAGCAAGCGCTGAATTTCGTCTTAAATAACTGTATTTTAGGCGCAATATCCTATACTGGAAACACCTTGAATGTATTTAAAACGCGAATAACAAAGATAAGATTATGCAAAAAATACCATTGATACGTTACATACTCTTTACTGTGTTGCTGACTATGATAACCCAAGCGCACGCAGCAATTAAGTCTATTAGTGATTTTACTGAGCAAATGAATCATTTTCCGGGCTATTTTTCTTTTTATTATGATACTCAAAATGGCAAAGTTTACTTAAAAGTCGATAAACTCAAGCAGCAATTTCTATTACAGCAAAGCTTGCCTTATGGCGTCGGCTCTAATGATATTGGCCTTGACCGTGGTCAATTAGGTAATACTCATTTGGTACAATTTGAGCGCTTTGGCGACAAAGTGATGTTGCGAGCTATTAACAGTTATTACCGGGCTAATACCAGTAATAAGGCTGAGCAAAAAAGTATTCAAGAAGCGTTTGCATCGAGTATTTTGGCTGGCTTCAATGTCGTGGCGCAAAATTCAGAGGCCGCTTTGATTGACTACACGCCTTACTTACTCAGTGATGTACATGGGGTGAGTCGCACTTTAGCTGCGCGTAAGCAAGGCAACTTTAATCTTGATGAAAGCCGCAGCGCTGTCTATATTGAGCGCTCAAAAGCATTTATGAAGAATACCGAACTCGAAGCCGTATTAACGTTTAAAGGCAGCCAGCCCGGTGAGTATATCCGTCAAGTCAGTGCTGATCCGTATGCGTTAACAGTGCATATGCATCACTCTTTAATCGAATTACCGGATGATAATTACACACCACGTGCATTTCATCCTCAGTCTGGTTATTGGAGTATCGAACACAAAGATTATGCAGCCCCGCTTGGTGAGTCTATGTTAGTGCGCTATATACCGCGCCACCGCCTTAGTAAAAAAGATCCGACACTACCGATTAGTGAACCTGTTGAACCGATAACTTATTATTTAGATCCTGGTGTACCTGAGCCCGTGAAAACGGCGTTACTTGATGGTGCCAAATGGTGGGATGATGCCTTTGCCCAGGCGGGTTATAAGAATGCTTTTATCGTTAAAGTATTACCAGATAACGCGGATCCTATGGATATTCGTTATAACGTGATCCAGTGGGTACATCGTGCCACCCGAGGCTGGTCTTATGGTAGCTCGGTGATTGACCCTCGTACTGGGGAAATTTTAAAAGGGCATGTGACTTTAGGATCACTGCGTGTACGCCAAGATATCTTAATTGCTGAAGCCCTAGCGGCGCCTTATTTACAAGGCAACGAAGTGGCTAAAACACTGCAAGCGATGGCGCTTGATCGTATCCGTCAACTCAGTGCCCATGAAATTGGTCATACGCTAGGTATTGCGCATAACTTTTCAGCGTCAGTGGCCGATCGTGCTTCTGTTATGGATTACCCTCATCCATTAGTTGGCTTTAATGATAAAGGTGAGCTGGATGTTAACCGTGGTTATGCACACGGTATGGGGCAATGGGATACCCAAGTAATTAAGTACGGTTACAGTGATTTTACTGGTTTTGATGAAAGCAAAGAGTTAGCTGCTATTTTGGCTGATAATCAAAATAAAGGGTTGGAGTTTATCTCTGATAGTGATGCTAGGGCACAAGGTGGCGCGCACCCAACCGCACATCTTTGGGATAACGGTAGTTCACCCAGTGAAGAACTGAGACGGGTACTGGAAGTAAGAAAACAGGCACTTGCTCAATTTGGTATTAATAACATAAAAACGGGGACGGCGTTATCGCAGTTAGAAGAAATGCTGGTGCCGCTTTATTTATTTCATCGCTATCAAGTGGAGTCTGTGGTTAAACTGATTGCCGGCGTTGATTATGATTACGAGGTTCGCGGAAATTCACCTGTTAAAGGTGCACTGGTGGTTGCTAAAAAGCAGCAGCAGCAGGCATTAAGCGCTATTTTAAGTACGTTAAAAGCCGATAATTTGCTGTTACCCGAGACTGTACTCGCTTTAATTCCGCCCAAAGCGTACGGTGAATCTAAAAACCGCGAAAGTGTCATTGGCCGTACAGGTTTAACACTTGATGCTATGGCATTACCTGAAGTGTCTGCTCAGCATAGCTTATCGTTACTACTAAATGCTCAGCGGCTAAATCGTCTAGCGCAACAGCAGGCACGCAGTGAAGCATTCTTTAGTTTAGACGAGCTCCTCGCACAGTTATATGAACAGGTTTTTAAAGTTCAAACAACTACGACTATGGCGCAGAAAATTGCGCAGCGAGTGCAGCTACTTACAGCTAAACAATTTGCTGATTTAATTGCTAGTGATAAAGTTGAACCAGAGGTGCAAGCTCAGTTGCGCTATTATTTAGTGAAATTGAGTGAAGAATATCAACAGCGTTCATTGCTTGGCAGTGTCGATGTGGGTGAAAGTGCATTTAAGCAGTATCTGGTAGAGCAAATTAATCAGTTTCTAATAAATGGTGCTTGGCCTATGAACTTCAAAGTACTTCCTATTCCACCGGGGTCACCGATTTAACACAACCAGCTAGGCCCTAGCTGCTAGGGCCTAGGTTTAGTTTTTCTTGCATAAAACTGGGTTTTTGTTAACCTAGCTGCCTTTCATTTTTAGTCTTTTTTGAGGTGTTTATGGCGTTCTTATCTCGTTCGATATTGGCGATGTCCATAGCACTATCAAGTTTTAATGTCTGCGCGAAAGTCAGTTGTGACGTTGAATTAGGGCATGGCTTGATCATTACTGATGATGTAATACGTATTGTTGATAAAGGCCAAACACGCGTACAGATAAATAATGATAACCAGTTGTTTATTCGTGGGTATTGGATAGATTTAAGCCCTGAAGAAAGCCAAGTATTAATGCAGTTCAGCGCAGGTATTCGTGATACGGTGCCTGAATTGGTAGAACTTGCAACTGATGGTGTAAACCTTGGGTTAAGTGCGATAGAGCAAGTTGTTGAAGGTATGTCTGATAAAGAACCAGAGGTATTGAAAACACAACTGCAATATGTAGAACGTGCTTTAATGGATAAGTTTAAACGTGGTGATGATTTCTTTTTCATTGCACCACAATCCCTGTCAAAAATAGACGATTTTTTCACAGAAGAAATTAGTAAAAAAATTCATTCGGCCGTTCATGGCTCACTTGGCGCAATATTAGTATCACTTGGCGACGCTTTTAAATCTCGCGAAGGTAATATTGAAGATCGCATTAATGATATGGGTCAACGGATGGATATTATTTCAAAAGAAATAGATAAATCCTTACAGAAGAAAGCCCAACAACTCGAATTTAAAGCCTCAGAGTACTGCGAATGTTTAAATTCACTAGATGTCACTGAATCACGATTACAAATGATAGTACCCAGTATGGCTGATTTTGACTTAGTGCAAATTAAATCGTAGTTGCTATGCAGTAATTATATTTGAATCAATAAGCTTTTGCTTAATAGGCCCTTCGAAAAAACCTCTGAAAAGCATGTTTTCTATAATTATTAAAGGAAAGCCATCACCGGAAAGTTGTTCAAACTCCTTTAAGCCTTGCGGATTTTTTTCTATGTCAATTTCGATGTACTTGACGTGATGTTTATCTAACATTTCTTTAGCTTTTGCACAAAAGTCACACCAATCAACAGTATAAATTTTTACCTTATCTATATCAGTGATACCCACATGTTGATAATTACCAACTTCTATAGCCGGTTCTTTGAATAAACCCTTAACCGTGGGTAAAGCATACTGACCTAGCAGTGCACCTAAGCATACTGTAATAAAGAAAATAGTCGTGTATTTAGCGAGTGATTTCATCTATGTATTTTTCATTACGTTAGTTGGAAAAGGGGGAAAGCCCCCCCATTTTTAACTGCTGCACTTACTTATGCAGTTTGCTTTTACATCCCTGCAGTTTAAGTAAGAATTATTCGATGACATTGCACATTTATAATATTCATAGCCGCAATAATTATCTATAGAGCCATAGGGTTCCCAGTTGCAGTCACTAACTGCTGAAACAGTTGCTGTCATTCCAATACCAAATGACAGACCTAGAATTGCTGTTAAGAGTTTCTTTTTTTTCATGACTAGTTCCTTTTTAGTTAAGAATTTGGAAACGCTTACTACCTTTTCCAGTTCCCAAAATAACCACCAAAGACAGCGCTGTCAATTTATTTTATATTTATTTAACGTTTTAGCTACATTGTTACGACCTAAATTTACCCGTTTCAGCTTCTAAATCGCTTGTCAGGCCTTTTATTAAGTCTGTTGCGGCATGTGCTTGATGTGATACATCGGCAGTTTGTGATGCGGTATCTGAGATGGTCACAATTCGTCTTGCCGTATCTTCTCCAGCATCAAGTTGCTCTTTAGCGGCGATCGCTATTTGATGGCTCATTTGAGCAATAGCACTTAATGATGTCGCAACACGTTGTAACTCTTCGCTGGCATCTTTTGATTTCGCAACTGTTTGCTCGCTAGTTGCAATACTTAAAATAACTGATGTTTTCGCATCTTTAGTTGCTGATTGCAATTTACTGATCATAGTGCGAATTTCTTCAGTGCTGGTTTGCGTGCGTTGCGCTAATTGGCGCACTTCGTCAGCAACAACAGCAAAACCTCGCCCTTGCTCGCCGGCACGGGCAGCCTCAATGGCGGCATTAAGTGCTAAGAGGTTAGTTTGCTCGGCAATACCTTGAATAACACTTAACACATTTGCGATATTATTTACTTCATCATCAAGTAGTTGGATGTTATTACCAGCGCTGTCAATTTGTTGCTCTAAAAGCACAATAGTGTTTGCTGCTTCTGTTGTTAGATGATTTGCACTTTGGCCTTGGCGTTCCGCTTCTTGTACTGAATATGCGGATTGCTCGGCATGCTCTACAACGGTTTGTGCTGATGCCGTCAGCTCAGTTATGGCTGATGCGACCATATGAGTTTCTTCATTCAGACTGCGAGTCAATTTATCAAGCTCTGTCGAGCGAGATTCATTATCGAGACTTTGATTTTTTAAGCTATCAGTTACATCTTTTATGCCGCCTACTACGCCACGTAAGCCTTGTTGCATATAATGCATAGCTGCAATGATACTCTCAGGTGGTGCATCCGTTCTAATATGAGAATTTAAATTACCGTGTGAAACCTGCGTAACGATATTAATAACCTCTTTTACCTCACCGCCTAAGGCATTACTGAGTGAGATACCAAAACGAGCGATCGCTGCTGTTAAACCAAGGGCAATGAGTAATGATAGTCCTAGCAACCATTTTGCGGTATTCCAGTAACGCTCATCGACTTCTTTAGCGCTGATCCCTGTGCCAACATACCAGCCAAAATACGGTGTTTTTTGTACTACAGAGGTTAAATCAACCGTTTCGCCTTCACGGACTGAATCCCAGTGGTAAGTAATTATTTTATTCGTTTGATTCCCCACTAGCTGCTCAACCATATGACCAATGCTCTTGCCACTGGCATCTTTGAAGTCGTTAAAGCTGGTATTATGAAGTTCAGGATCATGGGGAGTGGCAATAAAGTCGAGTTTGTCATTTACGACATAGACATATTCACTGTCGTGATACTTGTTCTCACGTAACATTTTTGTGGCAAAGTCTCGCGCCTGTTGCTCACTTAATTGCCCGTTTTTTGCTAGCAATTCAAACTGCTCTACAATATTAGCAGTGCTTTTCATTAACTGATTTATACGGGCGATATTATCGCTTTCACTTGCGTGACGAAGAGATTGTAAGCCCAGTAATGCAATAGCATTAAGTGCTATAAACATCGCTCCAGCAAACAAGATTATTTTAGTTCTTAATGCTAAACCTGACAGCACATTGCGCCCCTTATTATTATTATGACCCTAAATTTCTACCATGTTTATCGGCCAAGAGTAAGTTTTAATTAATAATAATAAGGAATTTTTACGTGACTTTTACTCAAGTTTCTGTTTTGGGTTCTTAGAGCTTCACTTCATCGCTTGTTAAAAGTCGATATTCACCACTATTTAAATTTTCATCAAGTTCAATGTCGGCTATTTTTTCTCTATGTAATTCAACTACCTTATTACCGACGGCAGCAAGCATACGCTTTACTTGGTGATATTTCCCTTCGCAAATTGATAGCCGTAAGCTGTAAATCGCAAGTTGTTCTGCGGTGGCGGGGCGGGTACGTTCTTTTTCGTTGTGCAACAGTACGCCCAGACGAAGTTGTTCAAGTGCATCTTCGGTGAGTGCTTCTTGTGTTTCAACGAGGTAGGTCTTAAATTTATTGTGCTTAGGCGATGTGATCTTATGTGACCAATCACCATCATTGGTGATCAGTACCAACCCTGTTGTATCAAGATCAAGACGGCCTGCAACATGAAAATCACTCATGTTAGGCTCGTCCAAGAGTTCAAATACTGTAGGATGCAAATCATCGCTATTCGCACATACATAACCAACAGGTTTATTGAGCATGTAATAGCGCTTTCCCAAAAATGCTAGAGGCTGGCCTTGATACACAATTATATCGGAGGCTGTGATTTGATGATCATAGGTTGTGACCACTTCACCATTGACTGTTGCATCTTTGCGCTTAATGCCAGCTCGTGCTTTAGTGCGTGGTATTTCAGCTAGATGGCTAATAAATTTATCTAAGCGGCAAGGAAATTTCATTGGGTTCACATTTTGAGTCAGCTACAATGGTGGCGAGTATAACGAATCAGTACAGTCTATGACAGTGCCAAACGGGCAAATTTTACAGCATTACTATACGCAAATTAATTGTGGCAAGCTTCAGCGCGATGATGCCCAACTTAAGGCTGTAAAGGCGCTTGGTGAGCTTGCTCAAGCGCTACAACGGCCACAAGTTTGGTGGCGTAAGTCGGTGAGTCCGCGAGGTATCTATTTATATGGTCCGGTAGGGCGGGGTAAATCGATGCTAATGGACTCGTTCTATGAGCGTGTCGCAATTGAGCAAAAAACACGATTGCATTTTCATCATTTTATCGCGCAAGTTCACACCCGATTAGGACAATTACAAGGCTTACAAAATCCCCTACAGCAAATAGCCCAAGAGTGGTCAAAAACATTAAAGCTTATTTGTTTTGATGAGTTTTTTGTCTCTGATATTGGTGATGCGATGATCATGGCAGGGCTGTTTAAGGCTTTATTTGCCAAAGGTGTGGTATTAGTGGCTACGTCAAATTGTCAGCCAGATCAGCTTTATTATAACGGTTTACAGCGCGCGCGATTTTTGCCCACCATCGAGCTATTAAAAAGCCACTGTCACATTATTAATATTGCAGGCGTTGTTGATCACCGTTTTCGTTTTGGTACACATACGACTTATTACTTTAATAGCGCTGTTGAAAATCAGTTACAAAGCAATTTTTTAGCTTTTGCAGATCAATTGCTCACAGATAAAAGTGTGACTATTTGTGGACGTAACATTGAATGTCTACAACGCAGTAATAATGCCATTATGTTTGATTTTATGGCGTTGTGTTCAGGTCCTCGCAGTACTGCTGATTACATATATTTAGCACAGCATTACCAACGAGTGTATGTTTGTAATGTACCTGCAATGGGGGTTATGGCAACAAATAAGCAAATTGTCCATGGTATTGAAGATAGCTATCAGCGAGAAAAACAAGATTTACAAGAACATACTTTGGATGATGAAGCTCGGCGTTTTATTGCCTTAGTGGATGAGTTTTATGATCGCGGTAAACTGCTGGTACTCAGTGCGCAAGTAGATATTGCAGATTTATATCAAGGGCAAAAGTTAGCATTTGAGTATGCCCGTACTGAATCACGGCTAATCGAAATGCAAAGTTGGCGCTAAGTAATAAAAAGAAAAAAGGTACGCTCTAGCGAGACGTACCTTTGACAACAACCTAGTAGGTATAAAGCAAGTGAAGCACTATGGCTTCACAGCAATAAATTTAGACGCTATCTTAAAAACTATATTGTGCACCTAAGTACACATAACGACCTGTACCGCCGCCGTATCCACTGTAATAGTTACCGTTGCCGCTAGGGTAGAATGCTCCCTTATTGTCAAAAATATTATTAACGCCACCAAATACGCGTAAATCGCTCTGTGGTGTTAAGGCCATAGTGTAAGAGGCTGATAAACTATGCTTTATGTATGAACCGTAGTCTTGATAAGCGAGGGGCTCAGGGTTGGCAATACAGTCTGCATTTGCAGCAGCACAGTTTTTATCGTTGTCTGCCACGGCCGCTAGGTAGTCTTTTTCGTCTTGTTGATCGGCTTTAAAAGAACCCAAGAAGTTAGTACGCCAACGGATCCGTAGGTCATCAAAACTCCACGCAATAGACATTGCAGCTTTATCTTTACTGCGGCCATATCCAGCATACTGAGTGACAACATCGTTACCATCTAAACCTTCATAAGTTTGTGAGTTTTCAATAACGTGATTGTAATCAAGTTTTAATGCGACGTTACCATAACTACCTAGCTCAAAGTCATAGGTGGCAACTACGTCATAACCACGGGCAGTTAACTCATCTAAGTTATACTCGCGTTGTAGAATTTTGATGATGTTACCTTCGCTATTACGGGTAATATCATTACAGAACTCATTGTCACTGCCCCATGCTGCTTCTGAGTCATAACATTCACGCATTATGTTTTCGTTACTGATCTCGTCAATGGCATCCACAATAGCAATATCGTAGTAATCTACAGCAAGGTTGAAGCCGCTGAAAAACTCTGGAGATAATGTCACACCAAAGGTGTAAGTATCTGCGGTTTCTTCTTTAAGGTTTGGATTACCAGTGCCCGGTGAATAGTTGTTATCTTCACTTTCAAATTTAAAGTCTGGATTTTCAGCAAGCTGTTTAGCTAAAGTTGGTTCTAAACGACAATTAGCATGACCCGGTTTAGTTGAAGTAGCAGTTAAGCCATCACAAATATCATCATATGAATCAAAGTCTCCACGTGGTGGCGACATTAATTCAGTGATAGTCGGTGCGCGCTGCGCACGAGCATAGTTAGCTCTTACCATATAGCCATCAATAGGTTGCCATAACAAACCTAGTTTATAACTGGCTACCGTGTTCACGTTCTCCATACTGTAATTTGCTAAGCGCAGTGAAGTTTCAGCGGATAAACTTTTTGCTAATGGTGCATCTTGTAGAAGTGGAATAGCCAACTCTGCAAAAGCCTCATAGACCTCAACTTCACCATAAAATGAAGGAACCACATTAAATGTAATGCCACCCACTTTCATATCATCACTGGTGTCTAGGCTTTGGGTGTCTTTACGGTATTCACCACCAAATACAGCTGACACATTACCGGCTGGCAGTTCAAATAAATCGCCAGTGATATAACCCATCACAGTGTATTGCTGAATTTTAGTATCAATAATTGGGTTGGTACGGATCCAATCGGCCATATCTGGTGTGATTGAGCCTTCACCGAATAAGTTAATTGGTACACAGCCTGCAGCACGTGCCGCGTCATCAATACATTGTATAGTGCCGTCGGCTAACTTTTCAGCTTGTAATGCTTGATTTAAGTTAACCACGTTTAACTCGTTATTACGAATTTGATGCTGTTTAAATTGCCCGTAACCGGCTGATACATCCCAATCCCACTGGTGATCAAACATAGTGCCTTGTAATCCTGCCCAAGTGCGGATTGTAGTACGGTCGTTATCGGTACTAATGTTACCCACTTCACCGAAGCGACGATCCCAGTAAATTCGATCTCTGTATGGGTTGGCATCTAAAATTTGCTGCGGTACATAAGGGTTATCAATGGGGATATAGCCAGGCGCTATATCGGCAATTGGATCGCCTGTTACAGCATCATAGCGAGGCACAAATGCACCTTCATATTCATCCTCAGGTGATTTATCGTTGAATGAACCACTTTTGCTGTATTGCAGTTGAAAGTAACTTATGATGTCGTCGGTGACATCAAAATCGATTTTTACAGCCGTTGAAAAGTTATCACTGGGTACATCCAGCATTACGAATTGGTTTGAGTTAATACCATAGATTTCTTCATTGTCTTTCCAGTCATCACGTAGAGTTTGACCGTCATACCAAAATTGGGTGTCGTTATTGCTATTTTCTAAAAAAACGCCCCCTAAAGTACCGTCGCTTTTACTCATCCAGTCTGCTTGAGTAATATCTCGCATACATTGAGAGCCGGTTGCGGTTACCATTTGATTACACATTAAATCGTTATTATAGCTATGTGCTGCTTCTATTTTTGCCCGGTCGCGATCATAGTAGCTAATACCAAAATCACGATCCCAGTTAGCACTAAAAAACACATAACCTCTATTATCGGCAAATGAATCACCGTAATTTAAATCCAAAGTAAACTCTTTACCACCGCCTTCGGTTGTTTGACCACCACGTGCCTGAAAATCAAATCCCTCTTTCTTTGACTGAGTAATAATATTTACCACACCGGCTACGGCATCGGCACCATAAGTAGCAGACGCACCGCCACTGATGATTTCAACGCGTTCAACCATGCCACTGGGAATGGTATTTAAACTGACATAGTTACCGCCGTAGCTATTTGAAACTACACGACGACCGTCTATAAGAGTGAGAGTACGATTAGCGCCTAAATCACGTAACTCAACGGTTGAAAGCCCGGTTCCTGAAATACTAGATTGACTCGTATTATTACCAATGCTTTGGCTCAGTGCTGGCATGTTGTCGACAAGTACATCAGATAGGTTACCAAGCCCTGTATCCTGAATGGCAGAGCGATCCATAGTGACTAGCGGCGTAGCAACAGAGAAACTATCGCGTTTTAAGCGAGATCCGGTCACGACAATTTTTTCAGGTTCTGCTTGCTTAGCTTCATTGATTGTTGTTTGACTCGGTGTTAATTGGCGTTCAATTTGTGCATCGTTTGCAATTGAGTGGCCCGAAAAGCTTGCCGTGATAGCCAGTGCTAGAGCGCATTTTCTTGTTGATATTTTGCTCACAGATTTCCCTTATATTTTTAATTTTATAAAACTAATGCATTAGCCATTTTGACGGGCAGTTCAAAATACTTCGGCTAATGCATCAGTGGATGGGGTTTACGGAGTTGTTTTTAAGTAACCGTGAACAAAAACACAATGAAAGGTATCTCGTTTATATCCCTATTTTACATCTATTTAATATCTATTCTTTTGTTATCAGTTGTTTGCGTTATTATATGTGGCACCCTAATAAATTAAGTTTGTGCCGTTTATCGCGTTGTTTTGCTTTTTCTACTAACAATGAGGTACCCTTCTAGACTGCTAAACATAAAGGTGTCAAAGCGTTACTTATGAAAACAAATCAGCCATTTCTTGTTGGACAGTGCCAAGTTTGTGCGTTTGAAAATAAGCTCATTTGTGCTGACAAGGAGCATGTACTACAGCCTAAATTTATTGAGTTGTTGTGCTTTTTAGTAGAACGCTACCCTGCGGCGGTGACTCGTGAAGAGTTAATCACTAACGTGTGGGATGGAAATCAATTTGTTGGTGAAAAAGCACTGACAAATGCGATATGGCATTTACGAAAAACCTTTAAAGAGCTTGATCCTGAGCGCAGCTATATCACTACGTTGCGTAAAACCGGTTATCGTTTAGATCAGCCACCGATATTTGCTGAGTTACACAAAAGTGAGACCTCATCACAAGAATTACAGCCAACTGTAATTGCAACAAAGCAAGGGCGCATTAGTAACCTACAAATAGCCACTGTATTAATGATTACTATGATGTGTATTGCATTTTTTTATTTTCAACGCACGCCAATCATTTCTGCGCCGCTAGTTACTACCACTTTAGCTGAGCATATAGAAACCATTACAACTAACCCAGGGCGTGAGTTATTTCCGGCTATCTCAAACGACAGTCATTTTCTTGCTTATTCTTGGCGTCGTCCTGGCCAACAAACAAATCTTTATCTACGAGATTTATTTTCCCCAGAGCAAGCCGCTATTGCCCTGACCGATAGTTTATATGTTGAGGGGCGTGCGGTATTTAGTGATGATCTCAATGATATTTTTTATTTTCGTTTGGATGCACAAGAACGCTGTGAAATCGTGAAACAGCAAATCGTAACGGCAAAAGTAACGGTATTGGCTTCATGCGGGCAAGGTGGAAACCTTGACCTTGATATAAATAGAGCAGGTAGTAAGTTGGTCTTTATTAGTGAGGGTAACAAGACTCTAGGTCAAACAAAGCTAAATATTATAGATTTGCAAAGAACGGACATGGCGATTACTCAAGTTCCTTGTCCTGATGATTGTCAGTTTTATGATGAGTCTGTGGTATTTTCTCCTGACGGGGAGCAGTTGCTGGTATCGCGTAATTTAGCGTCAGGCTATGAAGCGCTGTTTTTAGTTGAACTGGCTACTGGCCAAGCGAAGCAACTAACCCCAGAATTTGTTGATATTCGCGGTGTTGATTGGCACCCAAATAAAGACATTTTGGTGTTTTCGGGCGTTGAGCAAGGCAAGCGCCATGGTTATTTTTATGAATTAGCAACGGGGCGGTTAATCGACTCGCAAGTTAATGGGTTAAGTTATCCTGAATATGGTCAAGATGGTAGTTTATACTTTCATCAATGGCATATCGATTCTGCGTTGATGCGGGTAGAGACAGATAATGCAATTGCCAGTTCGCCATTTCCGATTCTATCGACCCACTTTAATACGCGTTTCCCTGATTACAGTGCTATAAAAAATAAATTGGCGTTTGTATCTAATGAGTCTGGCAGCACTGAATTGTGGATCGCTAACAAAGATGGCACCGAGCGAAAAAAAATTACCGAGTTAAATGCTACTATTTACAGCCCTGTCTGGTCTTTTGACGGGCGCTATATTGCTTTTATTGCATCAAAAAACGCTATGAATACTTTGCAGTTATATGATTTTAATACGCAAACAACGACAGAGTTAAAAACGGGCTTTAACTATCATGGTAAGCCGAGCTGGGCACAAGACAGTCGCAGTATTTTGACGTCAAATGGTAATGAATTATATCGGTTTGATCTTAACGGTAATAACTTAGGTAAGGTGATTGAACAAGCTACGCTGTATGGGTATGAAGATCGCCATGGCGCAATCATTTTTGCAGATCTGAATGCGCGGCAGTTATGGATAAAACAACCAGATAGCAAGCACGCTGAACTACTCGTTGATGCTATTAACTTATCAAATCATTTATCATGGTATTACGTCGAAGGTGCTACACAGGCTACATCTCGCGTGTATTATTTTAATGTTGAGCAAGCTGATTATCGGCTAAGTTATTATGATTTTGCATCGCAAACAAAGCATGATGTGATTCGTTTACCTGAGCGGGCATTTAGCCGTAGCTCAGGTTTAACTTATATCAAAGAAGTGGGGTGGTTGGTATATACCTCGTATAAGTCACCGCAAATTGATATTAAACGTATTAAAGCGGAGTATTTACCTTAAGGTCTGTTTATCTTTCGAGGTTAATCCTTAACGGTCAACAGCCTCTAGCATTTACGGTAAATCTCGTGTTCCATGTCGTGTACGTTGACGCTTAAACTATCAGAATCCCGACAGTAAATTTGTAAACAATGCAGTAAACTTTCGCTGAGTTGTTGTTTTTGTTCAATACTGCGCCCAGCCATAATATGTACAGCAATATGTATAAAGCCTTCTTTACCATCGCCTAGTTGATAGTGGGTGTAGGCAATGGCGCGGGTTTTGATTGTTGGTAGTTCAAATAAACCAGTGGCAAATGCCGCATTGTGTATTTTTTCAACCAATACTTGCGGTAATACAGGTAAATCTTCTGAGTGCTCAATAATAATATGCGGCATGGGATCTAGTGACCTCCTTTAGAAACGGTAGGTGAAGCCTAAGCTTGTTTGAAACTGATTAAGTACATCACCATCAAAATGCCATAAACATTGATTGTCTTCATCAGTCGGTAATGTACACGAAACGTTACTGGCGTTATTAACTATCGTTGCTAACCAACGAGTTTCAAATAAAACCCGGGCTTGGTCGTTAAATAAGTATTCAAATCCGCCATATAAGCCACTGGCAAAGAAGATATCTGAACTGACAAAATTAGGTTTTACATAGTTAGCACCAATTTGCGCGCCAACATAGCCGTTAACGCGGTTACCTAACGGGACTTCAATAGCACTTTGAAACAAAAAATACTGCATTTCTACATCGAGTTCAGGAGAGGATTCAAAGTCACTTTTGGTATTAGAAAAATAAAATCCATAGCGAGCAGAATCGATTGTTCTATCAATACTAAAAGCAAGATGATTACTATCATCAAGCTCAATCGCTAAACCTTCTTCTGTCTGCAATGATTGGTTAAAGCTTTTACCCGTGTAAACACTGAGTGAGTAGCCAGCTGCTGCGCTGTGACTTATAAACAGTAAACAAAATGCAGTGAATGCTTTTTTCATAGTGTCGGTGCTCGTTGTTGTGATTTATTTGAGTTAGTATTGAAGCATAGTTAAATGTAAGCTACAAACCGTTCTACCTATTTGGAGCAAGGAAAATTATGAAAGCGATTATATTTGGTGTATTGGCAAGTTTACTGCTCACTTTATCAGGGTGCTCTGATGATGCAGCTTCAGTAAGTTTAGGGTTATTTACCACCAAGGATATTAAAGTGGTAGCACAGCAGGATCCTTTAGTTACTGGGGTTACTTGCCATATAAGTCATGTTGAAGCTAATTTAGACTTTTCAGATCCATCTGATATGTCAATTTCATGTCGTCAAACAGGGGCAATTACCGCTGAGCAATTACAGGCGATTGATCGAAGCAAATCAGGTGAAGTGGTATTTAAATCATCAAAAAGTATTTTATTCAAATCCTTAAAAGTGCGTCGTATTTATGATGCACCGACTCGTACTTTATTGTATTTATCATATTCGACTAAAGAATCGACGGGTAGTCATCATCATGCGCTATCTACGGTACCTTTGTATAACACCCAAGCTTGGGCGTGGGCACAACAGCAGCAAGAGTAATTCAATGCAATCGGTAAAAGTAAAAAGAGCAAGCTATGTTAGCGTTATTTAAAAGTAAACCATTATTAGAACAACAAGAGCAGCAATGGCTGATTGATACTTTTGTGTGGGCGGTGGAAAACTTTGACAGTGACTATTTTCTGAGTCATTCACAATTAGTGCTCCCTAATCATCAGTGTTTTCCTGATGCGGTATCAAGTATTGAGGAAATGGCAAGTAAGGTGTTTGAGCGAGTGGTTGGTTATGCTGGGCTGCAAGCATGGCCTATTAAGCTAGTTGCTCCGCAGCAATTACAACCGCAAGTATTTCCTCATTTCGCTTTTAGCAATCAACTACGAGGTGAAAGCAGTCAATTAATTGTGCCTGCCAGTCATAATGTACATATATCGTTTAACCCCAATCAAATAAACCAGCCGCAAGACTTAGTTGCCAGTTTTGCTGGCACCTTAGCTACCATAATGATCCACCATGTTGGCGTATTACCTCCTGGTGGGAAAGAGTTTTTACCGCAAGCGGCAGATGCATTGGCGTGCTTTTTAGGCTTTGGGGTGATGATGAGTAACACAGTTTACCAATTTAAAGGGGGCTGTGGTTCGTGTTATAACCCGTATGCAAACAGGCAAGCAGCACTGAGTGAACCGCAAACTTTATTTATGCACGCACTGGTTTGCCACTTTAAAGGCCATCAAAATTCTAAAAAGTATTTAAAGCCGCATTTACGCAGTCAATTTAAAAAAGCGCAAAAAGAAATTAAAGCCTTGGTTAATGATACTGCTAACCCGTTATTGTTAGCACTTGATGAACAAAAAGCAGGGTGATAAGTGGCTTACTTAGATGAATTTTTATTAATTGCACTGGCTCACTTTTTTGCTGTAGCAAGCCCCGGTCCTGATTTTGCAATTGTACTTAAGCAAAGTATTCAACAAGGGCGAACGAATGCACTATGGACTAGCTTTGGGGTTGGCTTGGCAATCTTACTGCATGTTAGCTACTGTTTGTTAGGTGTTGCGGTACTTTTAACGCAATCACCAACCGTATTTATGGCATTAAAATATTTAGCGGGGGCATATTTGGCATATATAGGCGTACAAGCGCTCAGAGCTGCAAAGCCTGCAACCGCACAACACGAAACCACATCACATTCTGTTGTGGCTGAATCAAGTTGGATTGCCTTTCGCCGTGGTTTTTTTACTAATGCATTAAACCCTAAAGCGACTTTATTTTTTATGTCGTTATTTACCTTGGTGATCAGCCAATCAACACCGTTAATAATTCAAGCAGGTTATGGACTTTATATGGCGTTGGCAACGTGGCTGTGGTTTTCGTGTTTGTCTTTAGTGTTATCAAAGCCCAATGTACGTGGTTTTTTTCAAAAAAGTGGTCATTGGTTTGACCGTGGTATTGGCGTTATTCTGATTGCATTAGCGATAAGAATTGTGGTGTAAAGAAAGTATCAGTGTTCTGGATTTTGATTAAGTAAAGTAGGTAGTTATGGCTGTATATAATTTTTCGTTTGGTTCCAATATGTCATCAAGTCGGTTATTAGCGCGTTTACCAAACGCCACGCGTATTGGTACAGCTACATTGGCAGGCTACGAACTTACATTTGATATGCTAAGTTGTGATGGCTCTGGAAAAGGCAATATTCGCCCTGTTGATGACGATAATGCGCAAGTTTATGGCGTGGTGTACCAACTCAATGATGCCGAAAAAGAGATTTTAGATGCCATTGAAGGACCACGTTATGACTGTGTCGATATTCAAGTAACCCTTCTTGATGGAGAAAAAATAGCCGCACATTGTTATATCGCCAATACAACAGACGCAAACACCTTGCCTTATGATTGGTATATGCAGCACGTTTATCGCGGGGCGCTTGAAGCAGGCGTGCCAAATGCGTACAGTGAGGCCATAAAATCTCGGCCAATGTGCCAAGATAGCGATACTGTACGTGCGGCCATTGAGTTTGCTGTGCATAAAAATAAAAACGAGAACTAACCCCAAGGATTGTTATGAAGTTAACAAAATTAGCGATTGCTGGCGCACTATTAACAGGTTGCGCATTTAATAGTTATGCCGACATTGATACTGCACAGATTGAACAAGTAATTGAAAATTCAATGGCACGTTTTGATGTCCCTGGCATGGCGGTAGCAATTGTTGAAAACGATAAGGTTATTTTGGCTAAAGGCTTTGGTGTTAGTAATTTAGATACCGGTAATAAAGTAAATAAAGACACTTTATTTGGTATCGCATCGAATACCAAAGCATTTACCGCAGCTGCATTGGCTAAATTAGTCGATGAAGAAAAAATCAGCTGGGATGATAAAGTAATTGATCACCTTCCTGAGTTTCGTCTGTATGACCCTTATGTAACCCGTGAACTGACCATTCGTGATTTATTAAGCCATCGCAGTGGTTTAGGGCTGGGACAAGGTGATTTAATGATTTGGCCTGATACCGATAAATCGGTAGAGGATATTCTAGCTGGCCTAAAATATTTAAAACCCGCAAGTAGTTTTCGCAGCCAATACGCGTATAACAACTTGATGTTTGTCACCGCCGGTGAAGTGGTTGCACGTGTTTCAGGCATGAGCTGGAACGATTATATTGAAAAGAATATTCTTCAGCCTCTGCACATGGATAACTCGCGCGCTGGCTTTTCGCGTATTCCGAAAAGTAATAAAAACTGGGCAACGGGCCACATTCCTATGGATGGGCAATTACACCCATTCTTCGTTAATTATTTAGAAGATTTTCGTGGCGCAGGGGCTATTGCCTCCAGTGTTAACGATATGAGCCAGTGGCTTCGTACCCAGCTTGCTGGTGGCAAAATGCCAAATGGCGAACAATTGTTCAGTGAAAAACAACAGGCACAAATGTGGCACCCGCATATCACTTCATTAGCTTCAAAAAGTGCGTACGAAGCATATCATCAACAGTTTCGAGGTTATGGTTTAGGTTGGAGCATCGAAGATTTCCACGGCATTAAAAAGTTAGGCCATGGAGGCGGTATTTTAGGTATGGTATCGCAAGTAACTTTGGTGCCAGAGAAAAACCTCGGTATTGTGATTTTAAGTAATCAACAAGCGTTTAGTGCGTTATCTGCGGTTACTTATGAAGTACTAGAAGATGCATTCGAACTTGAAGATAAAGATTGGGTTGAAGACTTAGCTAAAAAGCATTTTGAAGGTAAGCAAAAAGCATATGCAAATGCTAAACCTGAAGCCCCTGCAGACTACCAACCGCAATTGCCTAATATTAGTTACACTGGCACCTTACATGATAATTGGTATGGTGATGTGGTAATTGAACAGCTAAATGAAAAGCTGCGAATTGACTTTACTCATACTAAGCGTTTGAAAGGGCAACTTGAGCATTACACGGGCAATACCTTCATTGTAAAGTGGGATGAAAAATTACTTGAAGCTGATGCTTACATTACTTTTGATATGAGTACTGAAAATCGTGTGGTTGAGGCAAAAATGCGCGCTGTATCAACAGCTGTAACCGATTTTAGCTTTGACTTTAGAAACCTTACACTGAAAGCCAAAAAGTAACCTTTACTATAAAATAGTAAACCAAAGTCGCAAAGCCACTGTTTAGTGGCTTTGTTATAGTTATCGCGTAAACTAGTTTGGAGCTGTTATGCGTACTGCGATTATTTCACATCCTTTTTGTCGTAAACACAAAATGATTGACGAGCATCCAGAGTGCCCCGAGCGCTTAGATGCGATTGCTGATCGTTTGTTAGCAAGTGGGTTAGACATTGCTATACAGCAAAAGCAAGCACCTAAAGCATCTCGCGAGCATTACTTGTTAGCCCATGATGAAGCCTTGGTTGCACTAGTGGAAAATACCATACCAGAGCAGGGTTTAACGTCACTTGATGGTGACACTTGGTTGTGCCCTGATTCATTATTGGCTATTGAGCGTGCAGTAGGTGCCGGGGTTTTAGCGGTTGATGAAATATTAGCAGATAACCTTGATGCTGCATTTTGTTCGGTGCGTCCTCCAGGGCATCATGCTAATCGTACAACTTCAGCCGGTTTTTGTGTTTTTAACAATTTAGCAATTGCGGTGAAATACGCGCAAAGCAAAGGAATAAGGCGCATCGCTATTGTTGATTTTGACGTACATCATGGCAATGGCACTCAAGACATTTTTATAGATGATGAAAATGTATTATTTTGTTCGTTATTTCAATATCCATTTTACCCAAATACAGCCATTGAAAATAACGATACATTAGTTAACTCACCATTACCAATTGCCAGTGATGGCGATGATCTAAAAGCGCTGTATAAGCAACAGTGGCAGCCTAAATTAACTGAGTTTAAGCCTGAGCTGTTATTTATTAGTGCAGGTTTCGACGCCCATCTTGAAGATGATATGGCCAGTTTGAAGTTTGTTGAAGATGATTATCGTTGGCTTACTGAACAACTTGCAATACTTAGTAAAGAACTTGGTTGTAAAGGTATTATCTCTTATTTAGAAGGCGGGTATGCACTCTCAGCGCTTGGACGCAGCGCTATTGCACATGTTAAAGCGCTAGTCGATAACGAGTAAATTAAATGCTTGTTGAGGGGTCAATTGCTCTATTTTACTCAAGCAGCATTGTCCTTCATTTGCTAAATAGTGCTTTACGCAGCGAGTAAGTACTTCGCTACTTAGTGGTTGGCTAAGTTTGCCATCAAGGGTGCGGTAATTGCCGTCCTGATCCAAAACGGTTATTTGCGTTTGTGTGTCTGTATTCATTCCATATAAAAAATCATCTACGTCACCTGGCTGATGAGCTACCTCTATTTCCTCATTATAAATAATGATTTTTGGGTATGGCATACTAATTTATTGTCCTAAATCAAATTTCTATTTATTTGCCTAATTATACTTGCAAGTTCGTGTAAAGCTAGGGGTGATCTAATGCCAAAAAGTAGCCGTTATCAAAAAGTCTGTGATGTATTCACTGATAAAGTACTTTCATGTACTAAATACACGCAACTTATCAATGCCGTAAAATTAATGCGAGCGCATAATGTTAGCGCTATTTTTGTGCAAGAAGATCAGCAGATATGCGGTATCTGGACTGAAGCCGATTGTATTAAACTTGATTTTACTAGCAACACAATTAAGCATCTTGAAATACAAAATGTAATGTCGAGCCCTGTTTTAAGTATTTCATATTCACAATTATTGAGTGATGCCGCGCTTATTTTTCATCAACATAACGTACGTCATTTATTAGTTGTTGATGAAAATGAATTGCCCTGTGGCGTTGTGAGTATTACTGATATCGTACGAAATCAAGGGCTGGATCACTATTTACAGTTTAGGCCAATCAAAGATCAATACCATCAAAATGTACTTGTAGTACCTAGTCACTGTGCGTTGAATGAGGCTGTAAATATGATGCGAGAGCGCGCAGAGCAATTTATTTTAGTCTACAACCAGCAACAAAATGAACATGGTATTATTACTGCGCGAGACTTACTGCATTTGATTGTTACACCTAATAACTATGTATCGTGCTGGCAGTTGGCAAGCCACCCTCTGTACCAAATTCACTCTAAAAGTAGTTTGTTTGATGCTTATCGGTTAATGTCGGAAAATAATGTACGTCATTTGGTTGTGAGTGAAGAACAAGAAATTAAAGGTGTGCTTACTCTCGAGCATCTTATTAATGAGATAGAAAACGCGTATTGCAGCGAACTTGAAAAAGTACTTGAGCAACGTGATATGGCACTGCAGCATTCACAGCGCAATTTATTCTTAGCGAATAAAATTATTGATGCCTCTTTAGATGGCATTATGATCACCCAACAAGATGGAGTGATCATTCAAGTTAATCCGGCTTTTACGGTGCTCACCGGTTATAAACCGGAAGAAGTTATCGGTCAGCACCCTCGCATTTTAAGCTCGGGCAAGCACAGTAAAAGTTTTTATACCAAAATGTGGCAGTCGATCGCAGAAAAAGGGGTATGGCAAGGGGAGATCTGTAACCGCAAGAAAAATGGTGATGTCTATGTTGAGTGGCTGACCATTATTGAAATACATGAGCCTACTAGTGATGAGGTTGTTTACGCGGCTATTTTTAGTGATATTACTGAGCGTAAAAACACAGAAGAAAAAATAGTCCAACTCGCATATTTTGATGAACTAACAGGGTTGCCAAATCGACGTTTATTTAATGATCGATTAAGCATGGCATTAGCCGCGGCGCACCGTAACAATGAAATGCTCGCAGTCATGTTTATTGATCTCGATCGCTTTAAAGAAATCAATGATAGCTTAGGCCATAGTGCTGGTGATGTATTACTGAAAATGGTCGCTAAGCGGCTTCAGGGCGTGCTGTCTGAAGGGGATACTTTAGCGCGACTAGGTGGTGATGAATTTGTAGTACTTTGTGAGATAGATGATATTACAGCCGTAATCAACTTAGCTGATAACATACTTAGCCACTTAAACACGCCTTTTCAACTTGAAGGCTTTGAAGTAGGGGCAACGGCATCAATTGGCGCAGCGGTTTACCCTGAAGATGGGCTTGATAGTGAAACGTTACTGAAGCATGCTGATATTGCGATGTATCGCTCAAAAGCAGTGGGTCGCAATTCGTTTCAGTTATTTAAATCATCGATGAATGCACGCTCATTAGAGCGCCTAGCGATGAACAGTCGGTTTCAGCATGCCTTGGAAAATGATGAGTTTGAATTGTATTTTCAACCTAAACAATGCTTAAAAACAAGTAAAATCAAAGGCGTTGAAGCATTGTTACGTTGGCATGATCCTGCACTAGGGGTGATTTCACCTGCACAATTTATTCCGTTAGCCGAAGAGTTAGGCCTAATTGTTAAGCTTGACCTTTGGGTGCTTAATAATGCCGGTGCGCAGTTGGCTTTATGGCAAAAGCTAGGGATCACAGCGGGACGTTTAGCTATCAATATTTCTGCTTTTCACCTTAGTCAGGGGAAGTTATCAAACAGTGTTGAGCAGATGCTACAGCGTTATAATTTATCAGGTCATTGCTTGGAGATTGAGCTTACTGAAAGTAGCTTTATTAGTTCATTTAGTCAGGCTAAAAAAGAATTGCAGCAACTTAAAGAAATGGGCGTAAACATTGCCTTGGATGATTTTGGTACCGGATACTCAGCTTTGAGTTACCTAACAAAACTGCCTATAGATACATTAAAGATAGACGCTAGCTTTATTGCTAAAATCCCCGATGAATATGGCAATAGTGAAGTGGTTGCAGCCATCGTCGCGATGGCGAATAGTTTAAATTTACAGGTTATTGCCGAAGGAGTAGAAAAGCCTGAGCAGTATAATTATTTGCTGGCGCTAGGCTGTGAAGTGATCCAAGGTTATTACTATAGCCGCCCGTTAACGCAGCGGCAATGGTTAGCGTTTTACCAGTTAAAAAATCAACCTACAGTTACATCGTAAGAGGTAAATTTACGGATGTTAATAACGCCGGTATCAAAAATTAAATATTGACCTTTAATGCCCATTAATATGCCGCTAACGACAGGCTCTTTATCAAAATTAAAGGAGCTTATTTTTGTTGGGTAGGCGGTGACAGGGAACGCTAAATGAACAACCTCTTCATCTAGTTGTTCAATGGCTGTTGCGCCAAATAACTCAGCAAGTTCATTGAGTTTATCTGCAATTTGCGGGATAAGCTCAGCTGCCGCCGCTTTTAAATCAAGCTCTTCGCTTTGCCCTTTGAGCATATTACGCCAATTGGTTTTATCAGCAATAAATTGCGCCAGCGCCACTTCGACTAAACCTGATTGCAAACGTGTTTGCACTTTAAAAATAGGCAAGGCTTGGGTTGCCCCTTGATCAATCCAGCGTGTTGGAATTTGTGTGTGACGCGTGATCCCAACTTTAAGCCCTGAGGTGTTCGCAAGGTAAACATAGTGTGGGATCATGCAGTTTTCTTCCCCCCACTGTGGCTCACGACAAGTGCCTTGGTCGTAGTGGCAGGTTTCTGGTTTCATAATACACATGTCGCAGCTAGCAAGTTTGCGCATGCAAACAAAGCAATGTCCTTGCGAGTAGCTTTTTTTGGTTTTTTTACCGCAGCTTGAGCAGAAAATGACGCCATTAAACGTTAAAGTGAGTTGCTTACCGATATATGCATTAAGATCGACTAACTCATCACCCACAGGCAAATGATATTGGATTGGCTGTGTGAGTGATGATTTTAGTTTTTTAATAGTGCCTTGCATCTTTACGCCCCTAAAGATGTGAAAAAAGGGCAGTATACCATGGCTGTCCAATAGTGTAGGCAGTCGTTTAAGATGTTTTTATACAACCCTTACTTATCAGCTAACCACAGCAAGTAATCATCAATAATAATAGCTTTAGAGTAATAGTAGCCTTGACCATAGTCGGCCCCCATGGTTTGTAAAAGCTGCTGTGTTACATCATCTTCTATGCCTTCAGCGGTGACTTTTAAACCTAAGCTATGAGCCATTTCAATTGCAGCCTTAACAATGACCTTGTTGGCGCTGTGTGTAGGTAAGTCGAAGATAAATGATTTATCTATTTTTAAGGTTGAAAAGTTGTAGCTAACAAAGCAATTTAGTGACGAATAACCAGTACCAAAATCATCTAAAATAACTTCTATACCAAGTTCTGTTAACTGATTTACTAAGCGAACCATCTGTTGTTGGTTATCAATTAAAGCGGACTCAGTTAATTCAAGCTTAAGCTGTGTGGCAGAGACGTTATGTTTGATCAAAGTGTTTTCGACTTTTTCAATTAAGCTATGGATCTGCAAGTTTTTAGCACTTAAATTAACGCTGACTTTATGCTCGATAAATCCAGCATTATTTAATTTGACGATATCTTGGCAAGCCTTATCGAGTACCCACAAGGTGAGTTCGTTTATTAGCCCTGTTCGCTCAGCTAATAAAATTAATGACTCAATATTGATTTGCTCGTAAGGAGCGTTAGGCCAGCGTAATAAAGCTTCGCTGCCAATCGTTTTTCCAGAGAGTAAGTGTATTTGTGGTTGATGATAAATTGCTAACTGATCTGCTTTTAAGGCTTTTTGAAATGCGGTTGCTAAGCTTATATTCATTATAGCAGGCATCGTTTGTGGCGAGCTTATAGGGCTGCTAAGGTGGGTTGTTTCGGTCAGTGATAGGTAACCATTTTGCAGCCAGTTATCAAAGTCGCTGTCGTTTTCCAAAGCGCAATAACCAATTGAATAGCTTAGCTGTAAATCAAACCCTTGGACAGGATAATGTTTTGGTAAACTCTTCATTATTTTGCTGAGGTTTTTATGCAAAGTGAGGTTGCTTTGCATTTTAACGGAAACAAATGCGAGTACGCCGTTGCCTAAGTCTGCTATTCGCGGGCAAGTATCTAAGTCATTTTCTAACTGTATGAACTCTCTCTCTTTACTAAGTTGTAGCTCCAGCGCTTTAGCTACATTAATAATTAATTCAGCCCGTTGGGTTTGATTTAATATATGATTTAGTGAGTGAAAATGGGTGATCCTAATTAAGCACAGGTTGCTTGGGCGCTGGCTGAGCTGCAACGTTGTGTATGCCTGTTTTAGCATCGCGCTGTTTAAAAGTTTTGTTTGTTCAGTGTGGGTGGCGTGATAGAGCGCTTTTTCTCGCTGGTAGCGTACGCGATCAGCGAGGGCCATGGCCATTAATGTTACTTCACACAGAATTGCCACTAAGAATGCGTGGCGGGTAGTAAAGCTATATTCTACTACACCCGTTAGTTCTAATGGTTGAACAGCGGCGCCAATGATAAGTGGGATCCATGAAATTACATAAAACTTAGCCCACCGAAAGCCACTGCGTAATTTTTTGTAAATTAATGTGATACATACAATATAAAGGAAAACTAAGACAGCAAAGAATATTTGTGAAGAAATATATTCGACAATAAAAAAACTAGCAATGCCTAAGCATAGCATGAGGCTCAATAGTGCAAGGCTTAGTTTATAACGCCAGCATTTATCTTTATGGTAGCGTAAAAACATTGTACAGAAAGCGAGGGTAAAAAATGCAATTGCAAAATTACTCACCACAATATAGTGATTAAAAAGTTGTTGTAACGCGACTGGCCATAAGTAAAAACCAAAGCCTAATACTGACCCCATTAAAATGAGTGCCGACAGTATATAGCCTATGTAAATCAGGTATACGCGATCGCGGATACCAAAATACAGCACTAAATTATATAAAGCCGCCATAATGAGTACGCCAACGAAAATTCCCCAAATAGCAGTTTGAGCGCGGAGTAAATCTTTAAATTCAGCTTCACCATATAAATTTATAGGGGTTTTGCTGATCCCCGTCGTATCTATCTTAATGGCTAAAAAAAGGTGGCTTTGTGCTGCAATCGCTAAACTGATATGAGGAACACTGTATTTAAATAAACTTAACTCGGTTTGCCGATCGCCTAAATTATTGGTGTTTACTAACTGCCCCTGATTGTCTAATTGGTACACGGTTAAGTAATCAATCATAGGATTATCAAAGTGAGCGTATAGCTGTTGTGGCTTGGCTGATTTATTTTCCAGCTTCAATAAAAGCCAATAATCTTGTGACTTTAAACCCCATGGAATAGTGTCAAATGGCTTTGTAACGCGTTTATTCGAATCACTTAAAAACTCAGTAAGTGAGAGTGACTTTGATGGATCGACACGATAGCTTTGCTCTAAATAAACAGCAGCGGTTTTATTAATTGTATAACGGGTAGGAGTAGCTAAATGATTTGCAAAGGTATAGATAATGAACAGCAAAGTGCTCAAAATAAACATTGCAATAATATGGTATTTAAATGGCTGTTGTTCCAAAGGGCTACTTATTTGTAATACATCACCGTTTTAGTGTAGCACTAAAAAAGCGCAGATAAACTGCGCTTAGTTATTTATAGGTACTGGTTAGACCTATTTTTCACGAGCGATAGCACGATAAGCAATATCGGTACGGTACTCCATACCTTGCCAACTAATTTCATCAACGAGTTTATATGCACGTTGTTGTGCTTCGGTTACGGTATTTCCAAGTGCTGTAGCACATAATACACGACCGCCAGCAGTCACCACGTTGTCGCCGTCTTGTTTAGTTCCCGCATGGAAGACTTTTTCGCCTTCTGGGTAGCTAACTTTTAGACCACTGATTGCATCACCTTTCGGATAGCTGTCAGGATAGCCCTTAGCCGCTAAAACAACACCTACAGCTGCACGAGGATCAAACTCAATGGTGGTTTTATCAAGCTCTACACGGTTAGCCGCTTCAATCAGCTCAACTAAATCTGATTGTAGGCGTAGCATCATAGGTTGTGTTTCTGGATCACCAAAACGACAGTTATACTCGATTACTTTAGGTGTGCCGTCGCTGTCGATCATCAGGCCTGCGTATAAGAAGCCAGTATAAGGATGGCCTTCACTTGCCATGCCTTCGACTGTTGGATAGATAACTTCATTCATAATACGTTGGTGGATTTCGTCAGTCACCACAGGTGCTGGTGAGTATGCACCCATCCCGCCAGTATTTGGACCAGCATCACCATTGTATGCACGTTTGTGATCTTGGCTAGTTGCAAACGGTAATACGTTCTTACCATCTACCATCACGATAAATGACGCTTCTTCGCCTTCTAAGAATTCCTCAATGACTACGCGGCTACCGGCCTCACCAAAAGCGTTACCCGCTAGCATATCACGGATAGCAGCTTCAGCTTCGCGCTCGTCCATAGCAACAATAACGCCTTTACCCGCAGCTAGACCGTCAGCTTTAATAACAATTGGTGCGCCTTTTTCTTTTAAGTACGCAAGGGCAGGGTCAATTTGCTCGAACGTTTGGTAATCAGCCGTTGGAATTGCATGACGTGCTAAAAAGTCTTTAGTGAACGACTTAGAGCCTTCAAGTTGTGCAGCTCCAGCCGTTGGGCCAAAGATAGCTAAACCGTGTTCACGGAATTTATCTACCACACCAAGCACTAATGGTACTTCAGGGCCAACAATGGTCAGCTCTACATTATTTTGTTTTGCAAAGTTAAGCAAACCATCGAGGTCTTCAACGTTAATGGCAACATTCTCAAGTTTTGGCTCAAGCGCAGTACCCGCATTACCTGGGGCTACAAATACAGTGTTAACTTTGGTGTTTTGAGCGGCCTTAAACGCAAGTGCGTGTTCGCGGCCGCCGCTGCCAATGACTAATACATTCATGGCGAATATCCTATTTAAAGCGGTTTTTTAAATTTCAGCGTCATGCGGTCGCTTTCACCAATGGCTTTATATTTAGCGGCATCTTGCTCGCCAAGTCTAAGGCTTGGTGGAAGGGTCCACACCCCTTTAGGGTGATCGGCTGTATCAAGTGAGTTTGCATTTATGTCACTGCTTGCTTCAAGTTCAAAGCCTGCTTGCTTTGCAAGTGCGATAACGACACTTTGCTTCATATAACCCGATGACTTTTGCATATCATCAGCACGCTCTTCAGGTAGGCGATGCTCAACCACACCTAATGTGCCACCTGGTTTAAGTGCTGTGTAAAAAGACTTAAAGGCATTAGCTGCGGCGTCTTTATCTTTGCTCATGTACCAGTTATGTACATTACGGAAAGTTAAAACTAAATCAGCGCTACCAGCAGGTGCAATATCTACATGTGTTGAAGGGGCAAACTCAGTAATTTTTACCTTACTGAATCGCTCATCTTCGGCGACTTTCTTTTTAAAGCCAGCAAGTGAGCGTTGATAGTAGCCAACCGATGAATCAGCAGGGAAGTGAGCAGCATAATAAACGCCGTGCTCTTTCAATGCAGGCGCTAAAATTTCGCTGTACCAACCACCACCTGGGGCAATTTCAACCACGGTCATTGTTGGCTTAAAACCAAAAAACTCCAGCGTTTCTACAGGGTGGCGATATTGGTCACGTTCAGAGTTTCGCTCAGTTGACTTTACGGCTTGAACAACGGCAGAACTTTGCTCATGATTATGGGCAGCGACTAGCGTTGAGCTCATAGCAAGAGTGGTAACTAGTAGCGTTTTTAGTGCAAATTTCATCATCTGTTCCTTCACATTATAATTTTATAGAGGTTATAGAATAAGCAGAATACGTGAATTTGGTGCAAACAAAAAGAGCTAACTGATGTCGTTAGCTCTTTGTGTGATTAGTGGCGGAAGTGACGCATGCCAGTAAACACCATTGCCATGCCAGCTTCGTCAGCTGCAGCGATAACTTCTTCATCGCGCATTGAACCACCTGGTTGAATTACAGCAGTAATACCAGCCTCTGCAGCTGCATCAATACCATCACGGAATGGGAAGAATGCATCAGACGCCATGACTGAACCTTTTACTTCAAGGTTTTCATCAGCGGCTTTAATACCGGCAATTTTAGCTGAGTAAACGCGGCTCATTTGGCCTGCGCCTACACCTATGGTCATACCGTCACGGGCATAAACAATGGCGTTTGATTTAACAAACTTAGCGACTTTCCAGCAGAATAATAAGTCTTTAAGCTCTTGCTCAGTAGGTTGACGTTTAGACACAACTTTTAAGTCGCCTTGCGTCACCATACCTAAATCACGGTCTTGAATTAATACACCACCATTTACACGCTTAATGTCGTGACCTGTGCCTTTAGCAGAGAATTCACCACACTCTAATAAACGCACGTTTTGCTTTGCAGATACAATTTGTGCTGCCGCTTCTGATACTTTAGGTGCAATGATCACTTCAACAAATTGACGTGACACGATTGCTTCTGCGGTATCAGCATCAAGCTCTTGGTTAAAGGCAATGATGCCACCAAATGCTGATGTAGGATCTGTTTTGAATGCACGGTCATAAGCTTCAAGGATATTTTCACCGATTGACACGCCACACGGATTTGCATGTTTTACGATAACACAAGCCGGTACATCAAATTCTTTAACACACTCTAAGGCGGCATCAGTGTCAGCAATATTGTTAAACGACAATGCTTTACCTTGTAGCTGAACAGCTGTTGCTACAGAGGCTTCTTGTACGTCATTTTCAACATAAAACGCCGCGTCTTGGTGTGAGTTTTCACCGTAGCGCATGTCTTGCTTTTTAGTGAACTGCATATTGATAGTGCGTGGGAATTTAGTTTCCTCAGCTGCTTCATCAGTATAATCAGCAACCATTTTACCAAAGTAGTTAGCGATCATGCCGTCATACTGTGCGGTGTGCTCGTAAGCCGCAATAGCAAGGTCAAAACGTGTTTTGTAGGTTGTTGAACCATTGTTGCTTTGCATTTCGCTGATCACGCGATCGTAATCTTTCGCGTTTACTACAATAGTCACGTCTTTATGGTTTTTAGCCGCAGCGCGAACCATAGTTGGGCCACCGATATCAATGTTCTCAATGGCATCTTCAAGGCTGCAGTTTTCTTGAGCGACTGTATTCGCAAAGGGGTATAAGTTAACTACAACAATATCGATAGCTGAGATGTTGTTCTCAGTCATTACGTCTTCATCTTGACCACGACGCGCTAAAATGCCGCCATGAATTTTTGGATGAAGAGTTTTTACGCGACCATCCATGATCTCAGGGTGACCTGTGTGGTCAGATACTTCAGTGACTTTAATGCCATTATCAGCAAGTAATTTACAAGTACCGCCAGTTGACAAGATATCTACGCCTTGTGATTCAAGAGCGCGAGCAAATTCAACAATACCGGTTTTATCTGACACACTTAGTAGTGCGCGACGAATTGGACGATGTATATCCATTGTAGTTTGATTACCTCAGTGTTTGAGCTAGCTTAGAAAGGCGATATTTTAACTGAAAACCGCTTAAAAAACGATGTTTAAAGAGTGAGGATTTTGCAATTAAGTAATATTTTTTGCAGATAAAAAAAGCACCCAAAGGTGCTTTTTCAAACGAGTACTGTGATAAATCACAGCACGGTATTAGTTCATGCCGTATTTCTTTAGTTTCTTACGTAAAGTACCGCGGTTGATACCTAGTAAGATTGCCGCACGTGTTTGGTTACCACGAGTGTAAGTCATTACTTCTTCAAGTAATGGTGCTTCTAGCTCTGAAAGAACAAGGTCGTAAACGTCTTGCACATCTTGACCGTTAAGCTGTTTTAAATAGTGATGAACAGCTTTCTTCACTGCATCGCGTAATGGCTGCGGTTTCTCGTGTGACTGAACATGAGGGTTAGTGATAAATGGAGAAGTCACGTTTTGTTCGAACATTGTTTATATCTCTTTCTTTCTTAGTTAGCTGCTAGTGTTTTAAAGTATTGCTCTAATGTCTCGATTTGTGCCTGTGGATTATCGAGAGCATTAAATACTCGCCTAAACTGACCGTCACTGTCATGGGTTTGCAAATACCAAGATACATGTTTGCGAGCGATGCGCGCTCCCATTGGTTCGCCGTAAAACGCATGAAGGTTCACTAAGTGTTCCATCAAAATACCACGTACTTCCTCAATCGGAGGTACAGGTAAATGTTCACCGGTTCGCAAATAGTGGTCTATCTCCCTAAATATCCAAGGGCGACCTTGGGCGGCTCGACCAATCATAATGGCATCTGCACCCGTATAGTCCAAAACCTGCTTTGCTTTTTCAGGAGACGTAATATCTCCATTAGCAACGACAGGTATCGACACTGAACGCTTAATATCCCTAATTGTGGCGTATTCTGCTTCACCTTTATACATACATGCGCGTGTACGCCCATGTACGGCTAATGAAGCTATGCCATAACGTTCAGCTATTCTCGCAATCTCAACACCGTTACGGTTATCCTGATCCCATCCAGTTCGGATTTTCAGTGTTACAGGTACATCAACAGCGCTAACCACTGCATCTATAATCTCTTCCACTAAATCAGGAAACTGTAGCAAGGCGGAGCCTGCGAGTTTCTTGTTCACTTTCTTAGCTGGGCACCCCATATTAATATCTATGATTTGTGCACCATTAGTTACATTGAATTGTGCGGCCTGAGCCATAAGCTCAGGATCAGCTCCTGCGATTTGCACCGCGCGTATTCCCGATTCACCACTATGGTCCATACGGTTCATCGATTTTTCGGTTTTCCATACCAAAGGATTTGACGAGAGCATTTCAGACACAGCAAGCCCTGCACCTAAGCGACGGCAAAGTTGTCTAAATGGTCTATCAGTAATTCCCGCCATAGGCGCTACAATTACATTGTTTTCTAATTGGTATGATCCGATACGCACTGTATTCAATAGGCCTCTTTTCAAGGGGCGCTAAGTTTACGGTTTTTTTTGCAAAAATCAAAGGCTATAAATTGAACAAAAGTGACTTTTTTTTGGCTTTTGTGTATTGACATTTGATAACAGTTTGACGAATGGCTTTATTTGTCTGAATTTTATACAGAACTAATTTACGATAAGAAAATCATTCTGTTTAGCAGTGTGTAAATAATAGGTAAAGCCTGTTAATTACAGGCTTTACATGGTGGTTTTGAGTTAATGATCTTACGCATTTACAGTAGTTAATTATGCGTGTTTAGTCCCGCTAACACGGGTCCACTCACCTTCAACGGCTATGTCATCAAGGGTTAAAAATGGTGCATAAACATCAGCTACAGACTGTGCTTGTTCTTCTAAAATACCTGACATAGCAATTTTACCGCCAGGTTTTAATAAGCCCAATATTACATTATGCAGTTCACGTAATGGCGCAGCTAAAATATTAGCCACCACAATATCGGCGGTAAATTCAGGCTGGTTTTCTGGCAGATAAACTTCAAGCTTGTCGGCAACACCGTTGCGTTGTGCGTTATCAAGGCTGGCTTCAAGCGCTTGAGGGTCGATATCTATACCAATCATGCGCTCAGCACCGAGTTTGATTGCTGCAATGCCTAAAATGCCTGAGCCACAGCCAAAGTCGACCACGGTTTTACCCGTTAAATCTTGGCTTTCAAGCCATTTTAAACACAAAGCGGTGGTGGCATGAGTACCAGTACCAAACGCAAGGCCAGGATCAAGTAGCACGTTAACGGCGTCAGGATCTGGAATGTCACGCCAGCTTGGACAAATCCATAATTTTTCGCCAAACTGAATAGGGTGGAAGTTATCCATCCATTCACGTTCCCAGTCTTTATCCTCTAGTTGCTCTATTTTGTATACTAGCGTGTCTTTTAGCTCGTCATGGCGTTTTAATAGCGCAATCACGGCATTCATATCGTGGTTAGCTTCGAATAGACCAATTACGGTAGTGTCAGCCCAAAATTCGACCGTGCCAATTTTTGGTTCATAAATAGGGGTGTCTTTAGCATCAATAAAGGTAACAGATGCACTACCTGCTGCCATTAATAGGTCGCTTACTGCATCAGCGGTAGTGGCATTTGCATTGATACGAATTTGGATCCAAGCCATGATTATTTCCTGTAAATAGAAAAAAGGCCGCTACAGCGGCCTTTTGATTATGTTTTTAGCAGCTAATTACTTAGCGTCTAAGAAGCTTTTCAGTAAGTCAGAGCGAGAAGGGTGGCGTAGTTTACGCAGTGCCTTCGCTTCGATTTGACGAATACGCTCACGGGTTACGTCAAACTGTTTACCTACTTCTTCTAGGGTATGGTCAGTATTCATATCGATACCAAAACGCATACGTAATACTTTTGCTTCACGGGCGGTAAGGCCAGCTAGTACATCGTTGGTAGCACCACGAAGAGACTCCATTGTTGCCGAATCAATTGGCGAATCAATAGTGGTGTCTTCGATAAAGTCACCTAAGTGCGAATCTTCATCATCACCGATTGGTGTTTCCATTGAAATTGGCTCTTTTGCGATTTTAAGCACCTTACGGATCTTATCCTCAGGCATCATCATGCGCTCTGCTAATTCTTCTGGATTTGGCTCACGACCCATTTCTTGCAGCATTTGACGAGAAATACGATTAAGTTTGTTAATCGTTTCAATCATATGTACCGGAATACGGATTGTACGCGCTTGGTCAGCGATAGAGCGGGTGATTGCTTGACGGATCCACCATGTAGCATAAGTTGAAAACTTATAACCACGGCGATATTCAAACTTATCAACGGCTTTCATCAAACCAATGTTACCTTCTTGGATTAAGTCCAAAAATTGTAAGCCACGGTTGGTGTATTTTTTAGCAATTGAAATTACAAGACGTAAGTTAGCTTCAACCATTTCTTTTTTCGCACGGCGAGCTTTCGCTTCACCAATGCTCATGCGGCGGTTAATGTCTTTAATACGTTCAATGCTTAAGCCTGTGCTTTCTTCTATTACACACAGTTTATTAATACAACGAATGATTTCTGGTTTGATTTCATCTAACTTCGCTGAATATTTTTCATTAGCAGCGATTTCAAGGTCAATCCACGCAGTATCAGTTTCATTGTTAGCAAAATGCTTAACAAAAGTTTTCTTTGGTAATTTAGCAATTTGTACAGCTTGCTTCATGATGATACGTTCTTGCACACGCACTCTATCCATCATTTCACGCATGTTATTAACCATGCGGTCAAACTGTTTTGGTACTAATTTAAATGTTCTGAATAGTTCACCAATTTCAAAAATCGCGGCTTGTGATTCAGGGTGTGAACGACCTTTACTTTCAAATGTGTCGCGTGCTTTATTGTAAAGATCACGAAGATTTTCAAAGTGTACACGGGCCTCTTCAGGATCTGGGCCGGTATCTACTTCTTCATCGTCTTCATCATCATCACTATCCACATCATCGTCGTCTTCATCATCAAGCTCTTTTTCGCTTAATTCAGAACCAATGTGCGTGGCTGAAATAGGGGCTTCATCTTCATTAGGATCAAAGAAACCAGAAATAATGTCGCTTAAGCGCATCTCTTCTGCTTCAAATTTATCCCACTGCTCAAGAAGATAAGTAATTGCTTCAGGGTATTCAGCAACCGATATTTGTACTTGGTTGATCCCTTCTTCAATACGCTTGGCGATAACAATTTCGCCTTCACGGGTAAGTAGTTCAACAGTACCCATTTCACGCATGTACATACGAACCGGATCCGTAGTACGGCCGATTTCTTTATCTACAGTAGCAAGCGCAGCGGCTGCAGCTTCTGCTGCGTCTTCATCTGTTGTCGTTTCTTGCATCATCAATTCATCGGCATCAGGCGCATTTTCGCTAACCTTGATACCCATATCATTGATCATGCTAATGATATCTTCTACTTGATCTGAATCGATAATATCTTGTGGAAGGTGATCATTAACTTCTGCAAAAGTTAAGTAACCTTGCTCTTTACCTTTTTGAATCAGAAGTTTTAATTGTGACTGAGGAGTTGGATCCATAGAGATTGTTTCTTCCACTCTGATAAGTTGATACAACAGGCGCCAGCTTGCTTATTTATTAAGCCAAGCTAAGTATAATGTGACGCAGTGAATAGCACAGTATAACAGTATAAATCATTTTTGACTAGTTGTTAGTGCCTTTTAAAGCTTGTGTTAAGAGATGACATTCAAGTCGCTCTTCACCATTCAAGCCTTGAGTCTTGTCTTTTATTAATAGGGTCTCGAGTCGATAATTTAAACACTGATCTTCAATAAATTTAAAAGTATTTTTAAATTCAGCTTCTAAACGGTCGTCGTTGATCTCATGTCGCCATGTTGCTAGTTTGATCAATGCTTCATATTCAGGTGTTTCGCGAAATGATTCAAGTAATTGCGCGGTGGTTATCGGTGATTTTTGTAATGCGTAATGCTGTAACTTAATTAGTAACGCGATACCAGCAATGTTCATTTGTGCTAAATCAGGTAAGTAAGGTACTGCGTGAGCGAGTTGCGGATGTTGGATCAACAGGCCAATGGCACGGCGCATAGGTGTAATTTTAAATTTTCGCTCAATAGCATGCTGTTGTTTGGGCGTTTTCAAGCGATTATTGAGTTGCTCTTTAGTGCGACCAATTAAGCGTCCTAAATGCTCTAGTAGGTTCTCTTGATAAAACTCGCTAGGGATTTTTTCAACTAACGGTAATACCGCGCTGAGTAACTTTGCTTTTCCTGCGTCGGTCGTTAAGTCAATTTCTTGGCTGAGTTTATTAAACAGCACTTTGGTAAAGTTATCAGCTTGCGATAAACGCTGTTCAAACGCGTCTTTACCTTCTTTTTGTACTAGAGAATCAGGGTCTTCGCCATCGGGTAAAAATACAAATTGTAATGCTTTACCGTCATTTAGGTAAGGTAGGGCATTTTCAAGTGCTCGCCATGCTGCATCACGCCCGGCACGGTCGCCATCGTAACAGCAAATTACACGGTCTGTGGTTCTAAATAGCGTATGCATGTGCTCGGCTGTGGTGGCTGTTCCTAGTGCTGCTACTGCGTATTCTATACCTTGCTCACTGAGCGCCACTACGTCCATATAACCTTCTACAATAAGGATATGGTCGAGTTTTTTATGGGCTTGTTTAGCCTCGTATAAACCATACAGTTCAAAGCCCTTATGGAAAATTCGGGTTTCCGGCGAGTTTAAATATTTTGGGCCTTGGTCAGCTTGCATTACGCGACCACCAAAGGCGATAACACGACCTCGCTTATCACGAATAGGGAACATTAATCGATCACGGAAAAAGTCGAACTGCCGCCCAGGGGTTTTCTCTGACGCCAACTTTAGTTCAACGAGTTGCTCTTTTTGTTCTTTATTACGACCTAATTGTTGGCATAGGCCCTCCCACTCGCTGGGAGCATAGCCAATCATAAACTTTTTAACGGTTTCACCGCTTAATCCCCGGCCTTTTACATAGTTTATGACGGTGGCTGAATTAGCATGATGCTTTAACTGATGTTGATAAAAACGTGCAGCATGCAGCATCAAATCGTAATCAGAGCGCTTTTGCTCTGCTGTACGCTCTGGGCCACTGCTTGTGCCTTGCTCGCGCGGCACATCAAGATTCATGAGGCTGGCAAGTTCTTCAATTGCGTCAACAAACTCAAGTTTGTCGTATTCCATTACAAATGAAATAGCGTTGCCATTGGCACCACAGCCAAAGCAATGATAAAACTGTTTGTCTTGAGATACAGTAAATGATGGTGATTTTTCGTTATGAAAAGGGCAGCAGGCTTGGTAATCTTTGCCCGCTTTTTTTAAGCCAATTTTGGAGTCTATTAGCTCAACAATATCGGTTCTGGCAAGTAAGTCGTCTATAAAATTACGTGGGATCTTTCCAGCCATTGGTAAAGTCTAGTCCTGAGATAAATAGAAAAATGGTTTAGTTCTACAAATTTAGATTTGAACACAAATGCTATTTTTATTAAAGCTAAAAACGAAGAAACCGAGCACATGGCTCGGTTTGCTTAATCATACATCTGTATGTGGGAGTATTAGGCTGTTAATCGTTGCTTAATTAAACCTGAAATTTTGCCTAAATCGGCGCGACCTTCAGCTTTACTTTTGATTATACCCATTACTTTACCCATGTCTTGCATACCGGCTGCGTTTGTATCAGCAATAGCCGCATCAATGAGAGCAATGATTTCATCTTCACTCAGTTGTTGAGGTAAAAATTCTTCAAGTGCTGCTATTTCATTGGCTTCAATTTCGGCTAAATCTTCACGGCCAGCATCTTTGTACTGAGTGTAAGAATCACGGCGTTGTTTAACAAGCTTCACTAATACTGCGGTAATACCGTCATCATCAAGTGTTATTTGCTCGTCAATTTCACGCTGCTTGATTGCAGCAAGTACCATGCGAATTGGATTAAGACGTTGTTTGTCTTTCGCTCTCATCGCATCTTTTTGCGCATCTTTTAGCTTTATTAAAAGGCTCATTTATACAAGACCAATACTGATCAATATAATTTAACGCGACGTGCGTTATCGCGAGAAAGCTTCTTCATGTGACGCTTAACCGCTGCAGCTTTTTTACGCTTACGCTCAGCTGTTGGCTTTTCATAGTGCTCGCGACGACGAACTTCTGAAAGGATACCTGCTTTTTCACATGAACGCTTGAAGCGACGAAGTGCTACGTCAAACGGTTCGTTCTCTCTTACTTTAATTACTGGCATTAAAAATTCACCTACCTAAATAATGAGCGTTGCTCAAGTTGATCAAACAATGATCAAGTGGTTCAAAAATGGTGCAGTATTGTAATCCGAAGCTACACCACATGTAAAGGATAAATATAAGTCTGTTCTTATAGGAACCCTAAAATATTTGTATGTTACTAATTTCACTGTAATTCATAGAGGCGGGAAAGTACTTGCCCAGCTACTTTTTCTTTTAGTAACAGCCAATTGCTTGGTGTGTGTAATGCTGGCATGTCGCTTTCTACTTCGACGTAAATAAGAGCATTTTTATCTAACCAAGCATTATGTGTGAGTAAATCACAGCATTGTTGTGCCAGACCTTGACGAAATGGTGGGTCAATAAACACTAAATTAAATTGTTGCTGATGTGGATTTTTACTTAAAAATTGTAAACTGTCAGTACACACAACTTTTGCATTAGTGAGCTTTAACGTTTCTATATTGGCTTTTAGTTGCGTCGCAGCGAGTTTGTCCATTTCTAAAAAGCAGGCCGATTGAGCAAAGCGAGATAATGCTTCAAACCCTAATCCGCCCGATCCTGCAAAACAATCGAGTACTTTGGCATCACGTGTATCTTGCATTAACCAGTTAAAGACCGTTTCTTTGATGCGGTCTGTGGTTGGGCGCAAGCCTTGCACATCTTTTACAGGTAGTTTTCGGCCACGAAATTGCCCACTAATGATCCTAATAACGCCATCATTAGTTTTATTACTCATTTGTTTTTGTGGTGATTTATTTCTCATTTAGCTCACTAAAAAATGGTATCTAGAATCTAGCTCAGATAATATTGTACACATAAAGCAGCAGGTCATTTTTCAACTGCACTAAAAGTGTTACTATGAGCATCTTAGACAATATGGTGTGATTATTACGGCTAAGTTTTAATTCAGGCTGCAAATTCACACATTATTTCCGTTAGTTTATCAGATTTTTATAAGTGGTTATTAGCAAGTATGGCAAAAAAAAGTAAATTCCTGTCTTGGTTCGGCTTTGGTAAGTCAGATAAAAATCAACAAACAGAGCAAAACACCGAAGAGGTCAATAACCAACAAGCTGAAGCTGAGGGTTTAGAGCAACAGCAACTTGCTGAAGAGCAAGCGCAACGTGAAGCAGAACGCATTGCAGCAGAAAAGGCAGAAGCCGAGCGTGCAGAGAATCAAACGCATGAAGAAGCAGCAGCAGAACCTTAGGCGCTAGCGCGTCTTC